>NZ_JBYCZS010000039.1:0-38996 GCF_057586355.1 Caulobacter sp. SRI_008
AGGGGAGAAGGCTCAAAGTTGTCGGCCGCTCAGCTTCTAATTCACCGCCCCTTGGCGCACGCCGTCCGGGCCAGGTCATAGGCCGCGAAGCCCTGCTCCTTGCCGGCGGCGTCGCGCATGACGATGCTCCAGGACAGCTTGTCGGCCTTGTGGCTCCAGCGATTGACGAAGCTGGAGCGGCCGTAGGGATAGGCCACCTCGAACCCGTCGGCGGCGACCGCGCCCGCCCCCAACGAAGCCCCGTCGCCGCCGAAGCTGTCGGCCCACAGGCCGACGATCGCGGCCGGCTCGCCCGCCTTGGTCGTGCGGCCGCCGAACAGCAGGTGGGCGGCGTAGGCGTCGGCCGGGTCGGCCTTGGCGTGGCTGTCGGCCTCGATCAGCATCATCGCGTCGCCGGCCACGGGCTTGACGGCCAGGGCGATGGTCACGGGCTTGCCCATCACCACCCCCTCGCCGCTCCAGCAACCCGCCAGGGCCTTCACCTCGGCCGGCGGGCCGACGGGAGGCTCTTCGGCCATGGCGACGCCGCCCGAAAGCGCCGAACACAGCGCAAAGCCCAGAACCACAACTCTCATGCTACTCCCCCTCATCCGCCGGCCACCGCCGGCGCGCTCGCGCCTGGATGGCAGATTCTCGCGCCCTGTCGCCACGGCGACGATCAAATCCTTGAACCGCAACCGCCGGCGCTCTTAAACGAGGCGTTCCTTCCCGTGCTCACGAGTCCCGCCGCCATGGACGAAAAGACCCGCCTGATCCGTTCGGGCCTGCAGGCCCAGTCGCTGGCGCGGACCGTCAACCCGCCGATCCAGCGCGGCTCGACCGTGCTGCTGCCCAACGCCGCCTCGCTGTACGATGACAGCCAGCTGACCTACGGCATCACCGGCCTGTCCTCGCCCGCCGCCCTGCAGGCGGCCCTGGCCGAGCTGGAAGGCTCGCCGGACGTGACGCTGTACCCCTCGGGCCTGGCGGCGATCACCGGAGCCATGATGGCCGTGCTGAAGGCCGGCGACGACGTGCTGGTGGTCGACAGCGCCTACAAGCCCACGCGCCGGTTCTGCGACCGCTTCCTCACCCGCTTCGGCGTCACCACCCGCTATTACGACCCCGCCCTGGACGCCGACGCCCTGATCGCCCTGGCCGGCCCGAAGACCCGGCTAATCCTGCTGGAGGCCCCGGGCTCCCTGACCTTCGAGATGCAGGATGTGCCGGCCATCGCCGCGGCCGCCAACGCGCGCGGCATCCTCACCTTGATCGACAACACCTGGGGCGCGGGCCTGCTGTTCAAGCCGCTGGCCCACGGGGTGACGATCAGCGTCCAGGCCCTGACCAAATATGTCGGCGGTCACTCCGACTGCTTCATGGGCAGCGCCACGACCATGGACCCGGTGATCGGCGACGAGCTGGGCAACGCCATGTGGGACGTCGGCTGGTCGGTGTCGCCCGACGACGCCTACGCCATGCTGCGCGGGCTGCGCACCCTGGCCACACGGATGCCGCGCCACGAACAGAACGGCTTGGCCGTGGCCCGCTGGCTGCAACAGCGTCCGGAAGTCGCCCGCGTGTTGCACCCGGCCCTGCCCGACGATCCCGGCCACGCAATCTGGAAGCGCGACTTCAGCGGCGCCTGCGGCCTGTTCGGCGTGGTGCTGAAGCCGGCCTCGCAGAAGTCGGTGCACGCCTTCCTCGACGCCCTGACCCTGTTCGGCCTCGGCTTCTCCTGGGGCGGTTTCGAGAGCCTGGCGATCCACTGCGACCCGCAACTGAAGAGCCGCTCGACGCCGTTGAACCTGGAAGGACCGCTGCTGCGTCTGCACATCGGGCTGGAGGATCCGTCCGACCTGATCGCCGACCTGGAACACGGCTTCGCGGCGCTGAAGGCCGCCTGACGGGAGCGCGGATCCGTCCGCGCACCGCTTATTTTCCGCGTCGCAACAATTGCCGCAGCTTCGCCGCAAACAAGGCGCGACTGCGGCCAAATCTCTGAAACTGCTGCTCGTTTCAGCAGATCGAGAGCTTGGCCACGGCTCGCGAAACGTGACCGTGGTTATATTTCCTTCGCATCGCAACCCATTGCCTGGGTGAGGGTTCTTCGCGCGAAAGGACCCTCGATGGACATACGCCTCGCCGACCGGCTTCCGCCTTGCAACATTCCCCACGAGGCGAGGCCGGACGCCTGGCTACCGCAGGAATCCGAGCTCGACATGCCCGTGCGGCCGCTGTCGGCGCCGCCCTCCAGGCGACGGCTGGCGCGCTCTCGCCAGCGGCGGCGGCTGGCGCTGGCCGCCTTCACCCTGCTGTCCTTCGGCTTTGGCCTGACGACCATGCTGGACGCCTTCGTGGGCGGCGGCGTCACCGTGCTGGAATGGATCGACGCGCTGCTGGTCGCTGCCCTGCTGGCATGGACCGGCTTTTCCTGCGCCGCGGCCCTGGGCGGCTTCCAGCTGGCGCTGAACCCCGACAGCTGGGAGCGGCGGCTGGACGATCCGCCGCCGCACCTGCGCAAGCGGGTCGCCCTGCTGGCGCCGATCTACAACGAGGACGTGGCCGCCGTGTTCGCCCGCATCGAGGCTATGCGCGCCGATCTCGACCGCGAGCGCCTGTCCTCGACCTTCGACGTCTTCGTGCTGAGCGACACCCGCGCCCCGGACATCGCCGAGGCCGAGCGCCGCGCGGTGCTGGCCGCCCGCGCCGGCCCCTCGCCCACCCGCCTCTACTACCGCCGCCGCGAGGCCAACATCGACCGCAAGACCGGCAACCTCGCCGACTGGGTCCGCCGGTTCGGCGGCGCCTACGAATGCATGGCGGTGCTCGACGCCGACAGCCTGATGAGCGCCCGCTCGCTGCGCCGCATGGCCGGGGCCATGGAGACCGACCCGACGCTGGGCGTCCTCCAGGCCGGCTCGACCATCGTCGGCCGCAACACCCTGTTCGGCCGGGCCGAGCAGTTCGCCGCCTGGGCCTACGGACCGCTGGCGACCTGGGCGCTGGCCTGGTGGAGCGGCGCCGAGGCCAACTATTTCGGTCACAACGCCATAATCCGCACGCGGGCCTTCGCCGAGTGCTGCGGCCTGCCGCACCTGCCGGGCAAGGCGCCGTTCGGGGGCGCGATCCTCAGCCACGATTTCGTCGAGGCGGCCCTGCTGCGCCGCGGCGGCTGGGCCGTGCGCATGGCCCCGACGCTGGAGGACGTGCACGAGGAGGCCCCGCCCACCCTGTCCGACATGCTGGTGCGCGACCGCCGCTGGAGCCAGGGCAACCTGCAGCACCTGGGGATCCTGGGCGTGAAGGGCCTGCATCCGGTCAGCCGCCTGCACCTGCTGCGCGGCGCCCTGGCCTATGCGCTGGCGCCGGTCTGGCTGCTGCTGGTGGTGCTGAGCGCCCTGCTGGCCGCCTTCCCTGTCCTGGGCGGCGCGCAGGAGGAACTCTTTCTCGAAGAAGGCGCGGGCGCGGCCTTCGCCGTGTCGCTGGGCTTCCTGGCCGTCCCCAAGCTGCTGGCCGTCGTTCTCGCCTGCATGGAGGGCCGCGCCGACGGCTTCGGCGGCGCCCGTCGCCTGTGGGCCTCGGTGGCGCTGGAGACCGTGCACTCGACCCTGACGGCGCCGACGGTGCTGTTCGGCCACGCCCGCTGCCTGCTCGACATCCTGGCCGGCCGCGACTCCGGCTGGGCCGCCCAGCGTCGTGACGTCGACAAGATGGCCTGGCGCGAGGCCTTGAAACGGCATGCGCCGGAGATGGTCGCCGGCCTCGCGCTGCTGGCCTGCGCGGCGATCGCCGGCCCGTCGCTGGGGATCTGGATCCTGCCGGCCGCCGTGGGTCTGCTGATCGCCCCGGCCGCGTCGGTGCTGACCGGCAGCGCCCGCTGGGGCGTGGCCCTGCGCAAGCGGGGCCTGCTGGTCGCGCCGTGCGAGCAGTCGCCCTCACGCCTGCTGCGCGAGGCCTACGGCCGCGTGGCCGGTCCGCAGCCGCGTCGCCGTGAGGACGAGGAAGAGGCCGCGGCCGCGATGGCGGCGGCATGAGCCCTCAGGCCCGGATCGCCTCTGCTTCGATCTGAGCCAACTCGGGCGTCCAGCGCAGGTCCTGGGCGCGGCGGGCGACGGCGCCGATGACGATCAGGACCGGGCCGCCGGTTCCGCCGGCCAGCAGTTGCGGCAGCGTGTCGAGACGACCCGTACGCAGGGCCGCGGCCGGATCCCCGGCCCGCTCCACGACCAGGGCCGGCGTGCTGGGCGAACGACCGGCCGCGATCAGGCGGCGGCCAAGTTCCGCGGCGGCTTCCCCGCCCATATAGACCGCGACCGTGGCCTCGGGATCCGAAGCGGCGGCCCAGTCTTCGATCACGTCGCCGCTGCCGACGCGGGCCGTGGTGAAGATCACCCGGCGGGCCTCGCCGCGATGGGTGAGCGGGAAGTTGAACTGCGCGGCGGCGGCGCTGGCGGCGGTGACGCCGGGCACCACCTCGACGCACACGCCATGCGCACGAAGAAACTCGGCCTCCTCGCCCACCCGGCCGAACACCGACGGATCGCCGCCCTTGAGCCGCACCACGCGCAGACCTCGACGGGCCAGACGCAGCATCAGGCGGTTGATCGCCTCCTGCTTCATGCTGGGCCGGCCCGAGCGCTTGCCGGTCAGGATCCGCACGCAGCCGGCCGGCGCCAGGGCGATCGCCTCGTCCGACACCAGGGCGTCGTAGAGCAGCGCCTGAGCGCCCTCGACCGCACGGGCGGCGCGCAGGGTCATCAGGTCCACCGGACCCGGACCAGCGCCGACGAGCAGAACGTCTCCCAGCGACACGTCACGCATCGGCGGTCTCCTTGGCCTTGAGGGAAGCGGCGGCGGCGATCATCCGGGCGATCTCCGGACGGCACGAGCCGCAATTGGTTCCGGCGCCGGTGGCCGCGCCGACCGCGTCGGCGGTGGTGGCTCCAGCCGCGATGGCGGCGTCCACGGCCTTGGCGCCGACCTTCAGGCAGGCGCAGACCATCGGACCCTTGTCGACCGGCGCGCCGGGCGGGCGGCCGATCAGCAGCGACGAGCGGTCCTGCGCGGACAACTGGTCGAGCGCGAACAGGTCGGCCAGCCAGTCGCGCGGCGGCAGGCGACCAGCGGCGGTCTGGAACAGCACGGCGACCAGCCTGCCGTCCTCGATCCAGGCCTCGCGACGCGATCCGGCGCCGGCGTCCTCGAACACGGTGGTCTCGCCCGTCAGGCCCTTGGTCAGGCGCTTGCGCAGAGCCTCGCGCTCGGAGGCGTCGCCTCGGCCGGCGAACTCGTGCAGCTGGGCGGCGTCCTGCGGGATGCGCCGCCAGACCAGATCGAGATTGGCCGGCGCGGCGATGCTCTCGCGGGTCAGGAAGAAACCCTTCCAGGTCTCGCGATAGGGACGCGCCCGGGCCGGGGTGTGCTTGAACTCCGGCTGGCCGGAGGTGGGGTCGAGGTTCGGCGCGATCAGGTGGTTGGACTTGCCCGACGGCGCGAAGGCGTCGGTCCAGTGCATCGGCATGAAGAGGCCGCCGGGCCGCTGGCGGTCGGTGACCTTGGCCAGGGCGACGGCCTCGCCGCGCACGGTGGAGACCCGCGTCAGGGTGCCGTCCTTGATCCCGGCGGCTTCCGCGTCACGCGGATGAATCTCGACGAAGGGCTCGGGCGCGTGACGGCAGAGGTCGGGGGCCAGGCCCGTGCGGGTCATGGTGTGCCACTGGTCGCGGATGCGGCCGGTGTTGAGCGACATCGGATAGGCGTCGCTGACCGCGTCGGCCGGCCCCTTGGGATGGACCGGAACCATCCGGCCGCGAGCATCGGGCGTCTGGTAGCGGCCGTCCACGAACAGGCGCGGCGTCCCCTGCCCGGTCACACGGACCGGCCACTGGATCGGGGCCATGGCGGCGTAGTCGTCGGGAGTCATGGCGGCCATGCCCGTCAGGTCGAGCAGGCGCGAGCCCTTGTTCTCGTAGGCCGTCAGGCGCGCCCACTCGCGGAAGATCGAGGCCTGCGAAGGCCAGCCGAAGCCGTCGAAGCCCATGCCCTGGGCGACGTCGGCCATGATCCGCCAGTCGGCGCGGGCCTGGCCCGGCGCGGGGAACAGGGCCCGCTGGCGCGAGATGCGGCGCTCGGAATTGGTGACCGTGCCGTCCTTCTCGGCCCAGGCCAGGGCCGGCAGCTTCACATGGGCGTAGGCCGTGGTGTCGGTCTCGACGCAGTCGGAAACGACGACGAACGGGCACGCCTCCAGCGCCTCGCGCACCGCGTCGGCGTCCGGCAGGCTGACGGCGGGATTGGTCGCCATCACCCAGATCGCCTTGATCTTGCCCGACCGCACGGCCTCGAACATCTCGACGGCCTTGAGGCCCGGGGCGCGAGCGGTGTCGGGCGCGCCCCAGAAGCGGGCGACGCGGTCGCGGTCCTCGGCTGCGAAGTCCATGTGGCCGGCAAGGGTGTTGGCCATGCCGCCCGTCTCGCGCCCGCCCATGGCGTTGGGCTGGCCGGTGATCGAGAACGGGCAGGCGCCCGGCTTGCCGATCCGGCCGGTGGCCAGATGGGTGTTGATGATCGCCAGGCCCTTGGCGACGCCCTGGGCCGACTGGTTGGAGCCCATCGAGAACAGGCTGACTGTCTTCGGGTGGGCGGCGAACAGGTCGTAGAAGGCCAGCAGGTCCTCGATCGCCAGGCCGCAGTCGGCGGCGACGGCGGCGGGCGACTGGTCGTCCTGGGCCAGCGCCTCGCGGACGGCGTCGAAGCCGTTCACGTGCTCGCGGATGTAGTCGAGGTCGAGCTGGCCGCGACGGTCGAGTTCGGCCAGCAGGCCGTTCCACAGCCGCACGTCGCTCTGCGGCGCCAGGGCCAGGTGAAGGTCGGCGCCCTCGGCGGTGTCGGTGCGGCGCGGGTCGATGACCACGTGCTTCTGGCCGCGGGCCTTGGCGGCCTCCAGGCGGCGGAACAGGATCGGATGGGTCCAGGCGGCGTTGTGGCCGGCGAAGACCACCAGGTCGGCCTCGTCGAGATCCTCGTAGCAGCCGGGCACCAGATCGGCGCCGAAAGCCTGCTTGTGGGCGGCGACGGCCGAGGCCATGCAGAGACGGCTGTTGGTGTCGATGTTGCCCGAGCCGATGAAGCCCTTCATCAGCTTGTTGGCGACGTAGTAGTCCTCGGTCAGCAGCTGGCCGGAGACGTAGAAGGCGACGCTGTCGCGGCCGTGGCGGGCGATGGTGTCGCGGAAGCGCTTGGCGATCAGGGCCGTGGCCTCGCCCCAACTGGCGACACGGCCGTTGATCGTAGGCTCCAGCAGACGGCCCTGCAGGCCGACCGTGGCGCCGAGGGCCGAGCCCTTGGAGCACAGCCGGCCCTTGTTGGCCGGGTGAGCGGCGTCGCCGGACACCGCCAGCGTCCTGCCGCCTCCCGCCGCGCCCGCGACGCCGCAACCGACGCCGCAATAGGGGCAGGTGGTCCTGACCGTCGCGATGACGCCGGAGCCGTCGGCCATGGCGTCAGTCCGCCATCACCGGCTGGGCCAGCAGGACGCGGCCGTCCTGCACCCGCACCGGCACCACCGGCGTGCAGCCCTTGCCGGCGTCGGCGCCGGTGGGATGGCCGGTCTTCAGGTCGATGACCCAGCTGTGCAGCGGGCAGGTCACGCCGTGGCCGTGGACGATGCCCTGGCTCAGTGGACCGTGCTTGTGCGGGCAACGGTCGACCAGGGCGAAGACCTGGCCGTCGCTGGTGCGGAACACCGCCACGTCGCCCTGCGCCGTCGCCACCCGACGCGAACCGCGCTCCGGGATGTCGGTGACGGCGCCGACGTCGTGCCAGGCCGGATCGATGTCGAAAGTCTGGATCGTCATTCCGCAGCCATCCCCATCGGAAGCGTCGCCATCGGCTTGAATTCACCGGCCTCGACGCCGCCCGAGGCGCGTTCGGCCCACGGGTCGACCTGGGCGGTCTCCTGCGACTTCACGAAGCGGGCGAAGAGCGCGGCGCGGTTGTCGAGGTCCTCGACGGTGGCGGCATGGATGGCTTCCAGGCCGATGCGGGCCATCCACTTGTAGATCCGCTCCAGGTACCAGCCGCCCTCGCGGTACATCTGCATAACCGCCGAGATCAGCTGGATCGCCTCTTCCTCGGTGGCGACCTTGGTCAGCAGCTGCGTGCCCTGGATGTGCAGGCCGGCGGCGCCGCCGACATGGATCTCGTAGCCGCTGTCGACGCAGATCACGCCGATGTCCTTGCAGGTCGATTCCGCGCAGTTGCGGGGGCAGCCCGACACGGCCAGCTTGACCTTGGCCGGCGCCCACGAGCCCCACATGAACTTCTCGAGCTTGATGCCGAGGCCCGTGGAGTCCTGGGTGCCGAACCGGCACCAGTCGCTGCCGACGCAGGTCTTCACCGTGCGCAGGCCCTTGGCGTAAGCGTGGCCGCTGACCATGCCCGCGGCGTTGAGGTCGGCCCACACCGCCGGCAGGTCGTCCTTCTTGACGCCCAGCAGGTCGATGCGCTGGCCGCCGGTCACCTTCACCGAAGGGATCGCGTACTTGTCGGCGACGTCGGCGATGGCGCGCAGCTCATCGGGCGTCGTCATGCCGCCCCACATGCGCGGCACGACCGAATAGGTGCCGTCCTTCTGGATGTTGGCGTGGACGCGCTCGTTGATGAAGCGCGACTGGCTGTCGTCCTTGTATTCGCCGGGCCAGGCGCACAGCAGATAGTAATTCAGGGCCGGGCGGCACGAGGCGCAGCCGTCGGGGGTGGTCCATTCCATGGCCTGCATGACGGCGGGCATGGACTTCAGGTCCTGGGCCAGGATCGCCTCGCGCACCACGCCATGCGGATGGTGCGTACATTTGCACATCGGCTTGGGGCCGGTCTGGGCCTTGAAGCCGTCGCCGAGCGTGGCGCGGATGACCTGCTCGACCAGCGGCGTGCATGAGCCGCACGAGGCCGAGGCCTTGGTGACGGCGCGCACGTCGTCCAGGCTGGTCAGGCCCTGGGTGGTGATGGCGGAAGTGATCGCCCCCTTGCAGACGCCGTTGCAGCCGCAGATTTCCTGCGTATCGGGCATGGCCGCAACGGCCGCACTAGGGTCCAGGCCGGACAGACCTTCCGTGATCGCCTGACCAAAGATGATCGTGTCGCGGATGTCGGCGACGTCGGTCCCGGCCTTCATCAGGTCGAAGTACCAGCCGCCGTCGGCCGCATCGCCGAACAGCACCGCGCCGGCGACCTTGCCGTCCTCGATCACCACGCGCTTGTAGACGCCGCGGCCGGCGTCGCGGAACACGATGTCCTCGCAGCCCTCGCCGCCGGCGAACTTTCCGGCCGAGAACACGTCAACGCCCGAGACCTTCAGTCGGGTCGACAGCACCGAGCCGGCATAGGCGCCGGCCCCGTCGGTCAGTTCCTCGGCCAGGGCCCGGCACATGTCCCAGATGGGGGCCACCAGACCGTAGCAGTTGCCGCGGTGCTCGACGCATTCGCCGACCGAGAACACCGCTGGATCGGAGGTGCGCATGGCGTCGTCGACGATGATGCCGCGATTGACCTGCAGACCCGAAGCCTTTGCCAGGGTAGCGTTCGGGCGGATGCCCACGGCCATCACCAGGATGTCGCAAGGCAGGGTGCGGCCGTCCTTCAGCTTCAGGCCCGTGACCTTGCCGTCCTCGCCGACGATGGCTTCGGAGTGGGCGCCGAGCACGGTCTCGACGCCGCGCTCCAGCAGGGCCTCGCGCAGCAGATAGCCGGCGCTCTCGTCGAGCTGGCGCTCCATCAGCACGTCCATCAGGTGGACGACCGTGGCGCCCATGCCCCGGCGGGCCAGGCCATAGGCGGCTTCCAGGCCCAGCAGGCCGCCGCCGATGACCACGGCGCGGGCGCCGGGCTTGGCCGAGGCGGCGATCATGGCGTCGACGTCGTCGAGGTCGCGGAAGGTCACCACGCCCGACAGGTCGGCGCCCGGCAGCGGCAGGCGGAACGGATCCGAGCCGGTGGCCAGGATCAGCTTGTCGTAGGCGACTTCCAGGCCGCCCTCGGCGATCACCTTGCGGGCTTCCAGATCGACTCCGGTGACCCAGCGGCCGGCATGCAGGGTGATGCCGTTGTCGCGATACCAGGCTTCGTCGTTGATGACGATGTCGTCGAAGGTCTTCTCGCCAGCCAGCACCGGCGACAGCATGATGCGGTTGTAGTTGACCCGCGGCTCGGCGCCGAAGATCGAGATCTCGTAGCGCGAGGGATCGCGCTTGAGGATCTCTTCGACCGCCCGGCACCCGGCCATGCCGTTGCCGATGACGACCAGCTTTTCCTTGGTCATGACTTTGCTCACTTGGAAAAGAGGATCAGACGCGAACCGGAGCGGCTTCGGCGCCGTGCAGGGTCGGCCAGACGGCGCGCCAGCGGGCCTTGAGGCCGTGCAGGGCGAAGAGCGCGAACAGCGCCAGGAGCGCGAAGCCGAGGAAGCCAATCTGGTAGTCGCCGGTCAGCTTCTTGGCGAGACCGAGGGTCGAGGCCAGGTAGAAACCGCCGATGCCGCCGGTCATGCCGATCAGGCCGGTCATGACGCCGATCTCCTTGCGGAAGCGCTGCGGGGCCAGTTGGAACACCGCGCCGTTGCCAGCGCCCAGGGCCAGCATCGAGAACATCAGCACCGCCAGGGCCAGCCAGTGCGAGGGCAGCTTGAAGCTGGCCACCGCCAGGCCGAAGGCGGCCAGGGCGTAGACGACGGTCAGGGTGCGCACCCCGCCGAAGCGGTCGGCCAGACCCCCGCCGACCGGGCGGATGAACGAGCCGGCGAAGACGCAGGCGGCGGTGAAGAAGCCGGCGATCACCGGATCCAGGCCGTACTCGGCGTTGAAGTAGATGGTCAGCGACGAGGCCAGGCCGACGAAGCCGCCGAAGGTTACGCCGTAGAGCAGCATCAGCCACCAGG
Source organism: Caulobacter sp. SRI_008 (assembly GCF_057586355.1). Classification (NCBI taxonomy): domain Bacteria; kingdom Pseudomonadati; phylum Pseudomonadota; class Alphaproteobacteria; order Caulobacterales; family Caulobacteraceae; genus Caulobacter; species Caulobacter sp. SRI_008. Next base: position 10,916 of record NZ_JBYCZS010000039.1, read on the forward strand.
CGTCAGGAACCTTCAGGACGTCGAGATACTCGGCCAGCTTCTTGGGCGCGGGCTGCTCGGGAGCGTCCTTGGCCAGCAGCATGTAGACGACGAAAGCCACAGCGAGAGGGATGGCGGCCAGGCCGATGACGTTCTGCCAGCCGAAGGTCTTGGCCAGCATCGGCGCGAACAGGGCGGCCAGGGCCGTGCCCGAGTTGCCGGCGCCGGCGATGCCCAGGGCCAGGCCCTGGTGCTCCTGCGGATACCAGCGCGAGGCCAGCGGCAGAGCGACGGCGAAGGAGGCGCCGGCCACGCCCAGGATCACACCCAGGGCCAGGACCTGATTGTAGTTGTGCACGCCCAGCAGCCAGGCCGTGACCAGACCGCCCAGCACGATCAGCTGGCCGAACATGCCGGTCTTCTTGGGGCCGATGCGATCGACCAAGATGCCGTTGACGAGGCGCAGCAGGGCGCCGGCCAGCACGGGAATGGCGACCATCAGGCCCTTCTGGGCCGGGTCGAGCCCGAAATCCTTGGCGATGGCCACGCCCAGCGGGCCCAGGATCACCCAGACCATGAACGACAGGTCGAAATAAAGGAACGCGGCGAACAGGGTCGGCGTATGGCCGGCCTTGAGGAAGTCACGAGAGATCATGATGCGCCTCGGAGTGTTGCGTGTCTGCAAGAGCGAGGCGTCGTCGCCTCGTCGGGTGACCGCATCCGAGCGGTCGTCTCTGGCAGCCACGGACGCCGTTGTCCGAAGGCTTGAGCTAACAGAACAACGGTCCGGGGACGGATGTCACGAACCGAAGAGGCGCCGCCCTGCACAACGTCGCCACAGCATGATTGCTCAGCAAAAGGGCGCCGACGGCGCCCAGGCATTGTGCAGATGCGAGAGGTGAAAGCGCCTCAGGCGCGAGCGCGGCCGATCGAAAACCCAGCGGCGTACCGGCCGGCGAGCGTGGAATCAAAGGCCGGTCCCTCGAATAGCGGCGCCAGCGCCGGCGGGCCGTCGTCGAACACCTGGGCGGGATCGACGACAGGACCCGCGGTCAGGGCGGCGGCGCGGAACATGTCCGGGCGATAGACCGCGTCGGCCGCCGCCTCGAGATCGATGTCGGCCGCGACCTGCCCCCAGCGCACCATCTGCGACAGGAACCATAGGGCATGCTCGCGGCGCGGCAGGCCCGCGCCGTCGCGGTGGAAGACGATCTCGTCGTTCAGCGCGCGGGCCAGGGCCTCGGGCGCGACGCCGACGTGGTCGGGGCGGGCCAAGAGGTCGATCAGGTCCTGGCGGTTGGTGGGATCGTCGGCCCAGGCCGAGGCGCGGATCATCGCCCGCAGGGCGGCGCGCAGTTCGTCCGGATAGTGGTGAGCCCAGGCCTCGGTGACGCCGAACACCTTATCGGGACCGCCCGGCCAGAAGGCCGAGGCGCTGATCAGCACCTCGCCCAGGCCTTCGAGCACGGCCACGGCGTTCCAAGGCGCGCCGACGCAGAAGCCGTCGATGTCGCCGGCCCGCATCTGCTCGACCATGCGCGGCGGCGGGGTGACGACCAGGCGCACGTCACGGTCCGGGTCGATCCCGGCCTGCGCCAGCCAGTAGCGCAGTTCGTAATTGTGCATCGAGTAGGGAAACACGACCGCGAAGGTCAGGGGCGACAGCCCCTGCCCCGCCCGTTCGGCGATCACCGGGGCCAGGGCCCGGGCCGAGATCGGCTGCTCGGCCATCGCCTCCGGATCAGCCGCGCGCATGGCGTCCGCCAGGGCGGTCGAGACGGTGATGGCGCTGCCGTTACGGTTCAGAGCCATGGGGGCGATCAGCGAGGGGCCGACGTCGAGCGTCAGACCGCCGGTCGCGCCGGCCGCCGCGGCCAGGGCCATGGGCGCCAGCATGTGGGCGCCGTCCAGCGCGCCGACGGCGACCTTGTCACGGATCGTCGCCCAAGAGGCCTCGCGGCTCAGAGAAACGTCGAGCCCTTCCTCGGTGAAGAAGCCGAGAGACTTGGCCACCACCAGCGGCGCGCAGTCGGTCAGAGGAATGAAGCCCAGCTTCAGATCGGCGAGCCCGCTCAAGAGGCGTCCCCCTTCAACACTCCCGCGAAAGCCAACAGGTCGGCGGCGATCGCGCCGATGGGCTTGCCGCGGTCCATGGCCAGCTTGCGCAGCAGGCGATAGGCGCCGTCCTCGTCCAGCCCCCGCTCCTTCATCAGCAGCCCCTTGGCCCGCTCGACCGTCTTGCGGGCCTCCAGGTCGGCCTTCACCTTGGCCAGGTCCCCACGAAGCTGCTGGGTCAGGGCGAAGCGGCTCATGGCCACGTCGAGAATCGGCCGGACGCGCGCCGGCGCCAGGCCGTCGACGACATAGGCCGCCACGCCGGCCCGCACGGCCTGTTCGGCCAGGCCCGGCTCGGAGCGGTCGACGAACATCACCACGGGACGCGGATTGGCCTGGCTGGCCTCGCGCAGGCTTTCCAGCGTGTCGCGATCGGGACTTTCGGCGGCGATCACCACCACGTCGGGCGCGAACTCGATCGCTTCGCGCTCGTCGAAGCGGGCCGAACGACGGACCTCCAGCGGGTGCACGCCCTCCAGCCCTTCGGCCACCAAGGCGGCGCGGGCCGGATCCGGATCGATGACGAGAACGCGCATGGCTATCGCCCTAAGGACCGCGACGGCGCGGGGGGAGCGTTTTGCGCCCATGGCCATGCTTGTACATAGTTCCGCTCAAGCATGAGGCGCCGTTGCATAGTGCTAGTGCAGATCAGGCCCGCCGCCTCTGCGACCAAGGGTGGCGCCGGCCTAATCGACAGCCAGGATCACGTCCGACAGCGCGATCAGCGCGTGGACGCCGGCGCCGGATTCGAAAGCCCCGGCGAGGTCCCGCGCGACCGTGGCGACCAGGGTCTTGCCCTCGGCCAGGGCGACGACGATCTCGCTGGCCGCCTCGCCGTCCTCGCGGTCGAGAACGACGCCTGACAGCCGGTTGCCCCCGGACGCGGCGGGCGGCTCGGCGGCCAAGCGTACGAAGCTCGACTTTATCAGGGCCACGGCGGGCCGCCCCACGGCCAGGCCCAGCTCCTCGGCGCTGCGGCGAGTGATCACCGAGGTGATCTCCAAACCGCCGCCCAGGGCCAGGCGAACCTCGACCGTGACGCCGGCCGGGGCCAGGGCCACGACGGTTCCGCGCAGCGCGTTGCGGGCGCTGGTGCGCAGGCCAAGGCTCCAGAAGAGCTCGGCGCCGTCTTCGGACGCCAGACCCGCTTCGAGCCGCGAAAGAGCCGCCCCGACCTCGCGCTCCATGTCGCGAAAGGCCTTGATGACCGCATGGCCGCGAGCGGTGACCTGGGCCGCGCCGCCGGACTTGCCGCCGGCGCTGGCGGCGATCAGGGGGGCGTCGAACAGGTTGTTGAGCGCCTGCACGGCGTCCCAGGCGCCCTTGTAGCTGAGGCCCAGGCGCTTGGCGGCGGCGCTGATCGAGCCGAGCTCGGCCACGGCCTCGACCAGGGCGATGCGCTCCAGGCTGACACGGGCCAGGGCCCCGCGCCTCAGGATCAGGCTGGCGCTGAGATCGCCCGCTTCGCTCATCGAGACGCCTTTCGACTCCATTCGCCCGCTTGTCGCCCGGCTGGCCTCGAAAAAACAGCCTGACAGCCGGCGAAAGCTCGTTATGTACTCACGATGCATAACCGCCGAACCGAGCCGCCGATGCCCCTCGCCCGCCACCCCCTGCTCGCCGCTATCGTGGCCGGAGCGCTGTCGCTGGTCGCCGGCGCGGCCTTCGCGGGCGAGACCAAGGTGGCGGTGGCCGCCAACTTCACCGAGCCGGCCAAAGCCATCGCCGAGAAGTTCGAGAAGGCCACCGGCCACAAGGCGACGCTGAGCTTCGGCTCGTCTGGCCAGTTCTACGCCCAGATCGCCAACGGCGCGCCCTACGAGGTCTTCCTGTCGGCCGACGTCGAGCGGCCGCAGAAGGCCGAGGCCGAAGGCCTGGCCGTGCCCGGTTCGCGCTTCACCTACGCCACCGGCCGTCTCGTCCTGTGGAGCAAGATCCCGGGCCTGGTCGACGGCAAGGGCGCGGTGCTGGCCAAGGGCAATTTCCAGAAGCTGTCGATCGCCGACCCGAAGGCCGCGCCCTACGGCCTGGCGGCGGTCGAGACGCTGACCAAGCTCAAGCTGCAAGACGCCCTGAAGCCGAAGATCGTCACTGGCGCTTCGATCACCCAGGCCTACCAGTACGTCCAGACCGGCGCGGCGGAACTCGGCTTCGTGGCCCTGTCGCAGGTGATCGACGACAAGGGCGGCTCGCGCTGGCTGGTGCCGAAGGCCGACCACACCCCGATCGACCAGCAGGCGGTGCTGCTGAAGACCGGCGAAAACAGTGAGGCGGCCAAGGCGTTCCTGGCCTTCCTGAAAGGCCGCGAGGCCAAGGCGATCATCCGCCGCTACGGCTACGAGGTGCGCTGACGGCCATGGCCGAGGTCGTCTGGCTGACCCTGAAGCTGGCCACGATCGTCACCGTGCTGCTGCTGGCGCTGTCGACGCCGCTGGCGTGGTGGCTGGCGCGGGGCCGGTCGGTTCTGAAGCCGGTGGTCGGGGCGCTCGTCGCCCTGCCGATCGTTCTGCCTCCGACGGTGCTGGGCTTCTATCTGCTGATCGCGCTCGGGCCGAAGAGCCCGCTGATGCTCCTGCTGGCGCCGTTCGGGGTGCGGACCCTGGCCTTCACCTTCGAGGGCTTGGTGATCGGCTCGCTGGTCTATTCCCTGCCCTTCGCCGTGCAGCCGCTGCGCAACGCCTTCCTGGCCATCGGCGACGAGCCGCTGGAGGCGGCCGCCACCCTGGGCGCGGGCAAGGCGGCGACCTTCTGGCGCGTGGCTCTGCCGCTGGCCCTGCCCGGCTACGCCGTCGCGGCCCTGCTGGCCTTCGCCCATACGATCGGCGAGTTCGGGGTGGTGATGATGCTGGGCGGCGGCATTCCAGGTGAGACGCAGGTGCTGTCGATCGAGATCTACCGCCTGGTCGAGAGCCTGGAATGGGACAAGGCCCACCAGTTGTCGGCCCTGCTGCTGGCCTTCGGCTTTCTGGCGGCGCTGACCTTGCTGCTGCTCGAGCGTCGGCGGAGCGCTCCGGCCTGAACGGGCGCTTCCCTATTTGGCACGCGGACGCTGGGCGACTGCCACGCCTGTGCTATTGACGCGCCTTCGCCCCCTCTCGGCCCGCCTTCGAGTTCCATCGCGCATGTCCGATCCCGCCGCTCCGAACACCGGTTCCGACGACGACGCCCCCAAGGTCGAGGAGACCGTGGAAGCGGTCGCTCCCGAAATGGAAGAGATCGAGGCGGCGCCCGCGACGGAAGCGCCCACCCCGGCCCCGCGCATTCCGATCTGGAAGCAGCGGCCGTGGCAGATCGGCGCCGGCGTCTTCGTCTTGGCCATCGTCGCGGTCGTGACCTGGCTCTTGTGGTCGCTGCCGCTGGGCCGGGCCCTGGAGCCGGCCAGCAACCCGACCATGGTGCTGATGGCTTCTGACGGCACGCCGATCGCCCGGCGCGGCTCGTACAAGGAGGCCCCGATCGAGGCCTCGAAGCTGCCGGCCTATGTGCCCGGCGCCTTCATCGCCATCGAGGACCGGCGCTTCTATTCGCACATGGGCATCGACCCGAAGGCGATCGCCCGCGCCGTGGGCGCCAACGCCAAGGCCGGCGGGGTGTCCGAGGGCGGCTCGACCATCACCCAGCAACTGGCCAAGAACGCCTTCCTCAGCAACGACCGCAATCTTCGCCGCAAGGCGCAGGAGGCGCTGATCGCCCTGTGGCTGGAGGCGCGGCTTTCGAAGGAAGAGATCCTGTCGCGCTACCTGTCGGCGGTCTATTTCGGCGAAGGCGCGTTCGGGCTGCGGGCCGCGGCCCGGCACTATTTCGACACCACGCCCGAGAAGCTCAGCGTCGGCCAGGCCGCCATGCTGGCCGGCATGGTCAAGGCCCCCTCGCGCCTGGCTCCGACCGAGAACTTCGAAGGCGCCCGCGAGCGGATGGACGTGGTGCTGGGCGCCATGGTCGAGACCGAGGTGATCACGCAAGGCCAGGCCGACAAGGCCAAGCGCGACATGCATCCGATCCCGCCGCGCGACAAGCTGCCGACCGGTTCCTACTTCGCCGACTGGGTGTTCCCGCAGGCCCGCGCCGCCTATGACGCCCGCTACGGCGAGACCATCGTCCAGACGACCCTGGACGCCAAGCTGCAGGCCAAGGCCGAGAAGATCCTCAACGACGCCATCGCCCGCGACGGCAAGGTGCTGAACGTCACCCAGGGCGCGATCGTGGCCATGCGCACCGACGGCCGGGTCGTGGCCATGGTCGGCGGCCGCGACTACAAGGCCAGCCAGTTCAACCGCGCCGACGCCGGCCGCCAGCCGGGCAGCGCCTTCAAGCTGTTCGTCTACCTGGCCGCCATCCGCCAGGGCATGACCCCGACCTCGCCGATCCTCGACGCGCCGGTCGACGTGCGCGGCTGGAGCCCGAAGAACCACGAGGGCAAGTACGCCGGCCGCGAAGTGCCGCTGATCACCGCCTTCGCCGGCTCGTCCAACGTGGCCGCCGTGCGCCTGGCCCAGCAGGTCGGCCGCAAGGCCATCGTGGCCACGGCCCGCGACCTCGGCGTCACCGAACCGATTCCCGACGACCTGACCCTGGCGCTGGGCACCGGGCCGATGAGCCTGGTGCAACTGACCAGCGCCTACGCCGCCATCGCCGCCGGCGAGACCCCGGTGGTGGCCCACGGCCTGGCCGACTGGAAGCCGTCGAAGAATCCTCGCGCCCTGTCGAAGGCCGAACTGGCCGGCATGCGCGACCTGCTGCGCTCGGCCGTGCACCGCGGCACCGGCGTGGAGGCCGCCATCCCCGGCGCCTTCGGCAAGACCGGCACGACGCAGGGTTATCGCGACGCGATCTTCGTCGGCTATGTCGGCGACCTGGTGATCGGCGTCTGGGTCGGCAACGACGACAACAGCGCCATGAACGGCGTGGTCGGCGGCGGCCTGCCGGCCAAGATCTGGAAGGCCTTCGCCCTGTCGGCCACCGGCGGCGCGCCCAAGCCGGCCGAAGACGACGCAACCACGGCCGCCGAGGACCCGAGCCTGGCCGAGCCGCTGCTCGGTCCCGACGGCCTGCCGCTGCAGCCGGAAGCCGCGCCGGTCGAGGGCCAGGCGCCGGTGGATCCGACGGCTCCGGCCCCGCCGGCTCCCGTGCCGGTTCCGGCGCCGGCGGCTCCTGCCCCGGCGGCCGAGCCGCGCGGCCCGACGAACCTCCCGTAACCCCTGATCGTCATCCCGGACGGCCGAAGGCCGATCCGGGACCCAGGGGACCGGGCGCAGCGATAAGGTCGAGCGCCCTGGCGACCGCCAACGCATTGCGGCGGCCCCTGGGTCCCGGCTCTACGCGCTGCGCGCTTCGGCCGGGATGACGAGCTTTGAGGGCGGAACGAAAAAGAGCGCCGGTCTTCACCGGCGCTCTTCGTCGTTTCAGCGATCCGCCGGAGTTCAGTTCAGGTCCAGCACCACCACCGACTTGGCCGGCAGTGTGGCGGTCAGGACGTCGCCCTTGATGGTCGCGCCCTTGAACTCGACCGGCTTGACGGCGTCGGGCTTGTCGAAGGTGTTGCGCGAGGACATTTCCGGACCGGTCAGGACGCGGCCCTTGGCGGTCTTGGCGGAAAGGCCGGTCAGCTTCACCGAGATGGTGGCGGTCTTGTTTGGGTCGACATTGGTCAGGGCCAGGTGGACGAGGCCGTCGGTTCCCTTGCCGGCGGTGGCCGTCACGGCCGGAACCGACGACTTGCCGATGGTGTACTGCGGCGCATCGATCTCGACCGGCAGATAGGTCGCGCCCTGGAAGGGCTTGTAGAGGTCGAACACCCAGTAGGTGGGCGTCAGGACCATCTTTTCCTTGTCGGTCAGGATCATCGCCTGCAGCACGTTGACCATCTGGGCGATGGCGGCCAGGCGCACCCGGTCGGCGTGCTTGTGGAAGATGTTGAGGGTCGTGGCGGCAACCATGGCGTCGCGCATGGTGTTCTGCTGGTAGAGGAAGCCCGGCTCGGTGCCCGGCTCGACGTCGTACCAGACGCCCCATTCGTCGACATAGAGCCCGACCTTCTTCTCGGGGTCGTACTTGTCCATGATGGCGCTGTGCTTGGAGACCAGCTCTTCCATCTTCTCGGCCTGGACCAGGGTGTCGCCCCAGGCCTGCTCGTCGAACACGGTGGCCGAGCCCTTCTTGCCCCAGTCGCCGGTCGGGATGACGTAGTAGTGCAGGCTGAGCGCGCCCATGTTCTTGGCCGCGCCCTTCATCAGGACCTCGGTCCAGTTGTAGTCCTGGGCGTTCGGGCCCGAGGCCACCTTGACCGGACGGTTGCCGCGCGGCGCGCGCACGAACTCGGCGAAGTTGCGGTAGAGGTTGGTGTAGTGCTCGGGCGTCATCTGCCCGCCGCAGCCCCAGTTCTCGTTGCCGACGCCGAAATAGTCGACCTTCCAGGGCTTGTCGCGGCCGTTGGCGCGACGCTCGTTGGCGATGGTCGACTGGGTGGGCGAGGTCAGGTACTCGAGCCACTGGCCCATTTCCTGCGGCGTGCCGGCGCCGACATTGCCGGCGACATAGGTCTTGGTGCCGATCAGCTCGGCGAAGTCCATGAACTCGTGGGTGCCGAAGCTGTTGGGCTCCTCGACGCCGCCCCACAGGACGTTGACGCGGACGGGGCGCTTGTCGCGCGGGCCGATGCCGTCGCGCCAGTGGTAGTCGTCGGCGAAGCAGCCGCCCGGCCAGCGCACGACCGGCACCTTCAGGGCCTTGAGGGCGTCGACCACGTCCTTGCGGTAGCCCTTGATGTTGGGGATCTTGCTGTCCTCGCCGACCCAGACGCCTTCGTAGATGCCGCGACCCAGGTGCTCGGCGAACTGGCCGTAGACCTCGGGCTGGATGACCGCGCCGGGCTGGTCGGCGCGCAGCGTCCCGCCGACCTTGGTCTGGGCGCCGGCCGCGCCGGCCGCCAGCAGCACCGCGGCGACGCCGCCCATCAGGGCGTGCTTCAGCATCTTCGAGTTCACTTGATTTCTCCCTCTCGTCGCCACGTGGCTCGGTCGCACGGATGTCGACACGGCACGTTGTTATTTGTCTGAGTATACTCGGGCGTACGGAGCGTCAATCGAGGCGGGGCGTCGTGTGGGGGCCAGCAATACAACGACATAGTCAGGCGGCGGAGGTTCGGGGCTTGTCGGATGATTTCCAGAAGCCCTTCTCCCCTTGCGGGAGAAGGTGGCGGCCGAAGGCCGTCGGATGAGGGGTTTCTCAGACTTGAGACGCTTCACCCGGCCTGACCGCTGCACGCGGCTTTCAGTTTTGAGAGACCCCTCACCCGACCCCCGCCTTCGCGGGGGCCACCCTCTCCCGCAAGGGGAGAGGGAACGGGTGGGCGATCTCACGCGGTGAACCGCTGAGGGTGTGGAGAGGGCGCGGGGCGTCCGGGCCTCGCCCGGAGCTGTGTGTTTGAATACCGTTTCGACGAAGCTCTGACGCCCCGCGCGATCGTTATCCCTCAGGCCGGGGCGCGCGGGCCTCTTCCGCCCTTCACCCCCTTCGGCGTGTGCCTTCCCCGGAACCGGGCTGTAAGCTTCGCTAGCCATCGCGTGCAGACAGAAGGCGCCGGAGCGGCCCCTCGGACGGGCGGGAGCCTATTAGGCAAGCTCCCGATGGATGGGTTTACGTCCTCCATCCTCATTTAAGCCTTCAGGCCCGGCTCTCGCCGCTCCTTCAGCCCCGCTCGATCGCATCGCCGCCGCACGCTTCGGGCCGGATCCTTGCGCCCTCTCCCTGCGACGGGACGGGGTCCATTATGCAGCGGGTTTCAGCGCGTCTGATCCAGAGCGCTGAGAAAGTTGCAAGCGGCTGGATTGGTTGGGGTTCGTGCTGAGATCGCCGGGGATAGACGCTCGCCAATCCCCGTCCGCAGACCCCCAACCGTAAAATCCCCGCGAAAGCGGGGACCCAGGCGTTTTATCGTCGAGCGCCTTGGATGGCCGAAAAAACCTGGGTCCCCGCTTTCGCGGGGATTTTACGGGAGAGAGGCAACCCGTCCCCGGATCTAAGCCGGCGTCCGCCGCGAGATCGCGGCGCGGGTGTCGTCCTGGGCGAGGCCGACGAGGCGTTCCATGGCTTGGCGGGCCTGGTCGGCGCGGCCGGCGGCGATGGCGTCGAAGACCTTCCAGTGGTCGGGAATCGGGTCGCGGGCCAGTTCGCGGTCGCGCTGCTTGAAGATGGTGGTCCAACGCACGGCGGCGCCGATGCTGCTGGACAGGGTGCGCAGCGGTTCGTTGCTGGTGGCCTCGAGCACGGTGTCGTGGAAGTCGCGGTCGGCGGCCCGGCCCGCTTCGGTGGCCAGGGTGTGCTGCTGCATCTGGATCAGCGCCGTGCGCATGCGCTCCAGCTGGTCCTCGTCGCGGCGTTCGGCGGCCAGGGCCGCGGCGGCCGGCTCGACGATCATCCGCAGTTCGTGCAGGCCGGTAAGGAACTCCTCGCTGGGCTCGGCCTCGAAGAACCAGGCCAGGACCTCGGGATCCAGCAGGCTCCAGCGCGAACGCGGGCTGACCCGGGTGCCGGCCTTGGGGCGGCTCTCGACCAGGCCCTTGGCGGCCAGGATGCGGATGGCCTCGCGATAGGCGCTGCGCGAGACGTGCAGCTGGACGCTGGCGTCGATCTCGTTGTTGAGCACGTCGCCCGGCTGGTACTGGCCCGAGACGATGGCGATTCCCAGGGTGCGCGCGATCGACCCGTGGATCCGGCCGGAGAACCCCTCCTCGCGCTCGAACTCGCCGTCCGCGCCCGAACCCTTCGCCTTGCCCACGCCGCCTCCGCTGTCGCCAAACGGCGTCGCCGCCGGTGATGCGGACGACTCTAGCGAGACTAATTGTCTGACGACAAGGAAATTCACCTCAAGGCGAACATTCAGGCGCCGCGACCCCGCCTGGTAAAAGTATGATAAATCAGGTGATAGAACGGCTGGCGGCCGATCCGAAGCCCCCTCGCCGGCCGTTCGGCGGGCGGCTCGAAGCCCATATATCCGGGTTTGACTTGCCCGCCGCGATCGCTATTTGTCTGACTAATTACAAACGAGAGGATCGACCATGCCCTTGCGGTTCGTGCAGCTGAAGACGCCCGACGGCGCCCGCGCCCTCGCGGCGATCGACGACACGGGCGCGGCCCGCAAGGTCGGCGCCGCCGACACGCTCTACGCCCTGGCCCAGCAGGCCGTGGACAAGGGCGTCAGCCTGGCCGACGCGGCCGCCCCGCTGGGCGAGACGATCGACGTCGCCGCCGCCCTGGCCGAGGGCCGGGTCCTGGCCCCGATCGACCACGCCGACCCCGCCCACCTGGTGATGACCGGCACCGGCCTGACCCACCTGGGCTCGGCCGAGGGCCGCGACAAGATGCACAAGGCCGCGCAAAGCGGCGAGCAGCTGACCGACTCGATGCGGATGTTCCTGATGGGCGTCGAGGGCGGCAAGCCCGCCGACGGCCAGGAAGGCGTGCAGCCGGAATGGTTCTACAAGGGCGACGGCACGCAGCTGGTCGGTCCGGGCCAGGCCCTGACCTCGCCCTCGTTCGCCAAGGACGGCGGCGAGGAGCCCGAGATCGCCGGCGTCTACCTGATCGGTCCTGACGGCACGCCGCACCGCCTGGGTTTCTGCCTGGCCAACGAGTTCTCCGACCACGTGATCGAGCGCGGCAACTATCTGTGGCTGGCCCACTCGAAGCTGCGCCAGGCGGCGCTCGGCCCCGAACTGCTGAGCGGCGAGCTGCCGGCCGACGTGCGCGGCGCGAGCCGGATCGTGCGCGGCGGCGAGACCGTGTGGGAGAAGCCCTTCCTGTCGGGCGAGGCCAACATGTCCCACACCATCGCCAACCTGGAGCACCACCACTTCAAGTACGCGCTGTTCCGCCGCCCGGGCGACGTGCACGTGCACTTCTTCGGCACGGCCACCCTGTCGTTCTCGGAAGGCTTCCAGACGCAACTGGGCGACGTGTTCGAGATCGAGGCCGCCCCGTTCACCCTGCCGGTGCGCAACCCGCTGGCCCAGGACGCGGCCCCGGCCGAAGTCACGGTGACGGTGAAGGCGCTCTGATCGTCCATATAAAATCCGAGTGTCCCCGCGAAGGCGGGGACCCAAGCTGACTCTCAGGATGGGGCGCGTTCGTAGCTCGGCCCGCAGACTCGGCTTGGATCCCCGCCTTCGCGGGGATACTCGGAAATTGGGGACCGATCAGGACCCCACAAAGCAAGAAGGCCTCGCACCCTGCGGTGCGAGGCCTTTTCGTTTGGCGCGGAAGGAGGGGAGCGGCGAACCGCTCCCCTCCCCGACTTTACTCGGCAGCCGTCGCCGGCTCGCCTTCGAGGGCCACGGGCGCCTCCTCGGCGGTGACCCGGCTGCCCCACAGGGCGTAGAACAGCACGTAGAGCTCGCAGATGGCGGTGACCAGGAACGAGATCTGCAGGCCGTAGGTGTCGGCGATCTTGCCCTGGACGATGACCAGGGCGCCGCCGGCGATGGCCATGACCAGCAGGCCCGAGCCTTCCTCGGTCAGCGCGCCCAGGCCCTTGATGCCCAGGGTGAAGATGGTCGGGAACATGATCGAGTGGAACAGGCCCACGGCGATCAGGCTCCACATGGCGGTCGGGCCGCTGGAGAAGGTGGTGATGATCATCACCACGAAGGCCAGGCTCGAGAAGATCGCCAGCACCTTGGCCGGGTCGACCTTGCGCATCCAGACGCTGCCGATGAAGCGGCCGACCATCATCCCGCCCCACAGCAGGAACAGGTAGCGCGAGGCCTCGGTGTGGGTCAGGCCGCCGATCTTCGGATCGGAGACGAAGTTGATGAAGAGGTTCGACACGCCGATCTCGGCGATCAGGTAGATGAAGATGGCCGGGATGCCGAGCACCAGGTTGCGGTGCTTCCACAGCGAGTGGCTCTTTCGCTCGCTGACTGCGGCGCGGCGGGTGGCGCCGCCCAGGTCCGGCAGCTTGTAGCGGGCGATGACCACGGCCAGGGCGACCAGCACCACGGCGACGATGAAATAGGGCAGCTGCACCGACTGGGCGTCGGCCAGGCGCTCGGCCTGGGTCAGCACCTTGCCGGCCTCGGCGTTGCCCGAGGCGCTGCGGCTGAGGATCAGGTAGCCGCCGAACAGCGGGGCCAGCGTGGTGCCCAGCGAGTTGAAGGCCTGCACCAGGTTGAGCCGCGAGGAGGCCGTCTCCGGCGGGCCGACCACGGCCACGTAGGGGTTGGCGGCGACCTGCAGCAGGGTGATGCCCGAAGCGACGATGAACAGAGCGGTCAGCACCACGCCGTAGGACGGGATGCGGGCGGCCGGGATCATCAGCAGGGCCCCGAAGGCCATGATCAGCAGGCCGGTGACCATCGACTTCTTGTAGCCGATCTTCTCGATCAGCTTGGCCGAAGGAATGGAGGCGAAGAAGTAGGCGATGAACCACACCGACTCGATCAGGGTCGTCTGGGTGTAGTTGAGGTCGAACACCGAGCGCAGGTGCGGCAGCAGGGTGTTGTTGATGACCGTGATGAAGCCCCACATGAAGAAGAGGCTGGCCAGCAGGGTCAGCGCGGAGCGCTGAGCGCGGGGGTCGCCCACGCTAGCCGCGCCGGCTCCTGCGGACGTGGTGATCGGTGCGGGCATTCCCGGGTCTCCCGTTGGCGAAGGGCGACGTCTTGACGTTGCGCCCTAGTTTTTTGTCTGAGTATATGGCGGCCTAATGGCCGTCAACGCCGACAGAGCGCGGCGGGCCCGATCCGGAGAGGAAACTGATGAAGACCTGGCGCCACGTCCTGCCGAGCCTTGCCGTACTCGCCGCCGCCGCGGGTGCGTCGGTAGCCCTCCCCCAGGCTTCCTGGGCGGCCGAGATCAGCCGCAAGTCCTTCGGCCAAACCCCTGACGGCCAGGCCGTCGAGGCGATTACCCTGACCAACGCCAAAGGGGTCAGCGCCACCGTCATCACCTATGGCGCGACCCTGCAGTCGCTGGTCGCCCCCGACCGCGCCGGCAAGAAGGCCGACATCGTGCTCGGCTACAAGGACGCGGCCGAATATGTGAAGGCGGCCAACTATTTCGGCGGTTCGGTCGGGCGCTTCGCCAACCGCATCGGCAAGGGCAAGTTCACCCTCGACGGCAAGACCTACCAGCTGGCGCTGAACAACAACGGCGTAGCGGCGCTGCACGGCGGCGTGAAGGGCTTCGACAAGGTGGTCTGGACGGTGCGCGACGCCAAGGCCGGCCCGACCGCCTCGGTGACCTTCGAGCATGTCAGCCCGGACGGCGAGGAAGGCTATCCCGGCACGCTGACGGCGACGGCGACCTATGCGCTGGACGAGAACAACCAGCTGACGATCACCTACGGCGCCACGACCGACAAGCCGACCATCGTCAATATCACCAACCACGCCCTGTTCAACGTCGCCGGCGAAGGCGCGTCGGAGGGGGCCATGGGCAATGTGCTGACCATCGCCGCAGACGGCTATTCGCCGGTGGACGGCGAGCTGATCCCGACGGGCGTGACCACGCCAGTGGCCGGCACGGTGTTCGACTTCCGCAAGCCCACCGCTGTCGGCGATCGGATCCGTGACGCCAGCGACGCCCAGATCGTCGCCGGCCGCGGCTACGACCACAACTACGTGCTGACCGGCAAGGCGGGCGGCGCCCTGCGTCTCGGGGCCAAGCTGGCCGATCCCAAGAGCGGCCGCGTGCTGGAGATCCTGACCGACCAGCCGGGCATCCAGTTCTACGCCGGCAACTTCATCGACGGCACGACCGTGGGCAAGAGCGGCAAGATCTATCGCCAGGGCGACGGCATCGCGCTGGAGCCGCAGCACTTCCCCGACGCGCCCAACAAGCCGCAGTTCGCGCCGGTGCGGCTGGATCCGGGCCAGACCTACAAGAACGTGATGATCTTCCGCCTGACGACGCAGAAGTAAGCCAGCGGAAAACGAGCAAAAAAGAAGCCCGGCGGTTACCCGCCGGGCTTAGTTCATTAGGGAGGAAACGCCCAGGAAGGGCAGAGGCGCTCGCGCCTCACGAGGCTGTAGTTAGCGCTACCAACGGCGAATTCAAGCCTCTTCCCGCAAAAAGTGACGCTTTGTCGCGGAACATGTTCAACGAACGGTTTTCAAGACGACCTTGCCGGGCGTCAAACCCGGCGCCGTCGCCGTGACGTTGAGCGCTCCGCCCTGCCCCGCCCCGCGCACCAGGGCTGTGGCCCGCCCCTGCCAGGCCTGGCGAGTCGGCGAGGCGAAGGACGTATGATCGGTCGGCGCGCCGTTGTCGGCCGCCACGAAGGCGCCGGCGCCCGAGATCTGGAAGGTGATGGCGTCCTGCGCCGAAGGCACGGTCACGCCCTTGGCGTCGACCACCCGGGCGCGGACGATGGCCAGGTCGTCGAAGCCGGTCCCGACCGTGTCGCCCTCGACCGACAGCTCGACGCGGGCAGGCTTGCCGGCGGTGCGCAGCACGTCCTCCAGCTTCACCCCGGGGTCGCGACAGGCCGCCCTCACCTCGCCCGGCGCGAAGGTCACGCTCCACTGGCGCGGCGAGGCGTCGGCGGGCAACGGCTTGGCGCCCAGCCAGCGGCCGTTCAGCGAGACGTCGACGCTGGCACAGTTGGAATAGACCTCGATGGTCTCGTCGTGCGGTGTCAGGTCCGAAGGCGTCCAGTCGTCGTAGACCGCGACCTTGGGCTGGGGCGTGGCCACGGCGATCATGGTCGGCAGGGCCGGCGCGGGACCCGCGCCGTCGGATGACGGCGGCGGCGCGGCGGGCATGGCGTTGCGCACCACGTGTAGCACGGGCTTCTCGGCCCACCAGGACGCCCTCTGAAGTCCGATGGGCTTGGCCAGGCCCGTGCGGTCGATGAGGCCGGCGGGGTTGTCGATATTGGGCCAGCCGCTGCGGTCGGCCTCGCCCAGATAGTCGATGCCGGTCCACAGGAACATGCCGGCATAGGCCGAGTAGTCGCGCACGGCGACCCAGGAGGTGCGGGTCTTGCTGTTCTCGGTCCCGACGATGATCCGCGAGGGCTTTTCCTTGTGGGCGGCGATCAGCTCGTTCTCGCGATAGTTCTGGCCGACGACGTCGAGCATGTCGGCGAAGCCGTTCTGGTAGTCGCCGGTCACGTTGGGCCGAAACAGGCCCATGGTCACCGGCCGGGTCGGGTCGGTGGCGTGCATCACCGCCAGCAGGCTCTTCAGCGCCGCCTTGGCCTGGACCGGATAGGCGGTGTCGTGGATCTCGTTGCCGGCGCTCCACAGGATGATGCTGGCGTGGTTGCGGTCGCGGCGGACCATGTCGCGGGCGTCGCGCTTGTGCCAGTCGCTGAAGAACAGGTGGTAGTCGCCGGGCGTCTTGGAGACGTTCCACTGGTCGAACAGCTCGTCCATCACCACGAAGCCCATCTCGTCGGTCAGGTCGAGGAAGTCGGGCGACGGCGGGTTGTGGGCGGTGCGGATGGCGTTGACGCCCAGGGCCTTCAGCGCGGTCAGACGCTGGCGCCAGACGGCCATGGGCACGGCGGCCCCGACCGCGCCGCCGTCCATGTGCACGGCCACGCCCTTGAGCTTGACGTTCCGGCCGTTGAGCCAGAAGCCGCTGTCGGCCTTGAAGGCGACGTCGCGGACGCCGAAGCGCACGGTCTCGGCGTCCAGCCCCTGCCCGCCCTCGCCGACCACGCGGATCTCGGCGCGATAGAGGTTGGGCGTCTCCAGGTCCCAGCGCTTGGGCGCGGCGATGTCGAGCGAGAGTTTGAGGGTCTCGGTGCGGGCCGGATCGATGGCCACGGGCGCGACCTTGCCACGGGCGACCTCGGCGCCGGACGGGTCGCGCAGCACGACCTCCAGCCCGGCCCTGGCGGCGTCATGGGCGTCGTTGATCACGTCGACGGCGATGTCGGCGGTGGCGCGGTCGGCGCTGATCTTCGTGACGCTGACGAAGGCCCCGCCCTGCTCGACATGCTGGCCGGCGGTCTCGATCAGCCGCACCTTGCCGTAGACGCCCGAGCCCGCGTACCAGCGCGAGGACGGGGCGTGGTCGGTGTCGGCGCGCACGGCCAGCACGTTCCTCCCGTCGGCGCGGATGAAGTCAGTGATGTCGTAGCGCAGGCCCACATAGCCGCTGGGGCGATGGCCCAGATGGTGGCCGTTGATCCAGACGCCGCTGCGCTCCATCACGCCGTCCAGCTCGACGAAGACGCGGCGGCCTCTCGCCGGCGGCTTGATGTCGAGGGTCTTGCGATACCAGCCGATCCCGGTGGGCAGGAAGCCGCCCGCCCCGCCGGCGCGAGCCTTGATGTCGAACGGCCCGGTGATGGCCCAGTCGTGGGGCACGGAGACCTTGGCCCAGGCGCCGTCGTCGAAGGCGGCGGTCTCGGCCCCCTCGGGGTCGCCCTGGAAGAAGGTCCAGCCCTCGGCCAGCGGCGTCGTCACCCGGTCCGAGGCCTGGGCGGCAGCCAGGGTTGGCAGCGCCGCGAGGCCGAGCGCGGCGGCCAGGACAAGACGCGAGACGCCGCGCAGCGAAGGGTGAGCCATCGTTTTCTCCCTGGGGCCGCGCATCGAGGCGCGTCCCACATTTTGATATTTTATGTCATTTTATGAACTTTCCGCGCGAGCGCCAGCCCTCGTCACACTTCGTCGCAAAACGGTGTCGCGACGCCCTCGAACCTTTCGGCTAGGGCGGCGTTTGGGTGGCCGAGTTCAGCGTACGCAGGGGTGCGACATGTTTGGGATCATCGATGTCGTGCCGTGCGAAGGCGGCTGGTGCGTGCGGGTTCACGGCGCCGGCGAGGTGCTGCGCTTCACCGGCGGCGGCGAGGCCGAACGCCGCGCGCGACGGCTGGCGGCGGAGTCCGAACGGCCGGTCGAGGTGCGGATCCACGATCGCGGCGGACGGCTGGTCGGGCGGTGGATGACGGACGGGGCGGCGGCTTAAGGCCAAAACCCTCTCTCTTTGAGAGAGGGAGGGGCCCGCCGCGCAGCGGTGGGAGGGTGAGAGGTAACAAACTCTCCGAAAGAGGCGCTGTGACGCCCCTATCAGTCGTAACGCCGAGGTTTGGCGCGAACCCGCAACATCGGCTCGAGCATCGAACTCAGAAAACCAAGCAGTGGAAAGCAAGGGGATTTACCGGCGGACGGTGAAACCTCTCACCCTCCCACACCTTCGGCGCGGGCCCCTCCCTCTCTCTATGAGAGAGGGGTCGTTCTTAAGCTTCCGACCGCGCGACCACGACGGCCTGGGCCACGCGGCGCGAGGCGGTCAGGCGCCAGGCGACGACGACGCCGACCACGGTCAGGGCGACGCCGGCGGCGATGGCCAGGCCGAGTTCGAGGCTTACGCCCGACAGGCTGCGGGCGGCCAGGTAGCCGGGGGCCAGCAGGCTGGCGATCCAGACCACGGCCGACAGCAGGTTGGCGGTCTGGAAGGTCCAGGACTTCATCTGCAGGATGCCGGCCATGATCGGCACGAAGGCGCGCAGCGGGCCGAAGAAGCGGCCGATGAAGATCGAGGCCACGCCGTAGCGGCGGGCGAACAGGCGCGTGCGGGCGATGGTGCGGCGGTTGGCGCGGAAGATCGGGGCGCGCAGGGCGCGCGGACCCAGGCGCCGGCCCAGGCCGTAGGACACCGCGTCGCCCAGCACCGCGCCGAGCGTGCACCAGGCCAGGACCTCGAACGGGTCGAGCACGCCGCCGCCGATCAGGGTGCCGGCCAGCAGCATCAGGGCGGTCGCCGGCACGAAGGCGCCGATCAGGACGAGGGATTCGGCGAAGGTCAGGGCGCCAAGGATCACGCCGGCCCAGGCTTGATGCTCAGTGACAAAAGCAGCGACGGTCTTGAGCAGAGTGTCCATGGGGATCCTTCGAGGCCCCCACATGGCGATCAACGCGCTGCGCCGCCAGTGCGCCGCACGCCGCAGCGTCAATTAAACGCGACTGTGCCCCCGGCGCCTCACCAAGGTTGGGTAGCGACTACCCGATATTGGGTAGGGGGAGGCGTTCGAGCGCTACAGCTTGACCATTTCGGCGAACAGCGTCGCCCATGAAGGAGCCTTCCGAAGGCCGTCGGATGAGGGGTCTCCTAGATGGGAGACGCGCCACCCGGCCTGACCGCTGCACGCGGCTTTCAGGTCTGAGAGACCCCTCACCCGACCAGCTTCGCAGGCCACCCTCTCCCGCAAGGGGAGAGGGATCAGGGGGCGGGGACCCAAAATGGAAGGGGTCGCCCCCTCCCCTAGAACCGCACCCGCACGTTCAGGCCGGCGGCCTGGTTGCTGGTGCGGTCGCCGAACTCGGTGGTGTAGTTGAACTTCACCGAGACACGGTCGTCGCCGATCACGTGCAGGTCGACGCCCGCGCGCCAGCCCGACTTGTCGAGCGCGGTGCGGATGTCGGCCGGGTCCGACGAGGGGTTGGACCCGATCAGCTGGAACGGCATCTCGATCCGGTCGGTCGAGTTGAAGAGGCCGCCGACCGTGAACGACACCGCCGCCTGGCTCTTGGCCGTCTCCTTCAGCACGAAGCCCAGGGTGAGCTCGGGATTGGCCGTGCCGATGACCTGGGTGTGCGAGAGGCCCCGCGCGCCCATGCCGTCGAGCCCGCGCTCCTCGAAGCGCTGCTGGTGCAGGCCGGTGGCCCAGACGTTCAGCGCCGGGCGCACGAACAGGCGACCGTTCTCCATGACGTAGGCGAAGCGGGCGTCGGCGCGGACATAGCCGCTTTCCGGGTCGGACTCCGCGCGGCCGATGGTGAAGAGCTCGACCAGGCGAGCCGTCTCCATCCATTGCCAGCCGCCCGACAGCGAGAAGGCCATCTCGGCCCCGCCGCTGCGGCGCTTGAAGCCGGCCCCGGCGCTGAGGCCCTGGCCCTGCGACCACGACCGCACGCCGTCGACCTTGACCCGGTCCAGGCGCTCCAGGCCCGCGGCCGCGGCGAACGACCAGCCGCCGTCCAGCGACTGCTCGAAGCCGCCGCGCAGGCGCCCGCCCTCGGCCTTGACGCCCAGGGTGTCGAAGTCGCTCTCGCCGTCGGCCGTGGCCCGCTCGATCGTCGCCCAGGAGCACTTGCCGTCGACCTGCAGGGTCGGGTTGGCGCAGCCGAACAACTGGGCCGAGAAGGCGTTGGACGAGGCCAGCTGGCTGCGCAGCGGGGCCAGGTGCGGCTCGGGGTTCAGGTTCTGGAAGATCCGCGCGTAGGTGGCTTCCTGGCCGGCCTGGAGGTTGCCGATCAGGGCCATCAGGCGGCCGATGCCGCCGGAGTCGCCCACGGCGATCGCCGAGTTCATGTGCCGGCCCAGGGCGCGGCCGTTCACATTGAGGAAGCCCTGGTCGAAGTGAGTGTCGAAGGCCAACTGCACCGCGCCGGACGTCGTCTGGATGCGGTAGTCCATGGCCAGCGTGTCGGCGATCTTCAGCCCGTTGTCGGTGACCGAGCCGCCGGCCGCGAACAGGGTGACGGGCTTGGAGTCCTGCAGCCAGGTGAGGATC
The DNA here is from genome assembly GCF_057586355.1 of Caulobacter sp. SRI_008. Taxonomy (NCBI): domain Bacteria; kingdom Pseudomonadati; phylum Pseudomonadota; class Alphaproteobacteria; order Caulobacterales; family Caulobacteraceae; genus Caulobacter; species Caulobacter sp. SRI_008. The sequence goes on from NZ_JBYCZS010000039.1 coordinate 31,476, forward strand.
ACGTCGCCCGTGCCGGCCACCACCACGTCGCCGGTGGCGTTGACGCGGTCCGAAGCGTAGGGGCCGAAGGCGACGTCGAAGGCCAGGTGGCCGGTCGAGGTCTGCACATAGTGGCCGTCCAGCGCCACGGTGTTGATCACCCGCGCCCCGTAGAAGGGGTTCGTCGCGGGTGTGCCGATGGCGTCGAGATTGGCGAAGGTCGCCCCGGCCGCCAGGTCGATCGGCGTGCGCGTGGCCGACAGCCCCATCAGGAACTCGCCGGCGTTGGTGAAGGTGGCCGCGCCGCCGGGCACGGCCTGGGCCGAGATCCCCTGCGTCGACAGGCCCGAGGTCGAGACCGCCGACACCGCCAGCGGCCCGGTTCCGGCCGGATCGCGCAGGTCGATGGTCTTGAAGGCCATAAAGGTCGCGGCGGCCTTGTTGTCGAAGGCGTTGGAGCCCTCGCCCAGGTCGATGTCGCCGATGACCATGCCGCGGTTGTCGATGCGCTCGTCGCCGATCCCGCCGACGATCGCCTTGCCCGACACGGCCGAGACCAGGCCGGTGTTGGCCAGGGTGTTGGCCGCCCCGCCGCTGAACTGGACGCCGGCGCCGGTTCCCGAGCCGCCGCGCACGAAGTTGTTGGTCGAGACGGCGATGTCGCCCGCCCCGTCCTCGCCCAGGCTTTGGGCGAAGACGGCGGTGGAGCCGGCGCCGGTCGCCAGGATCTGGCCGGCCAGGACGAGGTCGATCGCCCCGCCCTCGCCCGCGCCGCCGGCCGAACCGGCGAACTTGCCGTCCACCCAGCCGCCGCCGCCGCCCAGGCTCTGGGCCACGACGCCATAGGAGCCCGCGCCCTCGGCAACGATGTCGCCGGTCTGGTGGAAGTCGATGTCACCGCCGTCGCCGACGCCGCCGTCGTTGAGGGTCACGGTCGCGCTGGAGGGCCCGCCGAACACCGCGCCGCCGCCGCCGCCGACCGATTGCAGGAAGACGCCGTGCGAGCCGGCGCCGGCCGTGTAGACGGTTCCGGTGTTGACCAGGGCCACGTCGCCGCCGTCGCCGGCCGCGCCGCTGGTTCCGCCCAGGGTGACGCCCAGGCTGGAGACGCCCGAGAGGTGGACCTCGCCGCCGCCCGCGCCGATCGACTGGACCAGCAGGCCGGTGGCGTGGTCGCCCACGGTGGCGACGCCGCCGGTGAAGGCCGCTTCGACCGACCCGCCGCCCAAGCCCGAGCCGCCGGTCGCGCCGAGGCTGGCCGTGGCCGAGGCGCCCGCGCCCTGGACGGTGAAGCCGGTCGAACCGCCGCCGCCGCCCACGCTCTGCAGGATGGCGCCGAAGGCGTTGTTCGCCGTGGTGACGACCGCCCCGCCCTGGGTGCGGCTGACGTCGCCGCCGGCCGCGTTGGTCTGGTTCTCGCCGCCGAGCGCCAGGGTCACCTGGCCCAGCAGGGCGCCGGTGGGAACCGTGACGTCGCCCGTGGCCCGGCCGCCGCCGCCGCCGATCGACTGGACCAGCACGGCCGGCGTATTGGCGCCGGTGGTGAGGATCTGGCCGGTGTGGGTGCTGTCGATCGCGCCGCCGCCGACGTTCGAGCCGCCCGAACCGCCGAGGCCGAGTTCGACCTGAGTGCCGACCGGAGCGTCGACATTCACCTCGTCAAGCTGCGCCGCCAGCAGCAGATCGAGGTCGATCGTGCCGCCGCCGCCGCCGATCGACTGGGCGAAGGAGCCGACGCCGTTGTCGCCGGCCGCGCCGAACGTGCCGGTCGAGTTGACGGTGACCTTGCCGCCGGCCGCGCCGGAGGTGTTCTCGGCCCCGGCCTTGGCGACGACCATCGGGTCGACGCGGCCGGTGGAGCCGTCGGGCTTGAGGTAGGGCTGGCCCGGCAGGCCGACGATCCCCGAGAAGTCGAGGGTCAGGGTCCCGCCGCCGCCGTTGATGCTCTCGGCCTTGATGGCCATGGCGCCGTCGCCGAGCACGGTGATGTCGCCCGAGTGGTTGACGGTGACGTCGCCGCCCTGCCCGCCCGAGCCGCCGCCGACCGCGCCGACGACCGCCGCCAGGGCGTTGGAGATGATCAGGCTCTTGGCCTCGCCGGTCAGGCTGAAGGCCATCTGGGCGTCGCCGCCGCCGCCGCCGATGCTCTGGGCGACGATACCGTGGGCGCGCGCGCCGGTGGTCAGGATCCGACCGCTGTTGTCGACGGTCACCGAACCGCCGTCGCCGCCATCACCGCCGAGACCGCCCAGCGAGACCAGCGGCGAATTGGCCGTGGCCCCGATCAGCAGGTTGGCCGCGATGACGAGACCGCCGTTGCCGCCGCCGCCGCCGATCGACTGGGCCAGCACGCCGTACGCGTCCGCGCCGGTGGTCTGGATCAGGCCGGCGTTGTCGACCTTGACCGTGCCGGCCGAATTGCCCGTGCCGCCGATCCCGCCGATGTTGAGGCCGACCGAGGCGCTGTTCTCGGCGCTCTTCAGGGCCGTCAGCGACAGGATGGTCGAGCCGTTGCCGCCGCCGCCGCCCAGGCTCTGGGCGAAGACGCCGTAGGCGCGGTCGCCGGAAGTGGCGATCGTGCCGGAATCCTCGATTCCAGCCACGGCGCGGTTGGTCACCGTGACGTCGCCGCCCGTGCCGCCCTCGCCGCCCGAACCGCCGATGTTGAGCACGTAGCGGTGGCTCTGCTTGTCGGCGCCGGTGTAGCCGCCGACCACGTCGATCACGAGGCCGCCGTCGCCGCCGCCGCCGCCGATGCTGTTGGCGCTGATCCCTGCCGCGCCGCGCCCTTCGGTGACGATCAGGCCCTCGTTGAGCACCTGAACCACGCCGCCGGCGCCGCCGGTTCCGCCCGAGCCGCCGATGTTGAGGTCGAAGGAGTCGTTGCTGTTGGTGCCCTGGGCACGGACGTTCATCACCGCGCCGCCGATGCCGCCGCCGCCGCCGATCGACTGGGCGCGGATGCCGAAGGAGTCGTCGCCCTTGGTGTAGATCAGTCCGGTGTTGTCGACCTCGACCAGGCCGCCGACCGCGCCCTCGCCGCCCGTGCCACCGACGCTGACCGTGGCCGTGCGGGTGGTCGTGTCGGACGGCGCGCCGCCGACCTGGATCTGCAGGGTGCGGGCCATGCCGCCGAGACCGCCGCCGCCGCCGATGGCTTGGGCCAGGACGCCGTCCGACCGGTCGCCCGAGGTGCGGATGGCCGCGTCGTTCTCGACCAGGACCGAACCCGAGATCGCGCCGACGCCGCCGTCGCCGCCGACCGCGACGCCGACCGCCCCGGTCGCCCGGATGATGGTGGTGGCCGCGATGCCGCCGGCCCCGCCGCCGCCGCCGATGCTCTGGGCGAAGACGCCGCGGGAATCGTCGCCGCGGGTGGTCAGTTCGCCCTTGGTCGAGACCTCGACGTCGCCGCCCTCGGCTCCGAGACCGCCGTCCAGCCCGATGCTGAGCGAGCCGGCGAACGACTCGGCGTTGTCGCCCTGGCCGCGCGTGCCGTTGGCCGCCACGGTGACCGCGCCGCTGGAGCCGCCGCCGCCGCCGATGCTCTGGGCGAAGATCGCCGAGGATTCCGCGCCAGTGGTGTCGATCAGGCCGTCGGTCGAGACCTTGACGTCGCCGCCCGTGCCGCCCGTGCCGCCGACGCGGCCGATGGTGATGCCGACCGAGTTCTTGTTCAGCGCGCCGATGGCCAGGTCGAAGCCGGCGTTGCCGCCGCCGCCACCGATCGACTGGGCGCGCAGACCGACGGAGCTGTCGCCCAGGGTAACGATCGTGCCGACCTGGTCGACCGTGACGTCGCCGCCGTCGCCGGCCGCGCCGGTGGCGCCGCCGATGGCCATGTTCAGGGCGTTGGCGTCCTTGAGCACGCCCGCACCGATGTTGAAATTGCCCGAGCCGCCACCGCCGCCGACCGACTGGGCCATCAGGCCGTCGCTGTAGGCGCCGTCGGTGACGATGTTGCCGTTGTGCTTGACGTCGACCGTGTCGCCCGAGCCCGCGCCGGCCCCGTCGCCGCCGATGGTGATGATCGCCGCGATCGGGTTCTCGGCCTTGTTGGCCACGGTGGCGGCGATGGTGAAGTTCATCCCCGCCGTGCCGCCGCCGCCGCCGATGCTCTGGGCGATCAGGCCGTCGGAATCGTAGCCGAAGGTGCGGATCAGGTGCGGATCGGCCGAGCCGTCGTCGGCATAGCCGCGCACGACGGTGACCGCCCCGGCGTTGCCGCCCGAACCGCCCGAACCGCCGACCCCGACCGCGATCGGGTTGCCGAACGGGGCGATGGCGCCGGTGGCGCTGATGCCGCCCACGCCGCCGCCGCCGCCGATCGACTGCACCAGCACGCCCTTGGCGCCGCCGGTGAAGGTCACGGCCTCCAGGCGATCCTCGCCGGCCGCCGGATTGGCCTTCAGCTGAGCGTTGATGATGACGTCGCCGACGCTGGTCAGCGAGACGTCGCCCGCGTCGGCGCCGGTTCCGCCCTGGCCGCCGATGCCGACCGCGACCGAGTAGCCGTTCGACGACGAGGTCGATTTGCCCAGATTGACGTCAGCCGCGACGTTGAGGCCGCCCGAGCCGCCGCCGCCGGCGACGCTCTGCACCAGGATGCCGATGGCGTCGACGCCCTCGACCCAGACCTGGCCGTCCTGGGCGACGGTGACGTCGCCGCTGGCGTTGCCGGCGCCGCCCGAACCGCCCAGGCCGAACACCACCGAGGGCTCCGAGCCCGAGGTGTTCGCGCTGATCCCGCCGGAAATGTTGATACCGCCCGCGCCGCCGCCGCCGCCGATCGACTGGACCATCAGGCCGCGCGAGCGGTCGCCGGCCGCGAACAGGTTGGCGGTGACGTCGGCCGTGACGTCCTTGCCCAGGCCGCCGTCGCCGCCGAAGCCGCCGATCCCGACGGTCAGCTGGCCGTCGAGCGCGACACCGCCGGAGACGTTGATCGCCCCCGCGCCGCCGCCGCCGCCGATCGACTGGGCCACCGCGGCGTAGCGGTCGTCGCCCACGGCGGTGACCTGCACGTAGTCGGCGCTCGGACCGGCGATGGTCAGATCAACCTTGCCGGCGTCGCCGCCCGCGCCGCCGAAGCCGCCGACGCCCAGCGAGATCGCCCGGCTGGCCGAGGAGCCGCCCGGGGTGGTCAGAGACAGCTGGCCGGTGACGTTGAGGCCGCCCGAACCGCCGCCGCCGCCCACGCTCTGGGCCACGACGCCGTTGGAGCCGTTGAGGCGCGTACGGTCGGCGGGAATGGTGAATTCCAGCCCAAACAGCGGGATCTCGATCGTCAGTTCGGGCGTGGTGATGTCGGATTCCAGGCCCTGGGCCCAGACGTTGCCCGTGACACTGGCCGTGACGTCGCCGGCGTCGCCACCGTCGCCGCCGAAGCCGCCCAGGCCGAAACCGAAGCTGCCGGCCGTGCCCTTGGTGGTGGCCGACAGGCCGCCGGAGACGTTGATCCCGCCCTGGCCGCCGCCGCCGGCGATGCTCTGGGCGATGACGCCGTCGGAATTGGCGCCGTCGGTGATGGTGTCGCCGACGCGGATCAGGCTCACCGCGCCGGAATCGCCGCCCGAACCGCCGAAGCCGCCGATGCCGACCGAACCGGTGCCGGCCGTGCCGGCGCTGACCGCGACCGAGGCCGAGACGTTGAGCCCACCCGAGCCGCCGCCGCCGCCGATCGACTGGGCCACGACCCCGTCGGCCTCGTCGCCCGAGGTCTGGTAGCGGCCGGTGACCGCACCAGTGACCGCCTTGGCGTCGCCGCCGCCGCCGCCGAAGCCGCCGACGCCCAGACCGATGGAGACCGCAGCGTTGCTGCTGGCCGACAGAGCGACCGAGCCGGTGACGTTCATGCCGCCGTTGCCGCCGCCGCCGCCCAGGCTCTGCAGCATGGCGCCGAAGGAATTGTCGCCGACCGTGGTGACGTCGCCGGTCAGAACGCCGTCGACCGTGCTGGCGTTGCCGCCGCCGCCGCCGAAGCCGCCGAGGCCAAAGCCGATCGCGCCGTTGGTCCCGGCCGAAGCGCTGACCGTGCCGGTGATGTTGAAACCGCCCGAGCCGCCCGAACCGCCGACGCTTTGCAGCAGCGCGCCGTGGGCGTCGGCGCCCTTGGTGCTGATGTCGCCGATGAGGGTCGCGTTCACGAGGCCGGCGTCGCCGCCGTCGCCGCCGAAGCCGCCGACCCCGACGCCCAGCGTGCCCGTGCCGCCGCCGCTGGCGGCCAGGCTGATCCCGCCGGTGATGTTGAAGCCGCCCGAGCCGCCGCCGCCGCCCAGGCTCTGATAGCTGACCCCGAAGGCGCGGTCGCCTTCGGTCACGATGTCGCCCGTGACGCCGCCGGTGACGTCGCCGGCGTTCCCGCCCGCGCCGCCATAGCCGCCCACGCCGACCAGGATGTTGCCGGCCACGCTCTTGGAGGCCGAGATGCCGCCGGTGACGTTGAAGCCGCCCGAACCGCCGCCGCCGCCCACGCTCTGGACCAGCACGGCCGAGGCGTCGGCGCCCTTGGTGCCGACGTCGCCGGTGACCTTGCCCAGCACCGACGAGGCGTTCCCGCCGTCGCCGCCGCCGCCGCCGATGCCGACGCCGATATTGCCCGCGCCGCTCTTGGCGGTCGACAGGCCGCCGGCGATCGAGAAGCCGCCGCTGCCGCCGCCGCCGCCCACGCTCTGGGCGACGATGGCGCGGGCGCCCTCGCCTTCGGTCACCGCCGCGATCAGGTCGCCCAGCGGATCGGCCACGCCTTCGTTGACGCGCAGTTCGACCACGCCGCCGCCGCCGCCGCCGCCGCCCGCGCCGCCGACGGCCACGCTGATCGTGCCCGCGCCGTTACCCGACAGCGCGATGCCCGCGCCGATCGACAGGCCGCCCGAACCGCCGCCGCCGCCCACGCTCTGGGCGATGATCGCGTCGCTGCGCGCGCCTTTCGTGCCAGTCGCGCCGGTGACGTCGAGGGTCACCTTGCCCGCATCGCCGCCGTCGCCGCCGGCCCCGCCGATGCCGACGCTGACCGCCCCGGCCACCGAGCCTGCGCCGCCGATCGAGCCGGAGACGTTGAAGCCGCCGCTGCCGCCGCCGCCGCCGATGCTTTGGGCCACGACGCCGTCGGAGTCCGCCTTCTCGGTCAGGACGTCGCCGGTCATGGTCGCCACGACCACGCCGCCGTCGCCGCCGCCGCCGCCCGCGCCACCGATCCCGACCGAGACGCCTGCGCCCACGGTCTGGGCCACGCCCACCGAGCCGGAGACGTTGAAACCGCCCGAACCGCCGCCGCCGCCGACGCTCTGCACCAGCAGGCCGCCGGACTGCTCGCCCTTGGTCCAGATGTCGCCGACCACCGTGCCGGTCGCCGCGCCGGCGTTCCCGCCGCCGCCGCCCGAGCCGCCGACGCCCACGGCGACGCCCACGCCGACGGTTCCACCGCCGCCGATCGAGCCGTTGACGTTGAAGCCGCCGCTGCCGCCGCCGCCGCCGACGCTCTGGACGATGACCGCCGTCGAGCGGTCGCCTTCGGTGGTGACGTCGTCGCCGATGCGGCCG
>NZ_JBYCZS010000040.1:0-37918 GCF_057586355.1 Caulobacter sp. SRI_008
CGCGCCCCCGGTCCTTCGAGCCTACGATGTGGCGGAGCGGTCTGACGAAGCCGAAACGCTAAACCACATCACGGTCTCCGGGCTCCGCCCGGCCGCTCCGCGCCTCCCCATCAGCTTTCGTGGATCGGCACGGGAGATCGCGAGCCCATGCCCCTCTCCCCTTGCGGGAGAGGGTGGCCTCCGAAGGAGGTCGGGTGAGGGGTCTCTCAGAACTCAACGCCGCGTGCGGCGGCCAGGCTGGGCGGAGCGTATCCCATCTGAGAAACCCCTCATCCGACCTGCTTCGCAGGCCACCTTCTCCCGCAAGGGGAGAAGGATCAGACGCACACCGCCACGCACCGCTGCGCCAACGCCTGCGTCGCGTCCACGAAAGGCACGGTCAGATCGTCCTGCCCCATCACCAGCGGAACCTCGGTGCAGCCGGCCACCACGGCCTGGGCGCCCAGCCCGACCAGCCGGTGGGCCAGGGCCGCCATGGTCTGGCGCGAGGCGTCCGAGAGGTCGCCGCGCTTTATCCGATAGAGCAGGGCCATGAACTCGACCTGCTCGTGGTCGCCCAGGCTCACCGCCTCCAGCCCCAGGTGCGAGAGGCGGTCGCGATAGATGGCCAGGGCCGAGCCGGTGCCCAGCACGCCGATCCGCGTCGCGCCGTGCACCCGCGCCGCCTCGACCGCCGTCTCCGGCAGGTCGATCAGCGGCAGGCCGCTGGCCTTCACCTGTTCGGCGAAGGCGTGGGCGGTGTTGCAGGCGATGGCCAGGACTTCGGCTCCGGCCTCGCGCAGCCCCGTCGCCATGGCCGCCAGCACCGGCCCGGCCGCATCGCCGTCGGTGTTGCGGTCGGGAACCTTGGGATTGATGTCGACCAGCACCCGGATGTGGTCCTGCTCGCGGACCACGGGCGTGGCCGCCTGCAGCTTGGCCAGGAAGTCGAGGGTGGCGGCCGGACCCATGCCGCCCAGCACGCCGAGGACCTTGCTCATCGCGATCTCCTAGCCCAGCGCCGGCTCCAGCACCGACTGGTAGCCGAACAGGCCCTGCGCCCCGCCGGTATGCAGGAACACCACGCGCTGGTTCTTGAACGCGCCCTTGCGGGCTTGATCGATCAGCCCCTTCATGGCCTTTCCCGAATAGACCGGGTCCAGCAGCAGCCCTTCCGTCCGCGCCGCCAGGGCCAGGGCGTCGACCACCCCCTGGTCGACCAGGCCATAGCCCTCGCCGACATAGTCGCAGTCGGCGACCACGGCCTCGCGCCGGACCCGGCCCGCCGCGCCGATCGTCTGCGCCGTGGCGACCGCCAGGTTGAAGACGTTCTCCTCCTGCTTGGCTTTCGGCGCGCGCACGCCGAAGCCGAGGATCGGGATATCGACCGACAAAGCCGCGAAGCCCGCGACCAGGCCCGCATGGGTGCCGGCGCTGCCGGTGGCGGTGACCAGCCGGTCGATCTTCAGATCAAGGCCGTCGGCCTGCACCACCAGCTCGCGGGCGCAGTCGACATAGCCCAGGGCCCCGACCGTGTTCGAGCCGCCGCCGGGGACCACATAGGGCTTGCCGCCGCGCCGGCGGACGAGCTCGGCGGTCGCCTCCAGCTCCTCGTTCATGTCGGTTCCGCCCGGCACGAAGCGGATCGAAGCGCCCATCAGCCGATCGAGCAGCACATTGCCGTTGCCGATGTAATCGCTGGCCTTCGATCCCGTCCGCTCCTCGAGGATGACCTCGGCCGCAAGGCCGTAGCGGGCGCCGGCCGCAATGGTCTGGCGCACGTGGTTGGACTGCACGGCGCCCTGCGTCACCAGGGTGTCGGCGCCGAGCGCCAGGGCCTCGCCGAGCAGGAACTCCAGCTTGCGGGTCTTGTTGCCGCCGCCGGCCAGGCCGGTGCAGTCGTCGCGCTTGACCCAGAGATCGATCCCCAGCTCCGCCCCCAGCCGCGGCAGCGGCTCCAGCGGCGTCGGCAGGTGGGCGAAGCGGGCGCGGGGAAAGCGGGCCAGATGCATGCGAAACTCCTATCCGGACGCTTGGAGATAGGCCGCGCCGCGCGGGCTGGCAAAGCGTTTCACGGCGTTTTGGCGGGTCTTCGGAAGCTGGCGGTGCTATGCTGGCGCTCGCCGGCCGGCCTCGACGTCGCCCGGCTCGAAAAGCCCGTCCCCGCGCGTCCGCGGCTTGGGTTCTCCCATCCCCGCGGGCCTGCCGGAAGGCCGGGTGAACGTTGGGAGAAACGCATGGAAGCCAAGACCATCTCGTCTCGGCCGCGCGCTCGCGGCTGGATTTTGGGTGTCGCCGCCTTGGCCCTCATCGCCCCTGTCGGCGGGGCGAGCGCCTCGGTGCTGATCATCGGCGGGGGCATGGCCAAGGACTGCTCCGAGGCCGTCATCAAGGGCCGTTCGGACGACCCGACGCTGCGCCTGTGCACCACGGCCCTCGAGGTCGAGAGCCTGAAGGCCGGCGACCGCGCTCGCACCTTCGTCAATCGCGGGGTGATCCAGCTGCGCCGCAAGGCCTATGTCCTGGCCCGCGAGGACTTCGACGCCGCCGGCCGCATCGACCCGACGCTGGGCGAGGCCTATGTCAATCGCGGCGCGGCCTATGTGGCCGAGGAACGCTTCGCCGACGGCCTGGCCGAGATCGACCGGGGCCTGGCCCTGGGCGTCAAGGATCCGGAGCGGGCCTTCTACAATCGCGGCCTGGCGCACGAGAACATGGGCGACCTGCCCGCTGCCTATCGCGACTACAGCCGCGCGGCCGAACTCGATCCCACCTGGGCGGCGCCGAAGGCCGAGTTGGCGCGTTTCACCGTCGAGAGCCGATGACGACAGCGACGGAGACGGCATGAGGCGAAGGTCTGGAAGGATCCTCCTGGCGGCGGGAGCGGCCGGTTCGGCGCTCGCCTGGGCGGCGGGGGCCGCTGCTCAGGTCGATCCGGGCCTGCTGCGCGAGCGGCAGGCCGCCCGGATGGAGGCCGACAGCCTGCGCCAGGACCAGTTGGCCGCCGCCCGCCGCACCCAGGCGGCCCGCGATCGCGCTGATGCGGCCGCGACCTTGCGCACGACCCAGCCGCCGGCTGCTCCGGGATCCCTCCGGCCCGCGCCGCCCCAGGTCCTGCCCGAGCGCGGCGATCCGGCGGCGGCCCTGTCGCTGCGCCTCGACGAACTCGACCGCTTGACCGACGCCCGCCTGGCGCGGAGCAATGCCGCCATCCGGGCCGTCAAGCCCGCTTCGGAACGCTGAAAGGGAGCCTTGCGCGCATGGAATGGGGAGGCGGCCGGCGCTCCGGCAACATCGAGGATCGTCGGGGCCTTGGTCCGGTCGGCATCGCGGGCGGCGGCATCGGCGCGGTGGCCTTGGCCGTGGTCGGCTTTCTGGTGTTCGGCATCAGTCCAGAGACCACGCTCAGCGTCGTCAACGGCGTGCAGCAGCCTGCCGCCCAGCAGGAAGGCCAGCGCGGCTCGGTGCAAGACGAGGGCGGTCGCTTCGTCGACGTCATCGAGACCTCGAACGCCGACGTCTGGGGGCCGATCTTCGCCCGCTCGGGCGGCAAGTACGTCCCGCCGGCGGCCGTGGTGTTGTACGACGCCTCGACCGGCACCGGCTGCGGCGCGGGCCAGGCGGCGATGGGGCCGTTCTATTGCCCGGCCGACCGCAAGGTCTATCTCGACCTCAGCTTCTGGAACGAGCTGGAGACCAAGTTCGGGGCCAAGGGCGAGTTCGCCCGCGCCTATGTGATCAGCCACGAGATCGGCCACCACATCCAGAACCAGCTGGGCGCCAACCGCCAGGCCGACCGCCTGGGCCGGCAGGGCGCGCAGAGCGGCTCGGTGCGGCTGGAGCTGCAGGCCGACTGCTACGCCGGCGTCTGGGCCCGCCACGCGCCGGAGGTCTCCAACATCCAGATCACCCGCGCCGACATCGAGGACGGCCTGGGGGCCGCGGCCTCGGTCGGCGACGACGCCATCCAGGAGAAGGCCCAAGGACGCGTCATGCCCGACAGCTTCACCCACGGCACCAGCGCCCAGCGCATGCGCTGGTTCGGCAAGGGCTATGACGCGGGCAAGCCGGCCGCCTGCGACACCTTCTCGGCGAGCGCGCTCTAGGCCTATTCGGCCGGCACGGCGGCCGGCTGGGGCACGGACTGGGGCGCGGGCTCGGGCGGCGACTTCGGCTCGGGCTTGCGCTTGAGGTTGTCGCCCAGCACCTCGCGGGCCCGCTTCCAGATGTCCTCGGCGAACACCGCGCCGATGAAGCCCATGGCCAGCATGCCGATCGGGTTGGTCTGGCCGCCCTCGTTGAACAGCCGCGCGCCGCACTCGCTGAGCAGGAAGATCGTGAAGGCCGCGCCCATGCCGTGGACCAGCACCCGGGCCGGAGCCCCGCTGACCGCCACGCGCTCGCCCACCCGCACCAGCCCGTCGTCGTCGACGACGTAGTTGGCGCGGAAATAGACGATGTTGTTGCTGCCGGCGTGGTCGCTGCGGGAAGCTGCGTTGATCCGCAGCGCCAGGGCCTTCAGGGCCAGGATCTCCTGCCGGCGGATTTGGCGCTGGCGTTCGGCCGGGGGCGAGACGTCGTCGTCGGCCGGCGGCGGGGTCTGGGTCAGGACTTCGCTGCGGGCGAACAGGTCCTCGATCCGGGCGCGGGCGGCGGCGTCGACCGGCTGGTCGGGCTCATTGGCGGCTTCGGGCCGATCGGGTCGGCCCAGCATGCGGATCGCCGCGCCGAACAGGCCAAAGCCGATCAGGCCCAGGATCAGCAGGGTCGAGGCCGGCACCCCGATCAGCCAGCGGTACAGCACCCGCTCGATCAGGTTGCCCAGCCGCAGGTTGCGATCGGCCTCCACCTCGTCGGAAGTCGTCTGCAGCGTCGTCTCGTTCGGCGCCTTGCAGGTCTTCTTGATCTCCTCGGTATAGGGCGCGGCGGCGGCCAGATTGCGCAGGTTCATCCGGCGATCGACGATCGACACGGTCTGCACGCCGGCCAGCGCTCCCAGGCACTGGCGCAGCTGCAGGCGGCGGGAGACCACCTGCTCGCGATAACGCTCGACCAGGATGTCGACATAGCCGGGCAGCTGGCTGGGCGGGAACCGGCCGACCGCCTCGTTGTAGGCGGCGACGATCTCCAGCTTGCGCGACACCCGGTACTGCTCGAAGCGCTGGCTGAGCTTCTGATAGTCGTTCACGCCCTGAACGATGATCCGCAGCTGCTCGGCCTGGTCCACCGCCGGCGTGACGGGCAGGGCGGCAGTCACACCGGCGGCGACCGGCGCGGGTTCTCCGCCCACCTCCGGCCCTCGCACGGTCGCTGCGGGCGGGGAGGGCGGCACGGCGTTGGCGGCGTTGACGGCCTGGCCCAGCAGGAGGCCGGTGTTCACCGTCAGCGGCTCCATGCTCTGGTTCGACATCGCCTTGGCCTCGACCTCGTCGAGCCGTCGGTTCAACTCGGCCTGGTCGACCGCCGTGGTCTCCTGGGTCAGCAGCAGCAGCGAGCCGATGGCCAGATACGAGGCCGGGATGAGGATGGCCGTGTAGACGACGGCGGCGATCCACTTCGGATAGGCGATGATCGGCTCGCGCGAGCCGTCGCCCGGGTACCATTGCAGCCGCGCCTCGGCCAAGGCGCGGGCCAGGACGAGGCAGAGGCCGAACACGATCAGGAACCAGATCCAGGCCCCGCCGGTCACCGCCGTCGCGCTCGTCGCCGACAGGCCGGCGGGGATCAGGTCGGCCGGCGTGCAGGCCCGGTCGCCACGGCTGATGAAGCCGTGCAGCACGCCGGTGATCCGGCCCTTCAGCACCGCCTGTCGACGCTGCTCGGGCTTGGTCAGGGCGTCGCCCGAGCAGGGGTCGATGCCGCTGACCGCCTGGGAGACCAGGGCCGGCGTCCAGGCCAGGGCCGCTTCGACCACCCGACCGGTCTTCTGGGCCAGCGAGCCGATCGCCGGCGGCGAGGCGACCGAGGCTATGGCCAGCGACATGGCCACGGCCACAACCGAGGCGCTGGTCAGCGCCTGCTGCTGCGGGGTCACGGCGACGGCCAGTCCCCAGAAGATCGTCGCCCAGACCAGCGCCGCCAGCGACAGCAGCGCCAGCCAGCCGCCGAAGAAGGCCAGGTCCAGCGGCAGGTCCGGCAGATAGAACAGCAGAAGGCCGATGATCGCCGCCGGAACCGCGGCCGCGGCCAGCAGCGGCAGGCCCAGCGGCATCTTGGACCGCGCGAAGAAAGCCAGAAGATCGAAACGCTCGCCCATGTCGGCTCCCCTCGCCACGGCGTTGTGTCGCCTGAGATGTATCCGCCTGATCGTGCAACCTGTAAATGCGTTGACGAAACGGCGTTCTTGCGCCCTTGACCCACGCGTCAATCACCCTAGTGTCCGCCCTGTTCACCGGGGGGTCGCTGTCGCGGCTGAGATTGGGCTTGAGCCCTGACCCGTCGAACCTGATCCGGGTCATGCCGGCGAAGGGAGGGAACGCGGTCCGGAGGCGTACAGTCCAGGCCGTACAACCGACTTAGCTCGACACGTCCGGGTCTCTTCAATGCTTGAGGAGCCCGCAACATGAACGCCCAAACCCCCATCATTCCGGCGACAAGCGACGTCGCCACCGGACCCATTCCCGGGTCGCGCAAGGTCCATCAGGCCGGCGAGCTGTTTCCCGACATCCGCGTGCCGTTCCGCGAGGTGGCCGTCCACCCGTCGGCCAACGAGCCGCCGGTGACGATCTACGACCCGTCCGGCCCCTACACCGACCCGACCGCCAAGATCGATATCGAGAAGGGCCTGGAACGGGCCCGCGAAGCCTGGGTCGTCGCCCGCGGCGACGTCGAGGTCGTCAGCAACCCGCGCGAGGTGAAGCCCGAGGACAACGGCTTCGCCCAGGGCAAGCACCTGGCTCCGCAGTTCCCCGACAGCGGCCGCAAGGTGTATCGCGGAACGACCGGCAAGCTGGTCACCCAACTGGAATACGCCCGGGCCGGGATCATCACCGCCGAGATGGAATACGTCGCCATCCGCGAGAACCTGCGCCGCGAGCAGTCGGCGCCCTGCGTGCGCGATGGCGAGGACTTCGGGGCCAGCGTCCCCGACTTCGTGACGCCGGAGTTCGTGCGCCAGGAAGTGGCCCGCGGCCGCGCCATCATCCCGGCCAACATCAACCACGGCGAACTGGAGCCGATGGCCATCGGCCGCAACTTCCTGGTCAAGATCAACGCCAACATCGGCAACTCGGCCGTGCTCGGCACCGTCGCCGACGAGGTCGACAAGATGGTCTGGGCCACCCGCTGGGGCGCTGACACGGTCATGGACCTGTCGACCGGCCGCAACATCCACAACATCCGCGACTGGATCATCCGCAACAGCGCCGTGCCCATCGGCACCGTGCCGATCTACCAGGCGCTGGAGAAGGTCGGCGGCGTGGCCGAGGACCTGAACTGGGAAGTCTTCCGCGACACCCTGATCGAGCAGGCCGAGCAGGGCGTCGACTACTTCACGATCCACGCCGGTGTGCGTCTTCCGTTCGTGCCGATGACCGCCAAGCGTGTCACCGGCATCGTCAGCCGCGGCGGCTCGATCATGGCCAAGTGGTGCCTAGCCCACCACAAGGAGAACTTCCTCTACGAGCGCTTCGAAGAGATCTGCGAGATCATGCGCGCCTACGACGTGTCGTTCTCGCTGGGCGACGGCCTGCGTCCGGGCTCGACCGCCGACGCCAATGACGAGGCCCAGTTCTCGGAACTGCGCACCCTGGGCGAGCTGACCAAGGTCGCCTGGAAGCATGGCGTGCAGGTGATGATCGAGGGGCCTGGCCACGTGGCCATGCACAAGATCAAGGCCAACATGGACGAGCAGCTGAAGCACTGCCACGAGGCCCCCTTCTACACCCTCGGTCCGTTGACCACCGACATCGCCCCTGGCTACGACCACATCACCTCGGCGATCGGGGCGGCGATGATCGGCTGGTTCGGCACGGCCATGCTCTGCTACGTCACGCCCAAGGAGCACCTGGGCCTGCCCGACCGCAACGACGTCAAGACCGGCGTCATCACCTACAAGTTGGCGGCCCACGCCGCCGACCTCGCCAAGGGCCATCCCGGCGCGGCCATGTGGGACGACGCCATCAGCCGGGCGCGGTTCGAGTTCCGCTGGGAGGACCAGTTCAACCTCGGCCTCGATCCCGAGACCGCCCGGGCCTTCCACGACGAGACCCTGCCCAAGGAGGCGCACAAGACCGCGCACTTCTGCTCGATGTGCGGTCCGAAGTTTTGTTCGATGAAGATCAGCCAGGAAGTCCGCGACTTCGCCGCCGCCCAGGCGCCGAACGCCGCTGACCTCGGGATGGCGCAGATGAGCGAGAAGTTCAAAGAACAGGGCTCGGAGATCTATCTGAAGGCCGAGTGAGGCGGCGCGCGGCGGGTCTTCACGCTCCGGTGAAGACCCGCCGCGCACGCTTAAAAATTGCCCTCATGGGTGTATCGTTGTGGCGTTGCAACTCATGAGGTTACCGTCATGGCGCTCCGCCCCATCGTCCTCGCGCATGCCAACGATCCGCATTGGATCATCGAACTCTGGCTCAAGATCCACGGCGGCGACCCCGCGCCCGACGTTCGGGTGGTCAACAAGGCCACGATCGACATCGTCAAGGCCCTGGTCCCGCACCTGGACGCGGCCAAGCAGAAGGCCGTCCTGGCCGCGCTGGGCTGATCCGCGCGCGGCCGTGAACGCCGCCTGCCGTGGAATATCGATGGGCCCGGTTCGCAGAGCCGGGCCTTTTCGCGTGGCGGAGCCGGCTCTGTGGCGAAGAAGGCCGGCAGTTGCTAGCCTCGCATCCGTCATGAGCCAGCGATCCGATATCAGGCGCGTCGAAGAGGCCTCCGGGAAGGCCGCCTGGAAGGCGCGCCGTGCGGCTGTTCAGCCCTGACCGAGCTTTCATGAAAGCCCTAGCCTGTGCCGCCCTGATCGCGGGACTGTCCGTCGGCGCGCCGTCCCTGGCGGCCGAGGCAGCGCGGCCGGTCGTCGAGAACGGCGTCGTCGCGCCCGCGCTGCAAGGCGTCTGGCGGTCGCGGGGTTACGGCTGGATCGTGCGGTTCGACGTCAAGGGACCGAGCCTCTACCATGTCGCCGGGGCTGACTGCTGGCGTGACCCCCGGCCGGAAGCCGATCCCGACGGCGTGCTGAAACTGTGGCGGCCGGCCGGGAAGGACACGGTCGAGATCGCCGGCGAGGCGGATGGCACGGTCTATGGCTTCGATCGGCTGAAGGCCTTGCCCAAGGCTTGTGCGGACGCGCGACCCTGGACGCCGCAGCGGACCTTGGCCGCCGTCGCCGACGCCTTCGCGGCCTACTATCCCCTGTCGGCCGAGCGCGGCTTCGACTGGACCGCCCGCCGACGCGAGGCCTTCACGGCGCTGAGGCCGGCGCCGGACGAGGCGCCCCTGTGGAAGGCGCTGGGCGTCCTGCTGCGCGGAATCTCGGACCCGCATGTCCAGCTCGACGGCGTCATCGCCGGCGAGCCGCGATCGCGCCGGTTTGGCGAGGCTCCCGTGCTGCTGAACGCGCAGGGAAGGCCCGGCGGCGAGGCGGGGTGGCGCAAGGCCTGGCGCGACAGCGTGCTGGCCGCGCCGTTCCACGCCCGTCAGGTCGCCAACGGTCGGATCTTCTGGGGACGCGACGGCGATGTCGGCTATCTGGCGATCGTCAGCATGGGCGGGTTCGACCCCGCGGCCGGCGATGACGACACCGTTGCGCTAGACGCGGTCCTGGACGAGGCCATGACAGCCTTCGCCGGCGCCTCGGCCGTGATCGTCGACGTCTCCAACAATCGCGGGGGCTACGACACCATCAGCCGGCGGATCGCGGCGCGGTTCGCGGCCGGGCGCGTCGTCGTCGGCTCCAAAATCCCGACCGGCGTGGTCGGGCCGTCGCAGGACCTGGTCGTCGAGCCGTCGGACCGGCCGCGTTATCTCGGGCCGGTCTGGCTGCTGACCAGCCGCATCACCGTCAGCGCCGGCGAGACCTTCACCCTGATGATGCGCGGCCTGCCCAACGTGCGCCAGGTCGGGGAAACCACGCGGGGGGCGCTGTCGGACCAGGTTCCCATGCCGCTCCTGAACGGCTGGCGCTTCGCCCTGCCGGCCGAGATTCATCGCGACCCCGAGGGCCGGGTGGTCGAGGGCGTGGGGATCGCCCCGCAGGTCCCGCTGACCGTCTATCCGCCCGACGATCCGGGCGATGGCCACGCCAAGGCGCTGGCCCGTCTCCTGGAAATGATCCGCGCCCGCTGAACTTTTTCCTCGCCGTTGTCGGCCTTCCGGGCGTTCGATCGTCCTGGGGGAACGACAACATCCAGGGAGGATACCCCATGACCTATGTCGATGGTTTCGTGGTCGCCGTGCCGAAGGCCAATGTCGAGGCCTACAAGGAGATGGCGACTCTGGCGGGCTCGATATGGATGGAGCTTGGCGCGCTGTCCTACGTCGAGGCGATCGCCGACGACGTGCCCTATGGCGAGCTGACCTCGTTCCCTCGCGCCGTCCAGTTGAAGGACGACGAGGTGACGGTCTTTTCGTGGATCACCTACGAGAGCAAGGCCAAGCGCGACGAGGTGATGGCCCAGGTCATGGCCGACGAGCGGCTCAAGCCGTACATGGAGAACATGCCGTTCGACGGCAAACGCATGATCTTCGGCGGCTTCGAGGCGATCGTGGAGCGCTGAGGCCTATTTGAGGGCCTTGGACTCCTCGCCGTTGACCAGCTCCATGCCGCGTTGCTCGGCGCCGGCGCGCAGCTGGGCGATGTAGGCCAGTTCGTGCTTGGCGCCGCCGTGGTCGGGCTCGATCTCCCGCGAAGCCTTGTAGGCGGCTTCGGCCTCGTCCAGGCGATTGAGCTCGATCAGCGTGAAGCCCTTGGCCCGCAGCAGGCGCGCCTTGCCCTGCTGGTCGCCGAGCAGCATGCCGCTGGCGTTTTCGAAGGTCGCTTCGTAGAGCGCCAGGGCTTCGGCGTGCCGCTTCTGGAGCGTCAGCACCATGCCCTTCTCGGTGACGAGCATCAGGTTGTCGGGCTGCAGGGCCAGGCCCTTGTCCAGCCAGAACGTGGCCTTCCTCATGTCGCGGGCCTCGACGGCGGCCGAGCCCAGCAGGAAGATCGCCTGGCCGTAGGTGTTGTACTCGATGTCGACCCGCGTCGATCCGCTGGGATTGGCGTCCTTGCCCGTCGCGCCGGCGATCAGGGCGGGGATCAGGCCTTGGTCCAGATTGGACGCGCGGACGATGACGCGGTCGCCCTTCCGTTCGATCAGGGGGTAGGCGTCGGGCGTGCGCGACGCCACGTCCTCCAGCGCGGGGATCATGGCCTGGATCTTCTTCAGATCCGACCCCATGGCCTTCTGGACGATCTGGCGATCCTTGTCGGCGCGGGCTTCGGCGGCGGTCGGCGCGGCGAGAGCACCGTTGGCGACGGGTGCGGCGGCGAGCAGCAGGGCGGTGAACGCGACGACGAAACGCATGACGGGCCTCCGGTGAAGTTCGAAAGCTATTCTACAATCGTAAGATTGCAAGTCTTGCGGTTGTGGTGATCGCCATTCTCCTTTTCGGGGAGTTGGAACGGCCCAAGCGCCCTTCGCATTCCATGCCCATGCTCGAACTCCTCCTGGACCTCTGCAACCTGCTCGGTGGCTTTCTGCTGGCGATCGGTCTCCTGGCGCTGTTGCCGCGCGCGGGCGACGACCTCGCGCGGTTCGCGGGCAGACTGGCGCCGTTCGGCTGGATCGTCGGGATCGCGGCCCTGGTCTGCGGCGGCTACTTCCTGATCGTCCACCTGGTTTCGGGGCCGCACGTCTTCCACTTCGAGATCGTCGACCTGGCGGTCGGCGTCCTGCTGCTGTGGGATCGGCTGTGGGCCGGGGCTGTGGCCCGGCGCCTGGGCGCGAGCGGCGACCTGCCGGCCAGCGGCTCGCAGGGCGCGGGCCTCGTCCTGGCGGTGTTCGGGATCATCGCCATGATCGTCGGGTTGCAGGGCCTGTTCACGCCCGATTGACGAGTAACGACCGCTTAAGGGCGAGGGCGCAGACTCCTGGCCAGTACGAGCGGTCAGGGAGGCCGTCATGTCGTCTACCGTCACCTCCAGCACGCGGCGATTCAGCGATCACTTCGAGCCGCAGGACATCGATCCGCAGGAGCAGCGCAGGCTGCGCGGCCACCTGGAGCAGATCGACTACACCGCCTTCGTCTCCAACCGCGAGATCATGGCCCAGACCCTGGGACGGCTCGACGCCGGGCATTTCCAGAAGCTGGCCGTGAGTACGGCCCAGTCCCGGGCGCGGTGGGCGGCGGCGGCCCTGGCGATCAGCCAGTCGGGCCGTCCGCCCGAACCGGCGGAAGTCGAGAGGCTGGCCGCCCTGCGCACGGCCTATGACGAACTGTCGGCCGCCTACGAGGCCCTGCGCCGGATGGTCGAGCGCGGTTATGTCGCCTACGGCTCCACCGTCGCGCCGGGGGACTAGGGGTTCGCGTCGGAAGAAGGTTGGGGGGAAGGGGCCTTCTCCCGACGCGTCCGCCATGGAGCGCCAAACCCTGCCGGAGGCTAAGCGCGGGCGGTTCGGGCGGTCGTCTAGGGGACGTCGCCCGAGCGAGTCGCCGATCCATCGGCGTCGAGCGCGAATGTGCTCTTTATAGTTGTGTGCGACAACCCATTTTTTCCACCGACGGTCGAACTTCCGTTACGGAAGCTTCGCCATGGTTAGGGTAGCCGATCACCGCGATGCAGCGGGTCGGGCAGGGGCTCGCCGCTCGCCACGAATTGCAGCGACACCGAATTGATGCAGTAGCGTAGCCGCGTCGGGGCCGGACCGTCGGGGAAGACGTGGCCCTGGTGGCTGTCGCAGCGGGCGCAGCGCGTCTCGATGCGGACCATGCCGTAGGAGGTGTCGCGCACGGCCTTGACGTGCTCCTCGTCGTACGGCGCGTAGAAGCTGGGCCAGCCGGTGCCGCTCTCGAACTTGGTCTCGTGCTTGAACAGCGGTAGGCCGCACAGCCGGCAGCCATAGACGCCGGGGTTCTTCTCGCCGAGCAGGCCGCCGCAGAACGGGGCTTCGGTGCCGTGGTGCAGCAGGACGCGCGCCTCCTCGGCGGTGAGGTCGCCCTCCAGGCGCTCGCGCTCGGGCTCGGTGGGCGGGGTCAGGTCGAAACCTGTGGAAGACAGGGTGGCGGCTTGGGTCATGCATGCCAATCTAGGGTTTCGAGCGGCTCGCCGGTAGGGCGCGCGGCATCAAGGGACGGAAACGCATGATCACCTCGACCACTCCGTACGTCGCCGAGCGCGAGACGGTGGCCACCCTGGGCGTCGTCTCCGGCGAGGCGATCATCGGCGCGCACATCTTCCGCGACCTGTTCGCCGGCATCACCAACATCATCGGCGGCCGCGCCGGCGGTTACGAGAAGGCCCTGCGCGAGGCGCGCGACATCGCCCTGCAGGAGATGATCGACGAGGCCCGCCGCCTGGGCGCCGACGCCGTGGTGGGCGTCGATCTCGACTACGAGGCCCTCGGCGCCGACAACGGCATGCTGATGGTCACCGCCGCCGGCACCGCCGTGAAGCTGCGCTGATGACCGTCGCCGTCGCCTTTCTCCAGCCCGGCTGGGCCGACTGGGAAGCCGGTCCCGTGCTGGCCTCCCTGCGCGAGTACTTCAAAGTCCAGATCGAGATCGCCACCCCGACCGGCGATCCGGAGACCTCGATTGGCGGCATCCTCGCCGCCGCCGACTACGGTTTCGACGATCCGGTGCTGTCCGACGCCGACGTCTTTCTGCTGATCGGCTCGGACGCTTGGCAGGGCTACGAGAACGAGACCCTGTTCGCCCTGCTCAAGCAGGTCCACGCCGACGGCAAGATCGTCGCCGGCATCTGCGGCGCGACCATCGCCCTGGCCAAGGCTGGCCTGCTGGCGGGCAAGGTCCATACCTCGAACGGCAAGGACTGGCTGGCCGAGCAGGCGCCGGGCTACGCGGGCGCCGAGGGCTATGTCGAAACCCCGCGCGCGGTGGTCGACGGCAAGGTCGTCACCGCCGCCGGCTCGGCGCCGGTCACCTTCTCGGCCGAGGTCACCCGTCTGGTCGCGCCCGAGGCGTCCGAGCGGCTCGACGGCTATGTGGCGATGTTCGCCAAGGAGTTTGGGGGCGGAGAGGGCTGAGGCCTACTTCACCGCCGCCGCGCCGGCGCGGGCGATGATCCCGTCCTGCTCCGGCGTGGCGCCCGAGACGCCGATCGCTCCGACGATCTTGCCGCCGGCGACCAGCAGTTCGCCGCCCTCGATGGCCAGGGCGCCGTTGGAGATGGCGTTGAGGTTGCCGGCCTTGACCGCGTCCTGGAACGCCTTGGTCGGGCGCTTGAAGCCGGCGGCGGTCTCGGCCTTGCGGCGCGCGACGCCCGGGGCGGCGTAGGACGCGCCGTCCATCTTCCACGACAGCACGGTCTGGCCGTTGGGCTCGACCACGGTGATGACGGCCGCCCAGCCGTTCTTCAGCGCCTCGGCCTCGGCGGCGCTGGCGGCCGTCTTGGCTTCCGCCAGGGTGACGTTGCGCCCGTACTCGAGGGCGTCGGCGGCGAGCGCGGCGGGGGCGGACATCGATAGAACTCCAAGAACGGTCAGGACGGCGAGGCGGCGGCTCATGGCAGTTTCACCTCGTCGTTGAGGGCGGTGATCTGCGGCTGGGTGGTGACGATGCGCAGGCGCAGTTCCGAGGGCTTGGCGCCCGCCGGGATCTTCAGTCGGGCCGTGGCGGTCTTGGGCAGCAGGTCCTTCGGCGCGGCCAGGGCGGGCACGGCCGTCGAGGCCAGCAACTTGCCGGCGGCGTCGACCAGCTCCAGCCGCGAGGCGGCCGCGTCCTGGGCGCCCAGGCTGTGGACCTTGGCGGTGATCGCCGAGCCCTTCACCGTCACGTCGCCGCGGCCGATGCCGAGGTCGGCGCGCTTGGCGGGATCGTCGCCCGCCTGGGCCAGGGTCATCTCGACGATACTCGTCTGGCCCGGCGGCAGGACCACGGTCACGGCCTTGGTGCGTTCGAAGGCGACCTGGCGGGTCTCGCCGGCGCCGTCGATCGTGTCGTCGCCGGTGTTGTCGATCCCTTGGGTCAGCGTCCACTGGCCCGGCGCGACGTTCCAGCCGGTCATCACCGCCGTCACCGGCTTGTCCGACAGGTTGTAGGCCACGACCTTGAAGCCCTTGGCCGTCCCGTCCTTGACCAGGATGGCGACGTCCTCGCCCCCAACGGCTTTTGGTGCGCCGCCTTCGAAGCGCCAGCTGACCAGGTGGCCCGGGTTCATCTGGCCGCGCTTGTTGGCGATGCCGCCCAGGCGCGAGCGTTGCAACACGTCCGATGGGATCTCCACCCGGTCCGACCACCAGTGGCCATCGGTGTGCATGTACATGTGCTGGTCGGCCCACTGGATCTCGTCGGCATAGGCCTTTTCGAGCCAGGCCTTGTCGCCGGTCAGGGTCCAGGCGGCGAAGCGCTCGATGGCTCCGCCCTTGGCCGCGGACTTGACGATGGCGTCCTTGTTGGCCTCGCCCAGGCCCAGCATGGAGAGAGCGTTGTCGTTGAGGTCGTTCAGCGATTTGACGCCGTTCTTGCCCATCCGCCACTGGATCGGGGCCAGGTACTTGGCGTCGCCCGTCCAGCGCCAAGCCTGCCAGAAGATCTGGAACGGCCCGCTGGCGCCCGAGCCTTGCAGCACCGTGCCGCCGCGCTCCGCATCCGTGCGCCAGTTGATCTCGTTGGGATAGGAGCCGTCGGGCTTCACGTGCGCCAGATAACCGTCGGCCAGGCCCAGCACGATGTCGCGCGCGGTGCGGTCGCCGTTGTAGTCGCCGATCAGGATCGCCGGGTGCACGACGCCGAACGAATAGGGCTTCTGCCACTCCCACGGGCCTTCGCGGTACGAGATCGCGCCGCTGTACCAGTTGGTGTTGAAGTGGACGTGGCCGGCCGGGTTCCTGTCGATGATCCCCGGCAGGGCCTTCACCGTCGTGAACAGCCGCTCGACCGCCAGCGGGTCGCCGTAGTCGATATACATCGCCTCGCTGTTGGAGTTGATGCCCTCCTCGTAGGCGTGCAGCTCGTCGGTGACGATGGTCGACAGGCCGTTCGTGAACATGCCGTTGCGGTAGACCGCGTCGGTCAGCCGGTTCAGCGAGTCGCGCACCTTGTCGGGATCGACGCCCATCAGGGCCAGGCCCGGCCACTGCTGCAGCAGGTCGCTGTCGTCCGACAGGCCGCCGCCGAAATCGCCGTAGGGGACCTGGCGCTCGTCGATCCACCAGTTGATGAACTTGGCGACGCGCTTGAGGTCCTCGGTCTGGCGGGAGGCCCACAGCGGTACGCCGTCCGGCGCCTGAGGCTGGTCGAAGGCCGGCCAGCCCTGGCTGCCATAGGTGATGTCGCCCCAGTACTCGCGGCCTTCCTTGTGGTCGGGATCGACGCGCAGCAGGTCGGAGATGTCGGCGTAGAGGCGGCGATAGAGGCCCTGGCGCTTGGAGGTGGTGTGCTCCTCGACCAGGAAGGCCCAGTTGTCCTTCACCTGGTTGAAGCGGTCGGCCACATGCTCGGCCTTGGCCTCCTCGCGGGCCTTGAAGACCAGGCGGATCTTGGCGCCGTCCAGCGCCTTGGGTCCGAAGTCGGCGCTGTCGGCGGCGATGGTCAGGTACAGGCTATCGGCCGTGAGGATGCGGTCGCGCAGGTCGAGCCAAAGGGTGCGCGCCTCGCCGGCCTTCACCGAGATCGAGACGTCGATCATGTTGCGGCCTGGCCAGATCGGGTCCTTGACCTGGATGTTCAGCGGGATCGTCGTTCCCGCCGCGCCCGGCAGGGCGGGGATGTCCAGCGCGACGCCGTCCAGGCCGTCGCGGGCGTTCTCCCAGCCATAGGCCCAGTTGCGGGCCAGGGCCTGAGCGGCCGGGGCGTCGCCGAAGCCTGACGGGATCATCACGTGGACGATCGGCAGGCCTTTCGTCGCGAGGTCGGCGGCCGGACGCTTGCGCTGCGGGGCCGCGTCGGGGATGGCCACGACCGTCGCCCGCTCGCCTGCCGGGAAGCGCCCCGCGACATAGGCGTTGAGGTCTGCCAGGTTCAGATAGTCCGGCGCCACCTCGGCTCGGACCGTGTAGTTCATCTTGAAGACGCCGTCGGGCTCCTTGCCGGCGCTGACGTCATAGCCCCAGATCTCCTGGATCGGGGTTTCCTGGTCGGTGTTGGTGAAGGTCAGCACGCCGCCCTTCAAGGGCTGGGCCAGGGAGGTGACCGAGCGGGCCAGGCCCTTGGCGCGGACGCCGACCTTCGCACCCTTGTCGCCGGCCTTCGCCGCCCAGGTCAGGTCGCCATAGGCGGTCCCCTGAATTTCAAGCCGGCTGATCGGTTCGTCGGGCAGGGCCAAGGTCAGGGCCTTGCCGCCCTCGACGTAAGTATTCCAGTCGGGAAGCTGGAAGTAGTCGTCGCGGCCTTCCAGGCGCGAGCGGTTGTAGACGCCGGGCCAGGTCGTCTCCGGAATGCCGTCGTTGGCCCGCCACATCCACTCCTTGAGGTCCTTGGCGTCGGTGAACTCGACCTTGCGGATGCGGGTGGCCGGATCGGTCAGCAGGGGCGGGAGCTCTCCGGTCCAGCCGTAGCGCAGCTTCCAGGCCGCGTGCGTGGCCGGGTCGTCCAGCGTCGGGACGGGGGCAGCCGCGGTCGGGGTCTCGTTGCGGGCCAGGGCGGCGACGCCGGACGCGTCCAGGGCGCGGTCATAGACGCGGATCTCGTCGAGGTCGCCGCCGCGCAGGAAATTGTAGCGGCTCTGCACCTGGTGCGGAGCGATCACCCGGCCGGCGACGCCGAACTGGTCCAGGCCCGCGTCATAGACCCGCTTGGCTTCTTTCTTGGCCACGGGCTTGCCGTCGACGAACAGCTGCACGCCGGTCTGCTCGTCCCAGGTGAAGGCCAGGTGCGTCCAGGCGTCGGCGGCAGGCGGCTTGTCCAGCTTGAACGAGACGCGGGTGCGGGCCAGGCCGTTGTCGGTGACGAAGGCGTCGAAGCCGTGGCCGTTCCAGTCGATGCGCAGGAAGGCCATGTCCCAGCTGGTGTGGTCGGCGTAGCCGACGCGGAAGATCACGAAGGGCGCGACGCCGACCGGATAGCCCGAGCGCCAGAAGAACGAGAGCGTGCCGCGCTGGGCCTGGATGTTGCCGGGGGCGTTCCAGGCCAGGACGCCGTCGTCCTGGGCCGAGAGGGCCGGGCCGGCCTTGCCCGTCGGAATGACGGCGACCTTGTCGGCGAAGTTGGGGATGGCGTCGCCGGCCGCGTAGTCGGCCTTCAGGCCCTTGTCGCCGGAGACATGGAAGAGAAGGGCGGGTTCAGCCGGCCCGGCTGCGGCGGCCGCGCTGGCGGCGGCGATGACTGAAAAGGCGGAGGCCAGAAAAAGCGCCTGCTTCACCACGCGTCACTCCCTAAGTCGTTCTTATTGGAAACCGGTGTCATGGTTCCTGCGACGCTTTTAGCGCGAGCCGTCCGCGTTGCAAACCGGCCTTGGCCTGTTACGCCTAGGGACAAGGCGAAAAGCCGCGCAGGGATGGGCCGATGTTCAAGAAGATCCTGATCGCCAACCGGGGCGAGATCGCGGTGCGGGTGATCAAGACGTGCCGGCGGTTGGGGATCGCCACGGTGGTCGTGTACTCGGACGCCGACGCCGACAGCCTGGCGGTGGAGATGGCCGACGAGGCCGTAGACATCGGGGCCTCGCCGGCCGCCCAGAGCTATCTGGTGGCCGACAAGATCATCGCCGCCTGCAAACAGACGGGCGCGCAAGCCGTGCATCCGGGCTTCGGCTTTCTGTCGGAGAAGGCCGAGTTCGCCCAGCGCTGCGCCGACGAAGGGATCGTGTTCATCGGTCCCAACCCCGGCGCGATCTCGGCGATGGGCGACAAGATCGAGAGCAAGAAGTTCGCCGCCGCCGCCGGAGTGTCCTGCGTGCCGGGCCATATCGGCGAGATCGCCGACGTCGCCGAGGCGCTCTCGGTGTCGGAGACCATCGGCTATCCGGTGATGATCAAGGCTTCGGCCGGCGGCGGCGGCAAGGGCATCCGGGTGGCGTGGAACCGCCAGGACGTCGAGGAAGGCTTCCCGGCCGTGCGGGCGGAAGCCGCCGGGGCGTTCGGCGACGACCGCATCTTCATCGAGAAGTTCATCGAGAGCCCGCGCCACATCGAGATCCAGGTGCTGGGCGATAAGCACGGCTCCGTCGTCCACCTGTTCGAGCGGGAATGCTCGATCCAGCGCCGGAACCAGAAGGTCATTGAGGAAGCGCCGTCTCCGCTTTTGGATCCGGAGACCCGCGCGGCCATGGGGGCGCAGGCCGTGGCCCTGGCCAAGGCCGTGAACTACGACAGCGCCGGCACGGTCGAGTTCGTCGCCGGCCAGGACAAGAGCTTCTACTTCCTGGAGATGAACACCCGACTGCAGGTGGAGCATCCGGTCACCGAGCTGATCACGGGCCTGGACTTGGTCGAGCAGATGATCCGCTCGGCGGCCGGAGAGCCGCTGGCGTTCGGCCAGGAGGATCTGTCGATTAACGGCTGGGCGGTCGAGAGCCGGATCTATGCCGAGGATCCCTACCGCAAGTTCCTGCCCAGCATCGGCCGGCTGGTGCGCTATGCGCCGCCTGAGGAAGGCCAGAAGGACGGCTATCTCGTGCGCAACGACGCCGGGGTGCGCGAAGGCGACGAGATCTCGATGTTCTACGATCCGATGATCGCCAAGCTGTGTTCGTGGGCCCCGACCCGCACTGAAGCCGTGGCGGGCATGGCCCGGGCGCTGGAGGACTTCCACATCGAAGGCCCCAGCCACAACGTGCCGTTCCTGGCCGCGGTGATGGATCAGGAGCGCTTCGTCTCGGGCCAGCTGGCGACCAGCTACATCAAGGACGAATTCCCCGACGGTTTCGCGGGGACCGAGCCGACGCCAGCCCAGCTGGACATCCTGGCCGCCACGGGCTGCGCCCTGCAGCGGGTGCTGGCCCGGCGGCTCGGATCAAAGCGCACCGACTGGACGGTGGTGGTCGGCCACGCCAAGCGCCGGGTGCGGTTCGAGGCGGAGAGCGACCGGGGCCTGACGGTCAGCCTGCTCGACGAAGGCCGCAGCCTCGTCCTGAGCGACATCGCCTGGCGGCCGGGCCTGGCGACCTTCAGGGCCAAGCTGGACGGCCAGGCCTTCACCGCCGAGGTCGCCCCGGCCGCCGAGGGCTTCACCATCCGCCACCGGGCCGCCAAGGCCCGGGTGCTGGTGCTCACCGCCCGCAGCGCCGAGCTGCACGAGAAGCTGCCGGCCAAGGCTCCGGCCGACACCTCCAAGCTGGTGCTGTCGCCGATGCCGGGCCTCGTTGTCTCGATGGACGTCGCCGTCGGCCAGCAGGTGCGCGAGGGCGAGATCGTCTGCGTGCTCGAGGCCATGAAGATGCAGAACATCCTGCGCGCCGAGCGCGACGCCGTCGTCAAGGCCGTCAACGCCAAGGCCGGCGATCCCGTCGCCGCCGACCAGGTGCTGGTGGAGTTTTCCTGATCGATGTGGTCACGTCGAGGTTGATCCGCTCGGGGCGATTCAATGACCACGCTGCACAAGTTTTTCGGCTTCTCGGGCCGCATCCGTCGGCTCGACTACTGGCTGCTTAACCTGGCGCTCTATCTTCTGCTGATGTCGTTGGACCTCGTCACCTGGCTGGTGTCGCACTTCGGGGGCTTTACCCTCTTGTTGTCGCCGGCGTGGGACGCCGTCGGTCTGGCCGTCGCGGCCGTGGTGATCTGGGGCGTGGTCGCCGTCACCCTCAAACGTTGCCATGACCGCGACCGGGGATGGCCGTGGGCGGCGTTTTGCCTGCTCGTGCCCGTCGTCGGCTGGATCGTGGGCCTCATCGATCTCGGCTTCATCGACGGCGCGCCCGGCCCGAACCGTTTCGGTCCGTCCCCGAAGGGTCTTGGCGAAGCGCCGTTGAACCTGACAGTCTGAGCGCGTTTTCGAGCCGGGGTGTGACGCCGCCGCGACTTCCGCTCGCGGCCGGCTGCGCCTAGGTTCCGCTCGAAGAGAGTCGCGGAGCCTTGGCGAGCATGAACGGTCGGATCGATTGGGCGGAGCTGTTCCTGTCCTCCACGGGCAGATTGGCGCGCACGCCGTTCCTGATCGTCTCGGCCGTACTGATCGGCGTGGCCGTGCTCTATGAGGCCATCGCCGGCGACGTGCTGCGGCTGCTGACCGGCTGGCTGGTCTATTCGGCCCTGCTGTATTCGGGCGCCTGCGTGCTGTCCAAGCGACTGCACGATCGCGGCCGGTCGGGCTGGTGGGCGGCCCTGGTGCTGGCGGCCATGGTCGCCGTCTGGCCGACCCCGCAGCACTTCCTCGACTTCGCCTTCGCCATCGTCCTGGTCTGGGCGATCGTCGAGCTGGGCGTCATGGGCGGCGAGCAGGGCGCGAACCGCTACGGTCAGCCGCCCCTGAAGGCCCCCGCGATCTAGATCGGCGCGTCGGCGTCTTCCACGGCCCCGAACACTTTGCGGAAGCTGGCCTTCAGGGCCTCGTCGGCCTCGTCGAGGGTGACCGGCAAGCCAAGGTCCACCAGGCTGGTGACGCCGTGCTCTGTCTGGCCGCAGGGCACGATTCCCGAGAAGTGCGACAGGTCCGGCTCCACGTTCAGGCTGATCCCGTGGAAGCTGACCCAGCGGCGCAGCTTGACGCCGATGGCGGCGATCTTGTCCTCGCGCGACCAGCCCGCGCCCTTGCGCTCGACCCAGACGCCCACGCGGCCCTCGCGCATCTCGCCGACGACGTTGAAAGCGCCCAGGGCGTCGATGATCCAGGCCTCCAGCGCCGCGACGAAGGCTCGGACGTCGCGGCCGCGCTGGGTCAGGTCGAGCATCACGTAGGCCACGCGCTGGCCGGGGCCGTGATAGGTGAACTGGCCGCCGCGGGCGCTCTCGAAGACGGGGAAGCGCTCGGGCTCCAGCAGGTCGGAGGTCTTGGCCGAAACGCCGGCGGTGTAGAGCGGCGGATGCTCCAGAAGCCAGATCAGTTCGCCCGCCGAGCCGTCGGCGATGGCGGCCGCACGGGCCTCCATGGCGGCGACAGCTGCCGGGTAGGGCACGTAACCGGTCGAAACTGCCCACCCCGCCGCCAGGCCGTCGGGGCGTGACAAATCGGGAAGGTCTTTATCTTCAAGGTTTAACGGGCGATCAAGCATGCGGCCTTAGTCTTGCATGAGCCGAGGCGCGGGCTTTTCCGCCATCGGCAATTTCAGTTCCAGGGGCCTTAGTTCGTGAGCCAGGTCAACGCCGTCAATGTCGAGATCTCGGTTCTGCTCGGCCGGTCGATCTTGCCGATGCAGCAACTGCTGCGCATGGGCCGCGGCGCGGTGATCCCGCTGGACGCCAAGACCAACGACGAGGTCTGGATCCTGGCCAACAATCATCCGATCGCCCGGGGCGAAATCCAGATCAACGACGATCGCATCGCCATCCAGGTGACGGGGCCGGCCGACGTCTACGATTACATGGCGGGCGGCGCCTAAGGGACGTTGCCGGGGCGGGGCTTCGAAGCCAAGCTGCGCGCCATGGTCACGCTTCGATCCGTACTCGCCTGCGCCGTCGTCTTCGCCGCCGCCTCGGCCCATGCCGCGCCGGACCATGCGGGCCGGTACGACAATCTTCGCTATATCGACGAAGCCGACGACTATGTCGGCGCCCGGCTCACGGTGAAGACCGGGCCGCGGCCGACCGTGGACTTCGAGCTCTGCGAAGGCTGGTGCAACGGATCCCAGGTCTTCCCGGCGAAGATCGAGGGCGATCGACTCTCTTTCACCTATGTCATCCAGAGCGTCGACCAGAACGGCCGGCCCTCGCCCCACAGCCTGCCGGTCACCGGGCGGTTCGTGAAGGGCGGCCTGATCCTCAAGATCGGCGACGGCGAGCCCGAAAAACTGCGCAAGCTCGCGGCTATCCCCAGATAAACCCGGCGTCGGCGTGGCAATGGCGCGCAAGTCGTAACTCTCCTCTTCCCAAAGCCGATTCAGTTTGCTACCTGCCGCGCCTCACCACGAGCGGTCGTGGCGGAATTGGTAGACGCGCAGCGTTGAGGTCGCTGTGGGGCAACCCGTGGAAGTTCGAGTCTTCTCGACCGCACCAGGTGAACTTGCGTAGAGCGCGGCAGGCATCGGTTTCCGAATCGCCTTCCGCGCTCTAACCATTTTTCGGCCAAGGTTTCCGGGCAACCGCCCGCCGAGCTTAGGCTTTCAATCATTCGGATCACGCGCGCGCACTTCAGGAGGTCCCCATGACCCGGGAAACAGCCGACCTGAGCGAAGACGCGCGCCACGCCCTCTCCATTCCCGAGCCCGAAGTCGTCGAGGATCTCGAGGACCTGGCGCTCGGCGACGACTACGCCCTCAATCCCGACTATGTGGAGATGGTGGTCGACGCGGCCGATCGCGGCGACACCGCGCGCCTGTCCGAGCTGGTCGGGGCGCTGGATCCCGCCGACGTCGCCGACCTGATGGGCTTCCTGTCGGCCGCCTATCGCGAGGAGGTCATCCCGGTCCTCGATCCCCAGGCCCTGGGCGAGATCATCGCCGAGCTGGAGGACAATATCCGCGAGGAGGTGCTGGAGGCGACCCCGTCGGTCACCCTGGCCCGCGCGCTGGAGGAACTGGACACCGACGACGCCGCCGACGTCATCGACGACCTGGATGACACCAAGCGCTTCCAGGTGCTGGCGGCCATGGGCGAGACCGACCGGGCGGCCATCGAGACGACGCTGTCCTACGAGGACGAGACCGCCGGCCGCCTGATGCAGCGAGAGTTCCTGGCCGCGCCGCAGTTCTGGACCGTAGGCCACACGATCGAGCACGTGCGCCAGTCGGGCGAGAGCCTGCCGGAGCTGTTCTTCGACGTCTATGTGGTCGACCCGTCGTTCACCCCGGTCGGCGCCCTGCCGATCAGCCTGCTGCTGACCAGCAAGCTGGAGACCCCCCTGGCCGAGATCATGGAGCCGGTGACCGAGATCACCGTCGACATGGACCAGGAGGAGGTGGCCTACATCTTCGACAAGTATCACCTGATCAGCGCCCCGGTCGTGGAGGCCGGCGGGCGGCTGGTGGGCCAGATCACCGTCGACGACATCGTCGGCGTCATCCGCGAGGAGGCGCAGGAAGACATCCTCGCCCTGGCCAACGTGTCGGACGTCGGCCGCGACGCCAGCGTCGTGGAGATCGTGCGCTCGCGCCTGCCGTGGCTGCTGCTGAACCTGCTGACGGCGACGATCTCGGTTTCCGGCATCGCGCTCTTCCAGGAAGAGATCTCCAAGCTGGTGGCCCTGGCCGTGCTGATGCCGATCGTCTCGTCGCTGGGCGGCAACGCCGGCACCCAGACGCTGGCGGTCGCCGTGCGGGCGCTGTCGAGCAAGGAGCTGACGGCGGCCAACGCCTCGCGGATCATCACCCGCGAGCTCCTGGTGGGCGTCATGAACGGCCTGACCCTGGCGATCGTCATGGGGGCGGCGGTCTATGTCTTCTATGACAATCCCAAGCTCTCGCTGACCGTGGCCCTGGCCCTGGTCGCCAACATCTTCACCGCCGCCGTCGGCGGCATCCTGGCGCCGCTGGCGCTGGAGAAGATGGGCCGGGACCCGGCGGTGTCGTCGTCGATCTTCGTGACCTTCCTGACCGACTTCGCGGGCTTCTTCTCGGTGCTGCTGATTGCGGCGCTGCTGTTCAACTGATCCCCGGCTAAATTTCCTTACCTGAACCTTAAGAAACGGCGCCGGTCTTGCGCGGGACCGGGCGAGGGCATCCGCCTGCGTTTCAAATTGGGTCAACTCGCGATGAAGCCGCGTCATCAGGTCTCCCGCGCCGCCGTCGATCTCATCAAGAGGTTCGAAGGCTATCGGCAGAAAGCCGCCCAGCTGCCCGACGGGCGCTGGACGATCGGCTACGGGCATACCCTGACCGCCCGGGGCGGCGCGACCGTCTCGGAACAGGACGCCGAGGCCCTGCTGCTCTACGACCTGATCACCGTGGCCCACGCGGTGAACGAAAACAGCTATGCGCCGCTGAACCAGAACCAGTTCGACGCCCTGACCTGCTTCGCGTTCAACATCGGGACCGAGAACTTCGTCCGTTCGGGCGTGCTGCGCCGGATCAACGAGGGCTCGCTGCTGCAGGCCGCCTGCGCCATGGAGATGTGGCGCAAGGCCGACTTCGAGGGCGAGCGGATCGTCATCGACGCCCTGGTGCGTCGCCGCGCCGCCGAGAAGACCCTGTTCCTGACCCCGCCGGACGGCCACTGGGTGCCCGCGCCCAGCCCCGTGCTGCGGCCCAAGGTCGATTACGACGCGACCTGCGCCATTCCCAAGCAGACTCCGGCCGCCGTCTCGACGCGCCTGGAGGGCGACAAGGCCGTGGCCGAGCGCGCCGCGGGCTCGATCGTCACGCCGCTGACCCCGGTCGTCCCGGAAGAGGACGGCCCCAGCGCCACCGAACTGGCCGCCGCCGGCGTCAGCGCCCGCCTGGAGAAGATCCTGGCCGACGAGCCCGCCCGTCCGGCGGTGAAGCCGGTCGAAGACCTGGTCGTGCCCGAGCCGCCGCCGGCGCCCGTCGTGGCCGCCGCCGAGCCGGCCCCGGTGCTGCACGCGCTCGTCGAGGCCCCGCCGACCCTGGAGCCGTTCCGCCTGACGCCGGAAGAGCCGGTCCCGGCCCAGGCGCCGCTGTTCGTGCCCGATCCGCCCGCGCCGCCGCCCGCCGCGCCCGAGCCGACCCTGTTCGAGCAGTCCGCGCCGTCGCGCTCGCCGTTCAATCTGGGCGGCTTCTCCACCAGCGGCGCCGAGGTCGACATCCAGACCCTGGACGTGCCGCTGAACCCGCCCGAGCAGCCGGTGTTCGGCGGCGCCAGCCTGCTGGTCAGCCTGGGCCTCCTGGGCCTGGCCCTGTTCGGCGGCGGCGTGCTGTGGAACCTGTCGGTGGCCTCGGATCCCGGCCTGACCCCGATCCGCATGTTCGGCTGGGGCGCCAGCGTCATCGGCGTGATCTGCTTTGCGGTCTCGGCCTATCTGCTGCTGCGCAAGCTGGGCGGGCCGGATATCGAAGACGACGGCGAGTGAGAGCTCCAAAGAACGGGGTTTCGAAAAGACCGGGTTGATCCCCGGATCGCCGAAGAAAAGAGCATGAACGCCCGCCGGTCTCGTTGATCGGCGGGCGTTTGTGCTATGCGTTGCCGCATGACGCTGCAAACCGCACCCTCGATGGACTTCGCCCTGGGCGAGACGGCCGACGCGATTCGCGAGACCACGGCCCGCTTCGCCGCCGACAAGATCGCGCCCCTGGCGGCCCGGATCGACGAGACCAACGCCTTCCCGCGCGAGCTGTGGGTCCCGATGGGCGACCTTGGCCTGCACGGCATCACGGTCGAGGAAGAGTTCGGCGGCCTCGGTTTGGGCTATCTCGAGCACGTGGTGGCGATGGAGGAGATCTCCCGCGCCTCGGCCTCGGTGGGCCTGTCGTACGGCGCGCACTCGAACCTCTGCGTCAACCAGATCCGCCGCTGGGCGAGCCCCGAGCAGAAGCAGCGCTATCTGCCGAAACTGATCAGCGGCGAGCATGTGGGCTCCCTGGCGATGAGCGAGGCCGGCGCGGGCTCCGACGTCGTCTCGATGAAGCTGCGGGCCGAGCAGGTCGGCGACCGCTACGTGCTGAACGGGACCAAGTTCTGGATCACCAACGCGCCGCACGCCGATACGCTGGTGGTCTACGCCAAGACCGGGGAGGGCAGCCGGGGCATCACCGCCTTCATCGTCGAGAAGGGCATGAAGGGCTTCAGCGTCTCCAAGAAGCTGGACAAGATGGGCATGCGCGGCAGCGACACCGCGGAGCTGGTGTTCGAGGACTGCGAGATCCCCGAGGAGAACGTCATGGGCCCGGTGGGCGGCGGCGTCGGGGTGCTGATGAGCGGCCTCGACTACGAGCGCGCCGTGCTCAGCGCCGGCCCCCTGGGCATCATGCAGGCCTGCCTCGACTACGTTCTGCCGTATGTTCGCGAGCGCAAGCAGTTCGGCCAGGCGATCGGCTCGTTCCAGCTGATGCAGGGCAAGGTCGCCGACATGTACGTGGCCCTGAACTCGGCCCGGGCTTACGTCTATGCGGTGGCCCGGGCGTGCG
The DNA here is from genome assembly GCF_057586355.1 of Caulobacter sp. SRI_008. Classification (NCBI taxonomy): domain Bacteria; kingdom Pseudomonadati; phylum Pseudomonadota; class Alphaproteobacteria; order Caulobacterales; family Caulobacteraceae; genus Caulobacter; species Caulobacter sp. SRI_008. Next base: position 27,191 of record NZ_JBYCZS010000040.1, read on the forward strand.
ACGCGGGCAAGACCACCCGCTTCGACGCGGCCGGCGCGATCCTGATGGCGTCCGAGAACGCGGTGAAGGTGTCGCTGGAGGCCATCCAGGCCCTGGGCGGGGCCGGCTACACCAAGGAATGGCCGGTGGAGCGCCTGCTGCGCGACGCCAAGCTCTACGACATCGGCGCGGGTACGAACGAGATCCGCCGGTTCCTGATCGGCCGGGAGCTGGTGGGGGCTTAGGTCGGCTCGTAGGTCAGCCGGATCACGTCGTCGTCGATGCGGTCTGTCGCCACGAGGCGCAGGCGGGGGCGGGCGGCGGCGAAGTAGGGCGTGCCGGCGCCCTGCACGACGGGGTGCAGGTAGATCCGGTAGGCGTCGATCAGGCCAAGGTCAGTGAGGCTGCGCGCCAGGTTCGGGCCGCCGACCTCGATCTCGCCGTCGATCCGGGCCTTGAGGTCGGCGATCGCGGTCGCCAGGTCGCCCTGGATCAGCGTGGCGTTGGGGCCGACCGAGGTCAGGGTGCGGGAGGCGACCCATTTGTGCTGGGCGCGCCAGGCCTGGGCGAATTCGCGTTCGGGCGCGCCCCAGTCGGGCTGCTCCTCGTCCCAATAGGCCATGATCTCGTAGAGGCGGCGGCCGTAGACGCTGCCCGCCTGCTCGCGGGCCTGGTCGATGAAGTGGCGGAAGAGCACGGGGCCGGGCGCGAACCCCGTGTGGTCGACATAGCCGTCGAGCGACTGGTTCATGCCGAAGACGAGCCTGGCCATGCCGCGGATCTCCCTGCCGAGGGCTGCTGACGCGCCCAGTCTATCGCCTTCACCATTTGGGGCGAGGGGGCGATTTCTGGCGCGGCCAGTATTCGACGAGGGGGCCTTCGCGGCGGGGATCGCCGCCGTTGGCCCAGATGATCTGCTCGATGAACCACGGCAGGATCGAGTCGATCTTTCCCTGCAGGCTGGGGCCGAGCGGCGGCAGCTGCTTCAAGGGCTTCGTGCAGTCTTCGGGTATGCCGTGCTCGGCGCGCCAGGCCGCGAATTCGATCCTGATATCGTACATGGCGCTCCTCACGCGGTTCTTGTCCTGCGGCGCCAACTGAATGAACGGGATGTGCACGTAGTCGTCGCGCTTGCGGCGGGGCTTGGCTCTCGCCTTGGCTCTGGCCATGGGTTTGCTCCTGAAGGGACTGCACCTGGCGTGCGTCGACGGCCGCGGGCCGGAAGGGCGCGCGGGGCGGGGAGGGAGCGGAGCGCCCGGGCCACGCCCGGAGGTGCTGTTGTGTGTACCGTTTCGACGAAGCCTAGACGCTCCGCGCGGTCGTTTGGCTGCCGGCTTCCCGGGCGGCGGCGCTCTTAACGCCTTACCAGGACCGCCTTCGAGGTTTCCCTTTCTAGCGGCGACGAGGAGAGGGGGACTCTGTAATCCTCGCCCAAGCCGACGGCGGGCGGGTCTGGCCAGCGCCAGGTCCCGGACGCGACGGATCTTCCCAATCCGCCCCAGTCCCGCTCGATCGCATCCCGAAGCCGCGAAGGTCGCTGGCCGCGCGCCCTCCCCATCGCCTCGAGACCTGGTGATTATGCGCCGGCCTGAGCGGCGTCGGATGGAGGGGAGTCGGGCGTAGGGATTTCAAGGGGTTGTAGGCGGGAGAGGTGGGATACTGGGATCCGTCCCCCCTTAAACCCGTAAAATCCCCGCGAAAGCGGGGACCCAGGTGTTTTATCGTCGAGCGCAGCAGGTGGCAGAAAAAGCCTGGGTCCCCGCTTTCGCGGGGATTGTACGGAGTGTGGGGGATCAGGCCGTCGCCGCGCTCTTGGGCAGCACCTCTTCTCCCGCCCGCCAGCCGGCGTAGGCGATGACGCAGCCGGCGATGGCGGCGGCCAGGGCGAAGGGCAGGGGCGGCAGGTCGGCGGCGCGGACGAAGAGGGCGCGCCAGGCCGGCAGCGGGCCGGCGAACTGGAAGAGCACGGCGCCGAGCGCGGTCAGCAGGGCGGCGAGCGCGAAGGGGCGGCCGTCGCGTCCGGCGCGGAGGGCGACGACGAGGGCGATGGCGGCGGTGACCGCGTTGGCCAGCTGGAAGCCGACGCCCAGCTTCCAGAAGTCCTGCGGGCCGGCGATGGCCAGGGGCGGTAGGATCGGCGCCAGGCGGCCCAGGATCGGCGGCAGCAGGAAGATGCTGGTGGCCAGCATGTAGCCGGCGTGCGCGCCGATCGTGCGCCGGCGGGCGAGGGCCTGGTGATAGAACCAGGCGAAGCCGGCGACGGCGACGATGTCGAGCCAGGCCAGGCGCGCGGCGTAGAGGTCGTAGAACGGCGAGACGTTGGCGACCAGGCGGCGGGCCATGCCCAGGAAGATCCCCGAGCCGCCGGCCAGGAATAGGGGGAAGAGCGCCAGGCTGCAGAAGCCGAGCGTGCGGTGCGTGGCGCGGTTTCCGCCGTGGATCAGGGCGCTCTGAGCGACCAGAAGGGCGAGCCACAAGGTGGCGGTGATCCCGTGGGCGTGAAGATCGATCGAGGCCGTGGAGACCTGCGACAGGTAGGCCGGCCAGAAGGCCAGCACGGCCAGCGGGAAGATCGCCAGGACGTAGAAGTGCGCGCGCCGATACGGCATCGAAAGCCCCCTTCCGAACCTGCAAGTGAGGCTATTCGGAAACCGGCGTTCTGCCAATCGGGCGTTTATTCCCGAGCGTGTGTGGTCGCGGCTTGGCGGTTGTGGGCCGCTAATGCGGACGCTTGAGGCGCAGGTCCATGCCCAGCGTCGGGCCGATGCCGCCGGGATGCTCGCCGAACGGATGGGACGCGTGGCGGCGATGGGCCGCCGCTTCGAGCCGCGAGCGCAGGTCGTCGTCCAGGGGGAGGATGTCTTCGGCATCCTCGTCTTCCTCTGGAATGGACGCCGTCAGGACATGGTCCAGCGCGGCCAGGAAGGCGGCGTCTTCCAGCGTTCCCTCGATCGGAGGATGGTCGAGATAGCCGAGGACGACTTCAAGCGACTCTTCGAAGGCCGGCATGGCGCATCCTTTCGCGTGAGGCTCGCATCGGGTTGGGCGCCTATAGGGCGCCTATTGAAGAGCGTGCGAACACGGCGATGGTTCAGCCGTTTCTCCATAAAATAGATAAAGACAATGTCGGCGTGATGGAAAATTCTCGTTCGTTTTTTGGAGATAAATATTTTTAAATGTCTTGTATCCAAGGTGAAGCTATATAATATTTGAGGAATAATTTCCGCGCATAATTGAATATTGTGTGGCGCATAACCATATGGGGCTGTCGGGAAGAGCCTGTCTCATCCCAAGGAACCCCATACAATGCGTATTCAAACTCTGGTCGCCGGCGCCTGCGCCGCGGCCTTGATCCCCACCGTCGCGCTCGCTCAACAGACCTGCGAGCAGCGGCAGAGCAACCGCGTGGCCGGAACGGTCGCCGGCGCCGGTCTTGGCGCGGTGGCGGGCGCGGCCGTGGCGGGCCGCGACGATCGCGGCAAGGGCGCGGTGATCGGCGGCGTCGCCGGCGCGCTGATCGGCAATCAGATGGCCAAGGGCGGAGCAGGCGGAGCGGACTGCGCCCGGGCCTACGGCTATTACGACAATCAAGGCGCGTGGCACGCCAACGCCGTCGCTCGCGGCCAGGCCGCCGGTTATTTCGACCGCAGCGGCGAATGGGTCGCTGGCGCCCCGCGCGGCTACTATGCCGAGAACGGGCGATGGGTGCAGGCGAGCGCCGACGCCGACACGGCCGGCTACTACGCCGACGGCCTGTGGGCGCCCGCCTCGGCCCAAGGCTATTACGGTCGGGGCGGCCAGTGGGTCGATGCGACGGCCTCGGGCTATTACGACCGCTCCGGGCGTTGGATTTCGGGCCCCGCGACGGGCCGCTACGACGCCGATGGGCGCTGGATGGCCGGCCAGGCGAGCGGACGGCGTGACGCCAGCGGCGCCTGGATCGCCGATCCCCAGCCCGGCTACTACGACAGGGGGCGCTGGGTGCGCGGCGAGACGGTCGGCTACTACGACGCTCGCGGCGCCTGGATCTCGACGGACGGGCGCGCCCGGCGCGTCGACTATCCCGCCGGCCAATATCCCAGCGGCCGGTACTCCATGGATGGGCGCCCGCTGAGCATCGACGACCGTCAGGCCCAATTGGCCGAGCGTATCAACCGCGGCGCCTATAGCGGCCGTCTGAGCCGGGGCGAGGCGCGCCAGGCGACGCGAACCCTGGCCGCGATCGAGCGACAGGAACAGTCGCTGCGCACCCGCCAGGGCGCGTTGGGTCCCAGGGGCCGGGCGATCATCACCGCGCGGCTGGATCGGCTGAGCGACAGCATCAGCGGCGACGTTCGCGACGACCGCTAGGCCTTCGGGTCGTCAGGCCGGGCGTCCCGCCAAGACGGCGCGGGCGCCCGGCCGCATCAAGAAAGACCCTTCATGACCTTCCTGTTCATCACCGCCGCCGCCTGCGTGGCGACGGCGTTCGCCTTGCTCCTGGCCTTCCGCCTGTTCGCCGGGCCGCGCCCCGTCGCCGTTCGCATCCGGACCAAAGAAAAGGCCGCCCCGGTTTCCCGGAGCGGCGCGTCACGCCGAGCGTGAGTCTGCCTATTTTAATGTTGGCGCGTGGCGGGCGCCGAAACCGCTTACACTTTCGGCTGCCACGCTTCTCAGTACTTGTACGAGGCGCCGACGAAGAAGCGGCGGCCCGAGTAGTTGCTGTTGATCAGGCGGGTGTCGCCGGCCCAGCTGGATTCGTCTTCCTTGGTCAGGTTCTTGCCTTCGACGAAGAGCGACAGGCCCTGCGGGCCCGGACGCCAGGTGAACTTGCCGTCGAGATAGCCCGTGGCGTCCTTGAACACCGGCTGGCCGAGGGTGTCGGAGGCGGTGAGCAGGTAGCCCGAGCGGTAGTTGTAGGCGAGGCGGGCGCTGATCGGGCCCTTCTCGTACCACAGGGTGGCGTTGTAGCTGCTCTTGGACAGGCCCGGATAGGGCAGGGCCGAGCCATCGACGCCGCTGAAGACGCCCACGTCAGAGGCCTTCTGGTAGGTGTAGTTGACGTCGGCGCCGAGGCCCGACAGCAGACCCGGCAGCCAGGTGAAGGCGGTCTTGGCCGTCAGTTCGACGCCCGAGATCTTGGCGCCGTCGCCGTTCACGTAGGTGTTGTAGAAGTACAGGGTGCCGTCGCCGAACACGTCCTGCTGGCCCAGGTTCGAGCGCGAGGACAGGTAGAACGAACGGATGTCCTTGTAGAAGAAGCCCGCCGACAGCTGGGTGTCGCTGTCGGGGTACCATTCGAACGACAGGTCGTACTGGTTGGCGCGGTATGGCTTCAGCGCCGGGTTGCCGGCGTCGCAGCTGTCGGGACCGTCGTCGGAGGTGCCGTCGTTGGTGTAGTTGATGGTGCAGGTCATGCTGGGCATCAGGTAGTTGACCAGCGGGCGGGCCATCAGCTGGGCGAAGCCGAAGCGCGCGCTCAGACGGTTGTCGATCAGCCAGCCCTGGATGTTGAAGCTGGGCAGATAGACCGTGTAGTCCTTGGTCATCGACGTCAGGGTGTTGGCCACCACGGCGGTCGAGGCCACGCCGTTGACCAGACGGGTCTCGCGACGGGTGTACTGGCCGGCGGCCGTCGTCTGGGTGTGGACGCGGCGGACGCCGAAGTTGCCGATGATGTCGCGGCCCAGCAGCGGGAAGCCGTAGTCCAGACGGATGTACTGGGCGTCGCTCTTCTCGGTGACGGCGTACGGGATCTGGTTGTACGTCTTACCGTCGTTGCCGGTGGTCGTGTACAGGTTGTCCAGGTTGAAGTGCGACGTATCCAGGTACTGGGAGATCGCCTTGAACGACGGATACTTCCAGCTGTTCGGCAGGCCCGAGCCCCCGTAGTAGAAGTTGTCCGGCAGGTCGACCATGGCCTGGGCGAACAGGGCGTTCGAGAAGGCGCGCGACCAGGTCTCGGTCGAGTTCCAGTAGGTGGTCTGGTAGGCGTTGCCCAGGATCGCGGCGGTCTGGTCTGCGGCCTGGCCGTTGACCACGGTGGCCGTCGAGTTGACCGAGTTGGCGTAGATCACCGTGTCGTCGAGGTTGCTGGCCAGGTTGGCGCCGCCGCTGACGATGAAGCCGCCGTAGCCGTAGCCGCCCGTCTCGGCGTTCGAATAGCGGCCGCCGAACTTGACGCTCTTCAGGAAGGGCAGGTCGGCGCGGTATTCGAAGTCGATCTTGTACTGGTCCTCGGTGTTCTTGGAGTCCGACGGACGGTACTGGATCTGCCACTGGTTGACGGCGGCGGCGTCGGCCGGGCTGAAGCCGTCGGCGAAGGTGAAGACCGGGGCCGAGCCGTTGTTCGGGTCGATTGTGACCTTCAGGCCCGGGGTGTTGTACGACACCGAGGCGTTGTTGGTCAGGTTCAGGGTCTTGGTCTTGCCGCGGGCGCCGACGAAATCGATCTTCCAGCGGTCGTTCTGGAAGTTGGCGCCGAAGGTGATGTAGTCGGAATCGTTGGTCTGCTTGAAGTCGCGCGACGAGATGCTGAAGGCGTTGTTGCCGCCGCGGTTGGCCGTCGTCAGGCAGTCGCCGACGACGTATTCGGTGACCTGGTGGTTGGCGTCGACCTTCACGCCCGGGACGTTCTGAGCCGTGGCCGCCGTGACGCGAGCGCAGCTATTGGCCGAACGGTTCAGCGGGTCGAGGTTGGTCAGGCCCGTTCCGTAGTTGATGTCGTTGAGAACCTGTTCGCGCTTGTTCTTCTGGTAGGTGACGAAGGCGGTCAGGTTGTCGGTGAACTTGTACTGGGCCGTGAACTCGGCCGAGGTGCGGGTGTCGTCGCGGGTCCAGACGCGGTAGCGCGGCACGCGCGGGCTGTAGTCGTACCACTGGCTTTCGCAGGCGGTGCGGGTCTGGGCGGTGGTCAGCAGCGAGGCGTCGGGCGTGACGGCCGTGGCGCAGCCGGCTTCGGTCTGGATGCCGGAGATGTAGTCGCTGACGGCGCGGCCGTAGGTCTGGCTGTAGTAGTCGAGGGTCTTTTCAGCCGAGTTGTCGAAGTCGCCGAGCAGGGCCCAGGCGTTGTTGTCGACGAAGTCGCCGCGGGTCAGGACGCGGTCGTAGTTGACGTTGCCCATCAGGCCCAGGCGGCCGTCGAACAGCTGGGTGGCGCCGAACACGCTGGTGCGCGGCTTCCAGCCGGGCAGGGTGTCGAGGTTCTGCGCCGAGGCGGTGAACGACAGGGTCGGCTTCTTGAAGTCCAGCGGCTTGCGGGTGGTCACCGAGACCGTGCCGCCGACGCCGCCTTCGGTCATGTCGGCCGTGAAGCCTTTGAAGACGTCGATCGACTTGACCATTTCCGACGGCAGTTCGCGGAAGTCGTTCGAGCGGCCGCCGCCGCCGTAGACCGACAGGTTGCTGGCGGTCGACAGGGCGCTGACGCCGTTGATCTCGACGCGGTTGAGGTCGGGCTCGACGCCGCGGATCGAGACGGCGTTGCCTTCACCGAAGTCGCGGGCCAGCTGCACGCCGGTGACGCGGCCGAGGGCCTCGCCGACGTTCTTGTCGGGGAAGGCGCCGATGTCTTCGGCGACGATCGAGTCGGAGACGGTGCCGGCGCGCTTCTTGCGGCTCATGGCCGACTGCAGGCTGGCGCGGGTGCCGACGACGACGATCTCCTCGACGGCGTTCTCGACGTTGGAGTCGGCCGCGGCCTGGGCGGGGGCCGGCGCGGGCGTCGTTTGCGCGAAGGCGGCGCCGCCGCCGATCATCAGCAGGATGGCGGTCATCCCCGTGGTGCGCATCAGCCCGGCTTCGCGCCGGATCTTGCTGTCGACCTTCATAGTATTCCTCCAAGTGCGAGGGCGTTTCCGCCCTGTCTTTCGGGCCGTGCGGCGCCATGCGGCGCGGCCGGCCGATTTGCTGTGATGGAGGCCAGGGCGATGGGCGCGTCCGACGATGACCGGCAGTCGAATCGGAGGCGTCCGGGCCTTGGCCGCGGCGATGGGAGGGGAACGAGAGGCGGCGCCCGGCGGCATGCGCGGGCGGACGTCCTGGCGGCGAGCACGGGGTGGGGCCTGCCTGGCGACGACGGACGCCGATGGCGGTCCCGTGTCGCTTGTCTTTCTCGATCCGGTGCGAGCCTGGCGTGAGCGTACACGCGGCGTCGCTTCTATGAGGCGGTCTGTCGCTCGCCGCGGACCTTTGGTCTCTGCTACGGGCGCGATCCATCCATTTCCAAGCTGACGCAAAGAGTCAACGTCGCGGAGATAATTTCCCACCGAGTCGGGGGCTGCCCGTAATTATGTGACAATTAAAGCACTGTGTTCCCACATGATGGAATGCTCTCGCAACAATCGGGATTAGTGCTTGATTTTGGCGCTAATCCTGCTCATCGTGTCGACATTCGGCGCGTCCGCGCGCCCGGCCGACGACAAGATCGGATCGAGAGGAGACGACAGAAGATGGCAATCCGCCCGCTTGGTCCCTTCGCTCGCTCCGCCCTCGCCGCCGGCTGTACGGGGTAGGCAGCAGGGAGGGACAAGTTTTCCACCGGTCCGTTTCGACGGCGTCTTCCAGGGTCAGTTCACGGCCCGACGCCACCCGCGACGACACCGGTGTCTTTGAGCGGTCTTTTGTTACCAGCGATAAATGACGGCGTTCTCGGCTTTGTGTTTTTGTGCCGTAACCGACGCTGTCGCATGGGCGAGTTTCGCAAGGGGTTGCGAGCACGCCCGACTTCCTCGTCCGCGTCCCGCAGGGAGGCGGACGATCCATTCAATGGGGGGGCTCGCCTGGGCGTCAAAGCGCCTGGCGAGTCTCGACTTTCGCCCGCGACGCGGGCCGTGACGCCCGTGTCGGGCTGTCAGATTTCCTTCAAAGCCTGAAGCCTGAAACGAAAGAAGCCCCGGACGTGGGTCCGAGGCTTCCGATCCGCTCGTCGGCCTGTGCTGATGCACGACCGAAAGACGGCATTTGTCCGCTAAAGCGCTGGGGTCAGTTCAGACCTTCGATCTTCACGGAGCTTTCCAGCGCATTCGCTTTCGACAAATGAGACACTGGGTCACCTCCTTTCGGCTGCGCGTCACACCCTGACGCAAGACTAAGGTTGGGTGAGCGCGCGCCGTTGGCAAGAGGCGCGGTGTCGCATGCGCGTGCTATGCGGGGGCATGAGCGAAAACCGACCCGCCCCGCGAAAACCCGCCCTGCACGGCTGCCTGGGCGTCTTCCTCGGCCTGGTCCTGGCGGTCACGGCCGCCGGCGCCTGGATGACGGGCTATCTGCCGGTGCGGCTGTTCAGCCAGGCGCGCTGGAAGGATCCGGCGCGGATGGACCAGCGCGTCACCATGGTCAGCGCGCTGCTGCTGACCCACAGGCTGGAGGGGCGGACGCGGGCGGAGGTTGTGGACCTGCTGGGCGAGCCGACCAAGACCGACTACTTCGCCGACCAGGACCTGGTCTACTGGCTGGGGAACGAGCGGGGGCTGTTCGGCATCGATTCCGAATGGCTGGTGCTGAAGCTCGGCCCGGACGGCCGGGTGGTCGAGTGCAGGGTCGTCACCGACTAGGCTTTTTCGTCGACAAGGGGGGGGAGCAACCCCGGACCGCGCAAAGGGGGGACAATGCACGATCCGGGGCCGCACCTCCTGGGGCTGGCTAGAGGGCGCGCCAGGCCAGGAGGATCAGGGACCAGAGACCCAGATTGAGCGCCAGCGCCGCCACCCGGGGGCCGTTCACGCGCGCGGCCAGGGCCACGGCGCGGGGGCGCTGGGCTTGGGCGGAGGCGGCGGAAGCGGCGATGCGGGTCACGGCGGTGGTTCCTTGTCCAAGACGGCGCCGGTAGCGGCGCCCGTTGTTGGTAAAGATAGGAACGCCGGAGATAGTTTCATATGCGACAAAACGGTCGCGGGCCGTCATGGTCGCGCGCGAATTGTCGCAGCGAGTCGCGCCATGCCCGCCTGGGATCCAGACGTCTATTCCCGCTATCGCGCCTATCGCGACCGCCCCGCCCTCGACCTGATGCTGAAGATTCCCCGCGATCTGGCCCCGCGTGAGATCTGGGACCTGGGCTGCGGCCCCGGCGAGCACGCCGCCCTGCTGGCCGCGCGCCATCCCGAGGCGGTGGTCCACGGCCTGGATTCGAGCCCGGAGATGCTGGCCCGCGCCAAGGGGCAGGGGGCGGACGTCGATTGGATCCTGGGCGACATCGATGCGTGGGCGCCGCAGATCCCGCCCGACCTGATCTTCACCAACGCGGCCCTGCAGTGGCTGGACGGCCACGAGACGCTGTTCCCGCGTCTCTTGAACAGCCTGGCGCCCGGCGGGGTGCTGGCCTGCCAGATCCCGCAGGTCGAGGACGCCGGCTGGCGGCGCAGCTTGCGCGAGGTCGCCGCCGACGGGCCGTGGGCCGGCAAGCTGGCCGACCTGGACGGCGTGCGGCCGGGCCACGACCCCCGCGCCTATCACGACTGGCTTTCATCGCTGGCGTCCGACCTCGACGTCTGGGCGACGACCTATGTCCACGCCCTGGAGGGCGAGGACCCGATCATCGACTGGACCTCGGGCACCAGCCTGCGGCCGTATCTGGAGCGGCTGGACGGCGCCGAGACGGCGGCGTTCCTGAGCGCCTGGCGGGCGCGGCTGGCGGTGGATTATCCCAGGCGGGCGGATGGGATCACGCTGCTGCCGTTCACGCGGCTGTTCGTGGTGGCGCGGCGGTAGGGGGCGGATTTTTGACCCCTCTCTCTGAGAGAGAGGGAGGGGCCCGCGCCGTAAGGCGTGGGA
>NZ_JBYCZS010000041.1:0-34712 GCF_057586355.1 Caulobacter sp. SRI_008
CTCGACCAATGTGAGCGCCACGGTTCCGGCCCCCGCGCCCGCGCCGGCCGCTCCGGTGGCGATCGTCGCCGAACCGGCTCCGCTGGCCATCCCCGCGCCAGCGGCTCCCGCCGCGCCGGTCGCTCCCGCGACGCCGGACACGCCCCAGTAAGGGCTTGGCCAGTAACGGCCTAGAATGACGAAGGGCGGCTCCATCGCTGGAGCCGCCCTTTTTCTTTGCGTCCAGCCGAGGCTAGATCACCACCACTTGTCGGCCTTGGCCGTGAAGCCGGCGGCCTTTTCGATGGCGCCGGCCACCGAGAACACCGTGCCTTCGTCCAGCGGCTTGCCGATGATCTGCAGGCCCAGCGGCAGGCCGTTGGCGTCGAGGCCGGCCGGCAGGGACAGGCCCGGCAGGCCCGCCAGGTTGGTCGTCACCGTGAAGACGTCGTTCAGGTACATGGCGATCGGGTCGTTGCTGTTTTCGCCCAGGCCGAACGCCGCCGAGGGCGCGGTCGGGGTGAGGATGGCGTCGACCTTGGTCCAGGCGTTGTCGAAGTCCTCGGCGATGCGGCGGCGCACCTTCAGGGCCTTCAGGTAGTAGGCGTCGTAATAGCCGGCCGACAGCACGTAGGTGCCGATCAGGATGCGGCGCTTGACCTCGTCGCCGAAGCCAGAGGCGCGGGTGTTTTCGTAGATCTCGGTCAGGTTGGCGCCGTCCTCGCGCAGGCCGAACCGCATGCCGTCGTAGCGGGCGAGGTTCGACGAGGCCTCGGCCGGGGCGACGATGTAGTAGGCCGGCAGGGCGTACTTGGTGTGCGGCAGGCTGATCTCGACGATCTCGCAGCCAGCCTCCTTCAGCCAGGCGACGCCGTCGTCCCACAGCTTCTGGATCTCGGCCGGCATGCCGTCGACGCGGTATTCCTTCGGAACGCCGATCCGCAGGCCCTTGACCGACTTGCCGACGAACTGGGTGAAGTCCGGCACGGCGATGTCGAGGCTGGTGGAGTCCTTGGGATCATGGCCCGACATCGAGTTCAGCAGCAGGGCCGCGTCCTCGACGGTCTTGGCGATCGGGCCGGCCTGGTCCAGCGAACTGGCGAAGGCGACGACGCCCCAGCGCGAGCAGCGGCCGTAGGTCGGCTTGATGCCGACGGTGCCGGTGAAGGCGGCCGGCTGGCGGATCGAGCCGCCGGTGTCGGTGGCGGTGGCGCCCAGGCAGAGATCCGCGGCGACCGCGGCGGCGCTGCCGCCCGAGCTGCCGCCCGGGGTCAGGGCCTTGTTGCTGTTCTTGCCGCGCCAGGGATTGGTGACCGGGCCGAAGTAGCTGGTCTCGTTCGACGAGCCCATGGCGAACTGGTCGAGGTTCAGCTTGCCCAGCATCACCGCGCCGTCGCGCCACAGGTTCGACGTTACCGTCGACTCGTAGCCCGGTACGAAGTTCTCGAGGATCTTCGAGCAGGCCGTGGTGCGCACGCCCTTGGTGCAGAAGAGGTCCTTCACGCCCAGCGGCGCGCCGTCCAGCACGCCGGCCTCGCCCTTGGCGCGGCGCGCGTCCGAGGCGGCGGCCATCTCCAGCGCCTTTTCGGGCGTCTCAAGGATGTAGGCGTTGAGGCCGCGCGCGGCTTCGACGGCGTCGATGTGCGCCTGGGTCAGCTCGACCGAGGTGAAGTCCTTGGCGGCCAGCCCGTCGAGGGCGCCCTTCAGGGTCAGTTTCGTGAGCGCGCTCATTATTCGACCACCTTGGGCACGACGAAGAAGTTGCCGACGGTCTTGGGCGCGTTGCCGGTGACCACTTCGGGCTCGCCGCCCATGGTGACGACGTCGTCGCGCAGCGGCAGGCCGGCGGCCACGACGCTGGTCAGCGGCTCGACGCCGTCGGTGTCGACCTCGGCCAGCTGCTCGATCCAGGTCATGATCCCGTTGAGCTCTTGGGCCAAGGCCTCGATGCGCTCTTCGGGTTCGGCGATGCGGGCGAGCCGGGCGACCTTGCGGACGGTCGCGGCGTCGATGGCCATGGGGCCTTCTCCAAGCAGTAGTGACGGCGTTCACGTGAAGTGAACTTCGAGGGGTGGGTTACCCGCCTAGACTCGCCTTTGACAAGCCCGGCCTCCCCTTCGCCTAGCCTTTTCGCATCGGCGGCGCTCTCGCTTCGGCGGGCGCAAAGGCGTAGAAGCCGCCCATGCCCGTTCTCGACATCGAAGAATTCACCGCCGCCATCCCCGACTACAAGCCGATCATCGGCCTGGATCCGGGCGAAAAGACCATCGGCGTGGCCGTGTCCGACGTCACCCTGACCGTCGCCAGCCCGCTGACCGTGATCCACAAGACCAAGTTCACCCAGGATGCCGAGGCCCTGTTCGACATCATCGACTACCGCAAGGTGGCCGGGATCGTCGTCGGCCTGCCGGTCAACATGGACGGCACCGAAGGCGTGCGCTGCCAGTCCAACCGCGCCCTGGCCCGCAACCTGCTGCGCCTGCGCCCCGACCTGACCATCACCTTCTGGGACGAACGCCTGTCGACCGCCGCCGTCACCCGCGTGCTGATCGACGAGCACGACGTCAATCGCAAGCGCCGCGGCGAGGTCGTAGATAAGATGGCCGCCGGCTGGATCCTGCAGGGCGCCCTGGAGCGGATGCGGGGGATCCGGGGGGAGTAACCTCTTCGGCGAAGCCGCCCTTCTTTCAACCTCTCCCCTCGGGAGAGGGAGGGGCCCGCCGCCGCAGGCGGTGGGAGGGTGAGGGCCTAAGGCCTCGCCGCGCGAAGCACGGACAAGATCTCGTCGCCCACACCATCCAATTCGTAGCGCACGGCGTCGTTCCAGAACCTCAGAACGACGTAGCCACAGGCCTCGAGCACTTCGGTCCTGGCCGCGTCATAGGTCCTCCCCGCATCTTCAGCATGCTGGCCACCGTCGAGTTCGACGATCAGCCTGGCCTCAACGCAGACGAAATCAGCGACATAGCGATCTATCGGGACCTGGCGACGGAACTTGAAACCGCCCAACCGACGGCCGCGCAAGACCGACCACAGCAGGCGTTCGGCGTCGGTCTGGTCACGACGCAAGCGCCTGGCCATGGCGGTTCGGTTCATGGTGAAGCCCCTCACCCTCCCACCGCTTCGCGGCGGGCCCCTCCCTCTCCCTATGGGAGAGGTTGAGATTAACGCGGCTCAATCTTGAGATGCAATTCCAGCACATCCTTCCCTTCCCGCCCAAAGCCGCCTATGACGCGGGCTCATGACGGCTTCAGCCCATGACCCCAGCGCGGCGATCGAAACGATCCGCAAGCGCCTCTTCTCGTTCCCCAAGCGGCACTTCCTTTCGGCGGGCGATCTCAACGCCCCCCAGGCGGCCGATCTCCTGGATCTGGCCGACGCCTTCGTGGCGTTGAACCGGCAGACGTCCAAGTCCCTCGACCTGCTCAAGGGACGAACGCTGATGAACCTGTTCTTCGAGAACAGCACCCGCACCCAGAGCTCGTTCGAGCTGGCCGGCAAGCGCCTGGGCGCCGACGTCGTCAACATGAACCCCAAGACCTCGTCGGTGGCCAAGGGCGAGACCCTGATCGACACGGCGGTCACCCTGAACGCCATGCGGCCCGACCTGCTGGTCGTGCGCCACGCCTCTTCGGGCGCGGCGTCCTTGCTCAGCCAGAAGGTCAGCGGCAGCGTCGTCAACGCCGGCGACGGTCAGCACGAACACCCGACCCAGGCCCTGCTCGACGCCCTGTCGATCCGCCGCGCCTTCGGCCGCGTCTCTGGCCTGACCGTGGCCATCTGCGGCGACGTGCTGCACAGCCGCGTGGCGCGCTCCAACGTCGCCCTCCTCCAGATCCTCGGCGCCAGCGTGCGCCTAGTCGGCCCGCCCACCCTGATGCCGGCCCAGGCCGAGCGCTGGGGCGTGACCGTGCACCACGACATGAAGTCGGGCCTGGCCGGGGTCGAGGTGGTGATGATGCTGCGCCTGCAGCTGGAGCGGATGCAGGGCGGCTTCGTGCCCTCGACCCGCGAATACTTCCGCTTCTATGGCCTCGACCGCGAGAAGCTGGCCCGCGCCGCGCCGGGGGCCAAGGTCATGCACCCCGGCCCGATGAACCGGGGCGTGGAGATCGACAGCGACGTCGCCGACGATCCCGCCGTCAGCCTGATCCAGGACCAGGTCGAGATGGGCGTCGCCGCCCGGATGGCCGTGCTCGCCGCCCTCGCCCACCGTCTCGAGGAGGAAGGCCGATGACCGCGCCCCAGCCGCTCGCCTTCGTCAACGCCCGCGTGGTGGACCCCGAAAGCGGCTATGACGGCCCCGGCGGCGTCATCGTCTCCGAAGGCGTCATCGCCGACGTGGCCAAGGGCCGCGAGTTCGGCAAGCTGACCAAGGGCGTCCGCGTCATCGACTGCGGCGGCGCCATGCTGGCCCCGGGCCTGATCGACCTGCGGGTCAAGACCGGCGAGCCGGGCGCGGAGACCAAGGAAACCCTGGCCAGCGCCGCCCGCGCGGCCGCGGCCGGCGGCGTCACCAGCTTCGTCGTCCAGCCCGACACCGATCCGGCCGTCGACGATCCCAGCACGGTCGACTTCCTGCTGCGCCGGGCGCGCGACATCGACAGCGCCCGCATCCTCTGCGCCGGCGCCGCCACCAAGGGCCTCAAGGGCGAGGAGATGGCCGAGATCGGCCTGATGCGCGAGGCCGGCTGCGTCTACGTGACCGACGCCGACCGTCCGATCGCCGACAGCAAGGTCATGCAGCGTCTGCTGACCTATGCGAAGGGCTTCGACACCATCCTGGCCCACCGCCCGCTCGACCCGTGGCTGGCCAAGGGCGGCGCGGCGACCGGCGGCGAGTTCGCCGCCCGCATGGGCCTGCCGTCGATCTCGCCGATGGCCGAGCGGATCATGCTGGAGCGCGACGTCGCCCTGCTGGAAGCCACCGGCGGCCGCCTGCTGGTCGACCAGGTGACGAGCGCCCAGGCGCTGGAGACCCTGGGCCGCGCCAAGGCTCGGGGCCTGCGCATCCACGCCAGCGTGTCGATCAACCACCTGTGCTTCAACGAGCTGGACATCGGCGACTACCGCACCTTCGCCAAGCTCACCCCGCCCCTGCGCGGCGAGGACGACCGCCAGGCCCTGATCGAGGCCCTGGCCGACGGCCTGATCGACATCGTCGTCAGCGCCCACGCCCCGGCCCCGGCCGAGGACAAGCGCCTGCCGTTCGACCAGGCCGCGCCTGGCGCCGTGGGCCTGGAAACCCTGCTGCCGGCGCTGCTGGGCCTCTATCACGACGAGCGCCTGCCGCTGATCGACCTGATCAAGGCCGTGACCCTGTCGCCGGCGTCCTTACTCGGCCTCCAGACCGGCCGCATCGCGCCGGGAGCTCCGGCTGACCTCGTTTTGTGCGACCTCGACGCCCCGATCATCGTCGACGCCGCCAAGCTGCTGTCCAAGTCTAAGAACTCGCCGTTCGACGGCCGCCGCCTGCAGGGCCAGGTGCTGATGACCGTGGTCGACGGTCGCGTGGTGCACCGCGCCGAGGGGTGATCCCGCTGGACAAGCCGGCGCAGCCGCATAGGTTGCGCCGGTCATGCCGGGGGGACGACAACATGAACACGCTCGAAACCCGCGATCGCTCGCCCCGGCTCGGAGAGCGATGGCCTCGGCTCTACTGGCCGGTCCTGGCGATGCACCTGGCGGCAGGCCCCATCCTGGGAACGGTCGTTCCGACGCTTGCCCTCAAGCAGATGGCGATCCGCCAGTTCTCGCTGCCCACTCCGCCGCTCCGGGAGCAGCTTTGGGCGGTCGGCGACGTCTGGCTCCAGGGCCTGGCGCCGGCCATAGTCGCGGGCCTCGTCCTGGCGCTCCCATCCATGCGCGATCGGAAAAAGCGGATCCGGCTCGCGGTCAGCATCGGGCTCTATGCAGCCCTGAGCCTGCTGGTGCAGATGGGCTTGATGAGCCTGGGCCCAGCGCGCAGCGTCTTCTCCAACCCAGAGGTGCTGGTGAGTTCAATGGCCGCCATCGCCCTTCTCGGCGGCCTGACCGGACTGGTTTGCGGAGCCCTCGGGCTGATCGTCGCCAGGCGTCGGACGGCCCGACGCGAGGAGACGGCCGGCGGCTAGCTTCGCAGCTTCGCTTCGCCGAGGGCGAGAAGCGCTGTAAGACGCGGAAAACAGGCTTGCCTCATCGGTGAAGCTTGGCCATGGTTCGCTCGCGCAAAGGTAGCATTTCTTGGAAAGCCTCGCCCCCGTCGTCTATCTGACCCTCGCGATCGCCGTGATCGGGGGCTACCTGCTGGGCTCAATCCCGTTCGGCCTGATCGCCACGCGCCTGGGCGGCGCCGGCGACATCCGCAAGATCGGCTCGGGCAACATTGGCGCGACCAACGTGCTGCGCTCGGGCCGCAAGGATCTGGCGGCCATCACCCTGCTGGGCGACGGCGGCAAGGGCGCGGTCGCGGTGGGCCTGGCCCACTGGCTGAGCCACGGCAATCCGCTCGTCGTCGCCCTGGCCGGCGGCGCGGCCTTCGCCGGCCACATCTTCCCCGTCTGGCTGAAGTTCAACGGCGGCAAGGGCGTGGCCACCTTCTACGGCGTGCTGCTGGCCGCCGCCTGGCCGGTCGGCCTGCTCGCCGGGGCGACCTGGCTGGCCGTGGCGGTCCTGTTCCGCATCAGCTCGCTGGCCGCCCTGACCGCCGCCGCCCTGGCCGCGCCCTTCGCCCTGGCCACCGACCGACCCTACCCGATCCTGGGCCTGTGCCTGTTCATGGCCGTGCTGATCTACATCCGCCACAAGGACAACATCCGCCGGCTGCTCAAGGGCGAGGAGCCCCGGATCGGCAAGAAGAAGACGGCCGAGACGCCGCCTCCGGAAGCCTGATGACCCGGGGCCTCTCGGATCGGGAACGCCTTGCCTGGCTTCGCCTGGCGCGCACCGAGACGGTCGGCCCCGTCGCCTTCGACCATCTTCTTCAGCGCTTCGGCTCGCCCGAGCGGGCGCTGGTCGCCCTGCCCGACCTGGCCCGTCGGGCGGGCCGCGCGGCTCCGCTGCTGCCGCCGCCCGAAGACGAGATCCTGCGTGAACTGGACGACGGCGCGCGCCTGGGCGCCCGCCTGATCTGCGCCTGCGAGCCCGACTTCCCGCACCGGCTGGCGAGCCTGGATCCGCCCCCGCCGGTGATATGGGCGCTGGGCCACTACGAGCTTCTGCCCCAGCCCAGCATCGCCATCGTCGGCGCCCGCATCGCCTCGGCCGCGGGCCAGCGCTTCGCCAGGCAACTGGCGGCGGAACTGGGTCAGCACGGCCTCGTCGTGGTCTCCGGCCTGGCGCGCGGCGTCGACGGCGCAGCGCATGAAGGCTCGCTCTCGACCGGTACGATCGCCGTGCTCGGCGGCGGCATCGCCGACATCTATCCGCCCGAGCACGCCTCCCTGCACGCCCGCATCGCGGAAGCCGGCTGCATCGTGTCCGAAAGCGCCCCGCTGCGCCGCGCCCAGGCCAAGGACTTCCCCCGCCGCAACCGCATCATCTCGGGCCTGTCACTGGGCGTCGTCGTGGTCGAAGCCGAGCTGAAGTCCGGCTCGCTGATCACCGCCCGCCTGGCCGCCGAGCAGGGCCGCGACGTCTTCGCCGTGCCGGGCTCGCCCCTCGATCCCCGCGCCAAGGGCCCCAACGACCTGATCCGCCAGGGCGCGATCCTGTGCGAGGGTGTCGAGGACGTGCTGCGCTCGCTGTCGGCCTCGCCCTCGATGCGTGAGCGGGACCGGACCTGGGATCCCGACGAAGCCGCAGACGACCTCGACCACGACGCCCTGCGCGAACGCCTGGCCGCCCTGCTCTCGCCCACGCCCGTCTCGCGCGACGAACTGGTGCGGGCGACCAAGGCCCCGACCTCGGCGGTAATGGCGGCGCTGGTCGAACTGGCTCTGGCCGACAGGGCCGAGTTGCTGCCGGGCGGGATGGTGGCGGGGGTTTAGAAACCTATCAAGTTGGGTTATCTTGACGATGGTCACCGTGCTCCGTGCGTCCGGACTGAGCGTCGTCATCTTTCTCGACGACCATGAGCCGGCTCACGTCCATGTCTTTGGGGACGGCGAGGCCAAGATCGAATTGCTCGGCCAGAACGAAACGCCTCGGCTCGTCTGGGCCCAAGGCATGACACGGGCAGAAATTCGCCGGGCGATGCGGATCGTCGCACAACATCGCGATGCGCTGCTGCAGCGCTGGAGAGATATCCATGGCTGATCTGACCGACGCCGAGATCGACGCCGCAATGGCGCTGGGCGAAAAGCTGGCGCGGACCGAGCCACGCGCCAAGTCGGCGCGATACGATGCCTCCAGCGGTCGGATCGAGGTGGAACTGACCAGCGGTTCGGCGTTCGCCTTTCCCGCGCGGCTCGGCCAAGGCCTGGAAGCCGCCACGGACGACGAACTCGCCCAAGTCACGGTTCGTCCCGGCGGTTACGGTCTTCAGTGGGAGGCGCTGGACGTCGACCTGTCGATCCCCGGCCTGGCGGCGGGCATTTTCGGAACCAAGGCCCACATGGCCAGGATCGCCGGTCAGGCCAGGTCTCCCGCCAAGAGCGCGGCGGCGCGGGCCAACGGAGCCAAGGGCGGCCGGCCTCGAAAATCCGGAACAGCCTGATGTTCGCCCCTCTCTCTAAAGAGAGAGCCAGGCGGGCGCCGCGCTCGCAATTGCGAAGGTTCGCACAGCCGCCGTTGACATTGTCATAGGCTCGCCCCCACTTTCCGGCGCTCGCCCCCTGGTTCGCTTCGGTGGGCGGTCCACCTCCCCTAGCCCAGAGTCGTAATGAACGTCGTCGTCGTCGAGAGCCCGGCCAAGGCCAAGACCATCAACAAGTACCTCGGGTCCGACTACACGGTTCTGGCCTCCTACGGGCACATCCGCGATCTGCCCAGCAAGGACGGCTCGGTCGAGCCCGACAACGACTTCGCCATGAGCTGGGAGGTCGACGCCAAGTCGTCCAAGCGCATCTCCGACATCGTCGACGCGCTGAAGAAGGCCGACCGCCTGATCCTCGCCACCGACCCGGATCGCGAAGGCGAGGCGATCAGCTGGCACGTGCTCGAGGTGCTGAACAAGAAGAAGGCGCTGAAGGACAAGCAGATCCAGCGCGTCACCTTCAACGCCATCACCAAGTCGGCGGTGACCGAGGCCATGCGCGCCCCGCGCGACCTCGACATGGAGCTGGTCGAAGCCTACCTCGCCCGCCGCGCCCTCGACTACCTCGTCGGCTTCACCCTCTCGCCGGTGCTGTGGCGCAAGCTGCCTGGTAGCCGCTCGGCCGGCCGCGTGCAGTCGGTGGCCCTGCGTCTGGTCGTCGACCGCGAGCTCGAGATCGAGCGCTTCCGGACCCAGGAATACTGGACCGTCGACGCCGACGTCTCGGCCGGCTCCGATCCGTTCCTGGCGCGCCTGGTCAAGCACGACGGCAAGAAGCTCACCAAGTTCGACCTCGGCAACGAGACCTCCGCCCTGGCCGCCAAGGCCGCCGTGCAGGCCGCGACCTTCAAGGTCGAGGCCGTCGAGAAGAAGCCCGGCAAGCGCTCGCCCGCTCCGCCCTTCACCACCTCGACCCTGCAGCAGGAAGCCTCGCGCAAGCTCGGCTTCAGCGCCCAGCGCACCATGCAGGCGGCCCAGAAGCTGTACGAGGGCATCGACATCGGCGGCGAGACCGTCGGTCTGATCACCTACATGCGTACCGACGGCGTCTCGATCGCGCCGGAAGGCATCGCCGACGCCCGCGAGGTGATCGGCAGCGTCTACGGCAAGGACTACGTGCCGGACGTCCCGCGCCTCTACAAGTCGAAGGCCAAGAACGCCCAGGAGGCCCACGAAGCCATCCGCCCGACCAGCATGCGCCGCAACCCCGGCTCGCTGCGTCTGGATCCGGACCTGGGGCGCCTCTACGAGCTGATCTGGAAGCGCACCATCGCCTCGCAGATGGAAAGCGCCCGCATCGAGCGCACCACGGTCGACCTGGAAAGCCACGACGGCCGCACCGGCCTGCGCGCCACCGGCCAGGTCGTGCTGTTCCCCGGCTACCTCGCGGTCTACGAGGAAGGCCGCGACGACGAGGAGGGCGAAGACAGCGCCCGCCTGCCGGCCATCGTCGAAGGCGCCGCGGCCAAGGTCATCGAGGCCCGCGCCGACCAGCACTTCACCGAACCGCCCCCGCGCTATTCCGAAGCCAGCCTCGTCAAGAAGATGGAAGAGCTGGGCATCGGCCGTCCGTCGACCTACGCCTCGGTCCTGACAGTGCTGCGCGACCGCGAATACGTGCGGATGGAGAAGCAGCGCTTCATCCCCGAGGACAAGGGCCGCCTGGTCACCGCGTTCCTCGAGCAGTTCTTCCGCCGCTACGTGGAATACGACTTCACCGCCTCGCTGGAAGAGCGGCTCGACCTCGTCTCCGACGGCAAGCTCGACTGGAAGGAATTCCTGCGCGAGTTCTGGAAGGACTTCCACGCCGCCGTCGGCGAGATCGCCGAGCTGCGCACCACCAACGTGCTCGACGCGCTGAACGACGCGCTAGGCCCGCACATCTTCCCCGACAAGGGCGACGGCTCGAACCCGCGCCTGTGCCCGACCTGCGGCTCGGGGATGCTGTCGCTGAAGACCGGCAAGTTCGGCGCCTTCATCGGCTGCTCGAACTATCCGGAGTGCCGCTACACCCGCCAGCTGGGCGTGGCCGAGGGCGACGGCGAGGCCGAGAGCGCCGACAAGGAACTGGGGATCAACCCCGCCACCGGCCGCGCCGTGTGGCTGAAGAACGGCCGCTTCGGCCCCTATGTCGAAGAGGTCGCGGCCGAGGGTGAGAAGCCCAAACGCTCGTCCCTGCCCAAGGGCTGGACGCCGGCGGCCCTGGATCTGGAGAAGGCCCTGCGCCTGCTGTCCCTGCCGCGCGAGGTGGGCCAGCATCCGGACGACGGCAAGACGATCACGGCGGGTCTGGGACGTTTTGGGCCGTTCGTGCTGCACGACGGCACCTACGCCAACCTGGAGAACGCCGAGGAGGTGTTCGACGTCGGCCTGAACCGCGCCGTCGCCATCCTGGCCGACAAGCGGGCCGGCGGCGGGCGTCCGCAACGCGCGGCCGCCGCGGCCCTGGCCGAACTGGGCGCCCACCCGGAAGACGGCAAGCCGGTGCGCGTGCTGTCGGGCCGCTTTGGTCCGTACATCAAGCACGGCGACGTCAACGCCAACGTGCCCAAGGGCGCGGATCCTGCGGCCCTGACCCTGGCCGAGGCCGTGACCCTTCTGGCCGAGCGCGTCGCCAAGGGCGGCGGCAAGAAGCCCGCAAAGAAGGCCGCCGCGCCGAAGAAGGCTCCGGCCAAGGCGAAAGCCGCCAAGGGGTCTGAAGACGACGCCGAGGCCAAGCCGAAGAAGGCGGCCGCCGCTAAAAAGCCGGCCGCCAAGAAGGCTCCGGCGAAGAAGGCCGCGGCCAAGACCGAGGCGTGACGAAGGGCTGTCGGGGGGAGTAGACTTTGGCCATGACCACGCTCGAACGTCCTCTGCCGCTGCCGCTGGTGGTGGTCCTGCTGTCGGCGGTCAGCGTCGTGGGCTTCGTCCTGGGGCTGCGCGGCGCGCTGGACACCGGCAAGCCGGCCGACGCGGTCTCGACCGCGCCGCTGGCCGAGGTCTCGGGCGTACCGGTCAAGGACGCCCTGCCGGCCGCGGTCGAGGTGGAGGCGCCGCCGCCTCCGCCCGTGACCAAGCCGGCCGATGAGGCCCCCGAGCCGGTGGCGGCCGAGACGCCGCCGGTCGTCGAGGCCCCGCCGGCCCCGACGACGCCCGCTCCGGCCGAAAAGAAGCCCGAGGTTCCGCCGGCCCAGCAGGCGCCGCAGCGGATCGAGGACCTGTACTGACGGTCATGTCGGCGCAAGTTCGCATCCAGCATGCCTGACTATCGAGAGATCGATTGGGATCAGGAGCGCCCTACCGACGCCGAAGTGAAATTCGCGTGGCGCCAGACCCGCGTCACGCCGCTGGACTTGGAGCCGGGCGTCCAGCGCGTCGTCGAGGCGCTGAACCAAACTCACGACAATGGCGGCGCCCTGGCAGCGCAGTTTCTCCTCGAGGTCGATCCGGCGACCAGATGGTTCCTTTGTCGCAATCGGCTGCCGGAATCCTTCTTCTTCAGAGCTTTCTTCAACCACGAACTCGTCGCACCGCGCCTGACCGGTGACGACCTGTTGCCGCCGGGTGAACACCATCTCGGTTTTGAGCTGGAAGACCCCTTTGTCGTCATGGGCCGGCTTGCCGCCACGCTCTCCCAAGGCGGCGCCTACAACCGTTTCCCCGGACCGGACGCGGATATCGTGCGCCTGATGGACGGCTTCGCCCACGCAGCCTTCGGCGGTCGATATTCCGAGACGTTCAGCTACATCAGCAGGACGCCGTGGTCGCCCTGGTTCGAGAACGTGGCGTGGGACGGTTCCTGGTTCTGGCTCGACCGGCAGACCGGTGTGGCGACGGTCCTTCTCGTGACGGACACGGACTGAACAGTCCAAGCCAAAGAGGCCACGCCCCTCCCCTGGCCGTTTCCCTTCGCCCGGGAAACGGCTTAGACGAGGGGAATGGCCAAACCTCGCCTTCCCAAGACTGCTTCTCCGAAGACCGCGCGCCCCAAGACCGCCTCCCACAAGGTCGCGGCCAAGGACCGTCCGCCCGCGGGCCTGCCCGACAAGGAGACGCTGCTGGCGTTCCTGCGCGACGCCGGCGAGGCCGCAAAGGCCGACATCGCCCGTCACTTCGGTCTGAAGGGCGCCGACCGCCGCGCCCTGCGCGAGATGATCCGCGAGATGGAAGCGCAAGGCCAGCTGGGCAAGCGCGGCCGCCGCGGCTTCGCCGAGGCCGGCGCCCTGCCCCCGGTCGGCGTGGCCGACGTGATCGAGCGCGACGCCGACGGCGACCTGTTCGTCAAGCTGACCAAGGGCGACGAGGACGTTCCCCTGGTGCGACTGGCCCCCGACCGCAACGAAGCCGCCGCCGGCGCGCCTGGCCTGGGCGACCGCCTGCTGGTGCGCTTCGAGAAGCTGGAGAGCGGCGAGTACGAGGCCCGCCTGATCAAGCGCCTGGGCCAGAGCGCCCACAAGGTGCTGGGCGTGATCCGCAAGGAGCGCCGCGAGATCCGCGTCCAGCCGGTCGATCGCAAGTCCAAGGACAGCTACGTCCTCGATCCAGGCCAGCCGGGCGTGACCGACCTGAAGGACGGCGACCTGGTGGTCGTGCAGCAGGCCGGCCACGCCGGCCGCTATGGCCCCAAGCCGTGTCGCATTCTGGAGAAGGTCGGCAACGAGGAAGACCCCCGCGCCGCCTCGCTGATCGCCATCCACAGTCACGGCATCCCCACCGGCTTCTCCGAAGAAGCCGAGCAGGAAGCCAAGGCCGCCAGGGAGCCGACGCTGGCGGGCCGCGAGGACCTGCGCGACCTGCCGTTCGTGACCATCGACCCGGTGGACGCCCGCGACCACGACGACGCCGTCTACGCCCATCCCGACGACGCCGAGAACAACAAGGGCGGCTGGATCGTCTGGGTCGCCATCGCCGACGTAGCCGCCTATGTGCGCCCCGGCTCGGCCCTGGACCGCGACGCCCGCGACAAGGGCAACAGCGTCTACTTCCCCGACCGGGTGGAGCCGATGCTGCCCGAGACCCTGTCGAACGGCCTGTGCTCGCTGCGTGAAGGCGAGAACCGCGCCACCCTGGCCGTGCGGATGGTGTTCGACAAGACCGGCCGCAAGACCAGCCACCGCTTCGTGCGCGGCCTGATGCGCTCGGCCGCCAAGCTCTCGTACGAGCAGGCCCAGGCCGCCATCGACGGAACCCCGCCGCCGGCCGGCCAGGATCCCGACAAGGCCCCGCCCCTGCTGGACGCGATCCTGACGCCGCTGTGGGAGGCCTTCCGCCTGATGGGCCGGGGCCGCGAGCAGCGCTCGCCCCTGGCCATCGAAAGCGACGAGCGCCGCATCGTCATCACCAAGGAAGGCGAGATCGCCTCGATCACCCGCCGCGCCAGCCTCGAGGCCCACAAGCTGATCGAGGAGATGATGATCCAGGCCAACGTCTCGGCCGCCGAGAGCCTGGAAGCCAAGCGCTCGCCGCTGATCTACCGCGTGCACGACACGCCCAGCCTGGAAAAGCTGCAGAACCTCGCCGACTTTCTGCAGACCCTGGAGATCCGCTGGAACAAGGGCGAGGCCCCGCAGACCTCGCGCTTCAACAAGCTGCTGGAAGACACCCGCGAGAGCGCGCACGCGGCGATCATCAACGAGGTGGTCCTGCGCACCCAGATGCAGGCCCACTATTCCAGCGACAACATCGGCCACTTCGGCCTGAACCTGGCCCGGTACGCCCACTTCACCAGCCCGATCCGGCGCTATGCCGACCTGATCGTCCACCGCGGCCTGATCCGGGCCCTGGGGCTGGGCGACGACGGCCTCACCGACCAGGACATCGCCCGCATCAAGGACACGGCCGAGGTCATCACCCACGCCGAGCGCCGGGCCATGGCCGCCGAGCGCGACGCCACCGACCGCTACATCGCCTCGTTCCTGGCCGACCGGGTGGGCGCGACCTTCAGCGGCCGCATCACCGGCGTCACGCGTTTCGGCCTGTTCGTGAAGCTGGACGAGACCGGCGCCGACGGCCTGGTGCCGATCTCGAACCTGGGCGAGGAATACTTCGTCCACGACGAGCGCCTGCACTCGCTGGTCGGCGAGCGCACCGGCAAGCGCTGGCCGCTGGGCCTGTCGGTCGAGATCCGCCTGCGCGAGGCCACGCCCGTGACCGGCGGCCTGCTGTTCGAGATGCTCAGCGACCCGGTGCCCGCGGATCCTAACCTGCCGCGGCCCCGCCTGGGCGCACGGCGCCAGGCGGCGGTGAAGCCGCGCGGCGGCCTGCCGAAGGGCGTGCGACGCGGCAAGCGGCGCTAGCGTCCTTCTCCCCTTGCGGGAGAAGGTGTCATCCGAAGGATGACGGATGAGGGGTCGCACCCACGAAAAACGCCGCGACGGCCGATCGGCTGTCGCGGCGTTTTGCTTTTGAGAGACCCCTCACCCGACCTCGCTCCGCGAGGCCACCCTCTCCCGCAGGGGGAGAGGGATCAGTCCAGGGGCTTCTCGATCTCGTAGACCACGTCGTCGAGCTTCTGCAGCATCAGGGTCTGCGCGTCGCGAACACCCTGGTTGAAGAAGGCCGGCCCGAGCGTTTCGGACAGGAACTCCAGCAGGAAGCCCGCCTCCAGGCCGCTGACCGGGCGATCGAGCTCGTCGCGCATGTAGAGCGTCAGCTTGCGCAGAACGGCCTCGCGGACGTCCTTGTCGAGCTCGATCTTGGCCATGATCAGCCGATCGCGCCGAAGCACCAGGCCAGGACGGACTTCTGGGCGTGGATGCGGTTTTCCGCCTCGTCCCAGGCCAGGGAGCGCGGGCCGTCGAGGACGGCGTCGGTGACTTCCTCGCCGCGGTGGGCCGGCAGGCAGTGCAGGAAGACGCCGTCGTTGGACAGGTCCATCAGGGCGTCGTCGACCTGATAGGGCTCCAGGGCCTTGAGGCGCTCGTCATGGTCGGTGTCGCCCATCGAGACCCAGGTGTCGGCCACAACCACATCGGAACCGCGCACGGCTTCCTTGGGGTCTTCCATCATCGTCACCTTGCCGTTCAGGCCGGCCGCGCGGGCCAGGTCGTGCAGGTCGGCGTGATAGACGCTCGGGCAGGCGATCTTCAGCTCGAAGCCTAGCAGCGGCGCGGCGTGGATGAAGCTGGAGCAGACGTTGTTGCCGTCGCCGACCCAGGCGATGGTCTTGCCGCCGATGTCGCCGCGATGTTCCTCGATGGTGAGGATGTCGGCCATGATCTGGCAGGGGTGGCTCTTGTCGGTCAGGCCGTTGATCACCGGCACGGTCGAGACCTGGGCGAAGCGCTCGACGTCGGCGTGGCTGTTGGCGCGGATCATCACCGCGTCGACCATGCGCGACAGCACCTTGGCGGTGTCCTCGATGGTCTC
Organism: Caulobacter sp. SRI_008; assembly: GCF_057586355.1. Classification (NCBI taxonomy): domain Bacteria; kingdom Pseudomonadati; phylum Pseudomonadota; class Alphaproteobacteria; order Caulobacterales; family Caulobacteraceae; genus Caulobacter; species Caulobacter sp. SRI_008. The sequence continues at coordinate 16,001 of NZ_JBYCZS010000041.1, forward strand.
GCCGCGGCCCAGCTGCATGTCCGACGACGTCGAGATGATCGCCGAGCCGCCCAGCTGGCGCATGGCCGCGTCGAACGAGAAGCGGGTGCGGGTCGAGTTCTTCTGGAAGATCATCGACAGCACATGATCCTTGGCCGGGGCGTCGGCGTCGACGCGGCCCTTGGGCCAGCCCTTGCGCGCGGTCTTGCGGGCCTTGGCGTCCTCCAGGATCAGGCGCAGCGTGGCGCCGTCGAGCTTCCAGAGGTCGATGAAGTGGCGGGGGGCGGTCATCTCAGGCCACCTTTCCGGAATGAGCTGAAGTGGACGCCTCCGCCGCTGGGACGGAGGCGTCGGGTCAGGGATGCGGTCAGGCGGCCGCTTGGGCGCGGACGACCTCGCAGGTCTTTTCGAGCTTGGCCACGGCCTCCTGGGCCTCGGCCAGCGTCAGGTTCAGCGGCGGCAGCAGGCGCACGCAGTTGTCGCCGCCGCCAGCCACCAGAAGCTTCTGGTCGCGGGCCAGGGCCATGAACTCGCGGTTGTTCGAGGCCAGCTTGATGCCGATCAGCAGGCCCTTGCCGCGCACGTCGAGCACGACGTCCGGGAAGCGGTCCTTCAGGCCGTTCAGTTGCTGGGTGAAGTAGCCGGCGATGGTCTTCACGTTGTCGAGGATCTCGGGCGTGTTGATCGCATCGAAGGCCGCCGCGCCGACCGCCATGGCCAGCGGGTTGCCGCCGTAGGTCGAGCCGTGAGTGCCGGGCGTCATGCCCTTGGCGCCCTCGTGGCTGGCCAGGCACGCGCCGACCGGGAAGCCGCCGCCCAGGGCCTTGGCCACGCACATGATGTCGGGCTCGGCGCCTTCCGCCCACTCGTGGGCGAAGAGCTTGCCGGTCCGGCCCATGCCGCTCTGCACCTCGTCGAAGATCAGCAGGACGCCGGCTTCGCGGGTGATCTCGCGCAGTTCGACCAGCTGGGCCTCGGTCAGCGACCGCGCCCCGCCCTCGCCCTGCACGGGCTCGATGATGACGCCGGCCGTGGTCGGGCCGATGGCGGCCTTCAGGGCCTCCAGGTCGCCGAACGGCAGCTGGATGAAGCCCGGCAGGCGCGGGCCGAAGCCATCCAGATAGCCGGCGTTGCCCGAGGCGTTGACCGCCGCGTACGAGCGGCCGTGGAACGAGCCGTCGAAGCCGATGATGTCGATCCGCTCCGGAGCGCCGGCCACCGCGTGATAGCGGCGGGCGGCCTTCAGGGCGCACTCGATCGCCTCGGTGCCCGAGTTGGTGAAGAACACCACGTCGGCGAAGGTGGCCGCGCACAGCTTGTCGGCCAGCACTTCCTGCTCGGGGATCGTGTAGATGTTGGAGACGTGCCAGAGCTTCTCGCCCTGGGTCTTCAACGCCTCGACCAGGGTCGGGTGGGCGTGGCCCAGGCCGCAGGTGGCGATGCCCGCCACGCAGTCCAGGTACTCTTCACCCGCCGTCGAGAACAGTCGCGCGCCTCGGCCTCGCTCGAACGCCAGCGGGGCGCGGCTGTAGACGCCCATGATGTGGTGTTGCGAGGGGTTCGACGACGTCGCAGTGCTCAAAGCGGCCTCCCAAAAGGCAAGAAGCCCCCGGGCTTTCGCGCGGGGACTGGAAGGCCCGACGTTGTCGGCGGGAAGTCCCGGTCTGTCAATGAAATGACCGTGAATTTTGGACGTCAGGGCGCCGGGGACACACCCTGGCGACGCGGGACCGCTACCTTGCCACCGCCGAGCGATCCGTCCTAAGCCTTGGACAGGGGGAGATGCTCGGAGGATCCGCGATGAAGGCCGCCCTGCCCCTGACCCTGACCCTGCTGGCTCTGCCCGGCTGCGCCTCGACGACCGCCCCGCCCGCGCCCGCCGCCGTCACGGGGACCGTGGTCTGGCGCGAGCGGCTCATGCTGCCGCCGACGACCAGGGTGATCGTGCGCCTGCAGGACGTCAGCCTGGCCGACGCCCCCGCCAAGGTGCTGGCCGAGGACGTGATCGAAGGCGTCCGCGCCCCGCCGGCGGCGTTCAAGCTGGCCTATGACCCGGCGTCGATCGTTGCGAACCACCGCTATTCGGTGTCGGCCCGCGTGGAGGTGGACGGTCAGCTGCGCTTCATCAACGACACCCACATCGCCGTCATCAACGACGGCCCGACCAGCGGGGTGGAGGTGCTCGTCAAGGGCGTGGGGCGGCCATAGCCACACCCCACCTCCCGTCATTCCCGCCCTTGTGGCGGGAAACCCTGGTGCCGCTCGCACGTGAAGCGCAAGCGGCGTGCTGAGCACGCCGCCACTACCGCCCTAGCGGCTGACAGAGGGGTTCCCGCCACAAGGGCGGGAATGATGGGAAGAAAGGGAGAGCCGCCTCAGCTCTTCAGGCGATACCCGCTGCGGAACAGCGCCCAGCACCATAGGAAGAGACCGACCGTCAGCACCGCCGTGACCACAACGCCGATGGCGATGCTGCCGTCCGCGTGGCCGATGAAGCCGTAGCGGAAGCCGTCGATCAGGTAGAAGAACGGGTTGAAGTGGCTGGCCGTGCGGAACGGCTCGGGCAGCTTGTCGACCAGGTAGAAGGTGCCCGACAGGAAGGTCATCGGCATGATGGCGAAGTTGGTCACCGCCGCCAGCTGGTCGAACTTCTCGGCCCACAGGCCGGCCAGCACGCCGGCCAGACCCAGGATCAGGGCCGCGCCGACGGCGAAATAGAAGATCGCCCACAGGTGCGAGATCTGCAGGCCCGCGCCCGGCAGCACGCCGATCACGGCGGCCGTCACCGCGCCCACCACCACGCCGCGCGTCGCCGCGCCCAGGCCAAAGGCGGCCACCTGCTCCAGCGGGGTCAGGGGCGGCGTCAGGAAGTCCGACGTCAGGCCCATCATCTTGGCCTGGATCAGCGATGACGACGAGTTGGCGAAGGCGTTGTTGAGCACCGCCATCATGATCAGGCCAGGGGCCACGAAATGGCCGAAGGTCACGCCCTCGACCGCCGGGCGGCTGGCGCCGACCGCGACCACGAACACCAGCATGTAGAGCAGCGTGGTCACCACCGGGGCGGCCACGGTCTGCATGCCCACCTTCCAGAACCGGCGGATCTCCCGCTGATAGAGGGTGAGGAACCCGCTCCAGTTCCAGCCGTGATAGTCGCGCGGCTGCGGCGGAACGACGCTGTCTGCCATGTCTCTCATTGGCTCGATCCTGGAAATTCCTTCGCCATGTGCGCCTGGGAAGGGTCGGGCGCAAGCGTCCCGCTTCGAGAATCAATATATTGTTTCTGTGGACAGAGTACCTGGCGCCTATTGTGCGTCTTAACGCATTCTTTACACTATGTGGTAGGTCAGCCGCCGGCGGGGCGTGCTGTACACCAGATGTAGGGTCATGGCGAGGTGGGGTTCTCGTCGTGGCGCCTTTTTTAGGCGGAGAAGGCCATGAGCTGGACTGACGAACGGGTCTCCACCCTCAAGAAGCTTTGGCTGGACGGGCTGTCCGCCAGCCAGATCGCCAAACAACTCGGCGGGGTCACCCGCAACGCCGTGATCGGCAAGGTCCATCGTCTGGGCCTGTCGGGTCGCGCCGCGCCCTCGCAACCGGCTCGCCCGGCCTTCAAGGCGCCGCGCCCGGCTCGTCCGGCCGCCACCGCCATGCCGGCCGCGCCGCGCCGCGTGGTCGCCGCCGAACCGGTCGCCCCGGCCCCGGCTCCGGTCGCCGCCCACCAGCAGCCGTCGGTTCCGATCCTGCGCAACGAAGCCCCCGGCTCGGCCACCGTGCTGACCCTCGGCGCCCACATGTGCAAGTGGCCGATCGGCGACCCGTCGTCGGACGGCTTCACCTTCTGCGGCCGCCGCTCGTCGGAAGGCCCCTACTGCGTCGAGCACGCCCGGGTGGCCTACCAGCCGCAGCAGACCAAGAAAAAGGGCGGCGCCACCGAGCTCGCCCGCTCGCTGCGCCGCTACATCTAGAGCGCGCCAGGGTTAGGTGTAGGCGGCTAACCCGCCCGGGCGTGCTCTGCCTCAAGAGCGCGCCGAGGGCCCGGTCCGCCGGGCCTTCGAGAGAGATACGAACAAGAAGAGAAGCGTCGGCAAGGCGCTCTCGCCATGCAGCCCTCCCCGTTCCGCGGGGAGGGCTTTATGCTGCCCCCGATGACCGACCTCGCCCCCGATTCCAACGCGCCCGCCTATTCCGTCTCGGAACTGGCCTTCGCGCTGAAGCGCACGCTGGAAGACCGCTACGGTTTCGTGCGGCTGCGCGGCGAGCTTTCCAAGGTCACCCACCACTCCAACGGCCACGTCTACCTGACCATCAAGGACGACAAGGCCGCGATCGACGGCGTCGTCTGGAAGGGCAACGTCCGGGGCCTGGGCGTGCGGCCCGAGCACGGGCTCGAGGTCATCGTCACCGGCAAGATCACCACCTATCCGGCCGGCTCGCGCTACCAGATCGTCATCGACAGCATGGAGGCCGCCGGCGTCGGCGCGCTCCTGGCTCAGCTTGAACGGCTGAAGGCCAAGCTGGCCGGCGAGGGCCTGTTCGCGGCCGAACGCAAGAAGCCCCTGCCCTCGATGCCGGCCGTGGTCGGGGTGATCACCAGCCCCACGGGCGCGGTGATCCGCGACATCCTGCACCGCATCCGCGACCGCTGGCCCTGCCGCGTCATCGTCTGGCCGGTGGTCGTGCAGGGCGACGCCGCCGCCGGCCAGGTGGCCGGCGCGATCCGGGGCTTCAACGCCCTTACGCCCGGCGGTCCGGTCCCGCGTCCAGACATCCTGATCGTCGCCCGCGGCGGCGGCTCGGTGGAGGACCTCTGGGCCTTCAACGACGAGGCCCTGGCCCGCACGGTGGCCGAGGGAACGATCCCGCTGATCTCGGCCGTCGGCCACGAGACCGACACCACCCTGATCGACTTCGTCTCCGACCGTCGCGCGCCCACCCCGACGGCGGCCGCCGAGATGGCCACGCCCGTGCTGGCCGAGTTGCGGGGCCTGGTCTCCGACTACGACCGCCGCCTGTCGCGTTGCGCCGGCCGGGTGGTGGAAGAGCGCCGCACGCGGCTTCAGGCCGCCGCGCGCGGCCTGCCCCGCCCCAACGACCTGCTGGCCCTGGCCCAGCAGCGGTTCGACATCGCCGCCGGCCGGCTGGATGCGGCCCTGGCCCGTAACACCTCGGTCCACGCCCAGGACCTGCTGAAGGTCACCGCCCGCCTGTCGCCCGAGGCCCTGGCCCGCCAGCGCCAGGCCAAGGCCGAGCGCCTGTCCGACCTGTCGCGCCGCCTGGATCTGGCCGCCCGCCGCGCCCCCGAGCGCGCCGCCCAGCACGCCCGCCTGCCGGCCCTGTGGGATCGCCTCAACGCCGTCGCCCGCCGCCGCCTCGACCGCGAGGCCGACCGCCTGGCGGGGCTGGACAAGCTGCGCCAGTCGCTGAACCCCGAACGGCCGCTGGAGCTGGGCTTTGCCTTGGTCCGCAAGATGGACGGGACCCTGGCCCGCTCGGCCTCCGATCTGGCCGCCGGCGAGCGCGTGAACCTGAAGTTCAAGCTGGGCGAACGCGACGCGATCATCGACGGCGAAGGCTCGACGCCGCCTCCCCCTCCGCCAGTGGCGCAAGCGGCCCCCAAGCCCGCTCCGCGCCCGAAACCCGCGCCCCCGCCGTCACCCGGCCAGGGCGATCTGTTCTAGTCCCGCGCTTTGGCGTAGAAGAGTCCCATGAACGCTTACGATCGCGACATCGGCAAATCCGGCCTGGCCGTCCTGCACTATGGCGACGGCGACTTCGCCGTGCTCAGCCCCGGCCAGTACGTGGTCTGCGCCGTCACCGGCGCCAAGGTGCCGCTGGAGGCGCTGCGCTACTGGAGCCCCGAGCTGCAGGAAGCCTACGCCACGCCGAAAGAGGCGTTGAAGCGCTGGCAGGAGACCAAGGCCTGAACCGCCGGGGGCTTCTCGCCGTCCTGGTCGGCGCCGCCCTTCCCCTCGCCTTCTCCGCCCGCGCCGCGGCCCCTGGCCTGACGCTGAATGGACGCCTGGAACAGGGCGGCTACGTCGTCGGCCGCACCGCGCCCCGCGCCGACGTGCTGGTGGACGGCGTCGCCGTCGCCCAGAGCTCGGCCGACGGCTGGTTCGTGGTCGGCTTCGACCGCGACGCCCCGCCGACCGCCGACATCACGGTGCAGACTCCCGACGGTTCGGCGACCCACCGCGTGGCGATCGCGCCCGGAACCTTCGACGTCCAGCGCATCGACGGCCTGCCGCCGTCGCAGGTCACGCCCGACGATCCGGCCCTGCTGGCCCGCATCGCCGCCGAGGGCGCGCGCAAGGCGACGGGCTTTTCCAGCCGCATCGACGGCGACTTCTTCCGCACGGGCTTCATCTGGCCGGTGAAGGCCACGCGACGATCCTCCAGCTTCGGCGGCCAGCGCATCCTCAACGGCGAGCCCAAGCGCCCCCACTACGGCGTCGACCTGGCCGCGCCGGTCGGCACGCCCGTGGTCGCCCCGGCGGCCGGCGTCGTCGCCTTCGCCGAAACCGGCCTGCACTTCGAGGGCGGGCTGATCCTGATCGACCACGGCCAGGGCCTGATCAGCGCCTATCTGCATCTTTCGCGCATCGACGTGACTCCCGGCCAGCGGGTGGCCCAGGGCCAGCGGATCGGCGCGGTCGGCAAGGAGGGCCGGGCCACCGGTCCACACCTCTGCTGGCGCCTGAAGTGGCGTGACCGCAATCTCGACCCCAGTCTCTGGGTGGCTGACGCGGGAATGCGACAGTGAACGGTGCAAACTTCACCATTTGGGGACAGCCCCTATCGACAGCCCCCTGTCGTTATGGTTATCCCCAGCCTGCCCTGAAATTCGCGTATGAGGCGTAAACCCGCATGTCCGCGGTGCTAGACAAGCTCCGTTTCCTCCTGGTGGACGATAACCACCACATGCGGGCCATCGTCAGCACGATCCTGAAGGGCGTGGGCGTGCGCCACGTGCACGAGGCGATCGACGGGGCCGAGGGCCTGCAGATCCTCAAGGATCGGCAGATCGACATCGCCATCGTCGACTTCAAGATGTCGCCGCTGGACGGGGTGCAGTTCACCCAGCTGGTGCGCAACTCGCCCGACAGCACCGACCCGTTCCTGCCGATCATCATGCTGACCGGCTTCGCCGAACGGCACCGGGTGTTCGAGGCGCGCGACGCCGGCGTCACCGAGATCGTCGTCAAGCCGGTCACGGCCCGCTCTCTGCTCGACCGCATCGACATGGTGATCTTCAAGCCGCGGCCGTTCATCCGCAGCGCCGACTATTTCGGCCCCTGCCGCCGCCGCCGCCAGGATCCGCACTACGGCGGCCCGTTCCGCCGCGGCACGGACAAGGGCGCGATCGAGCTCTAGCGCTCGCGAAACCTCGTCCTTCGACAAGCTCAGGATGAGGTTTCGACTGCCAGGCTTGCTCTCTTCCTCACCCTGAGTCTGTCGAAGGGCGAGGAAGACGCACGGCGTCTCAGTTCGTGGGGATCTCCCCCGCCAGCAGCGCCGCATAGACCTCGTTGGGCCAGCGACGGTGGACCCAGAACCACTCCTCCGGCCGCTCGCGGATGCGGTCTTCCATGAAGGCGTTGATCATCCGCACGCCGGCCTCAATGTCGGCCGTGCGGTCGCCGGTGCTGGGCGGGACGATCGGGTCGTGGACCACGGCGCGGAAGCGCGCGCCCTTGGTGCGCTGCACCGACATCGGCTGCAGCACGGTGCCGAAGCGGATGGCCAGACGCGTCGGCCCCGGCGCGGTGCGCGAGTCGTGGCCGAAGAACGGGGCCGCGACGCCGCCGTTGAACTTCTGGTCGTTCATCAGCGCCACCGACTCGCCGCGCTTCATGGCGTCGAGCAGCTCGCGGGCGCCGTCGCCGCCCTTGGGAGCGAACAGCCGCACGCCGTAGCGGAACCGGCTCTTCTTGATGCGCTCGTCGATATAGGGGTTGTTGGCCGCCCGGTAGGTCATCTGGCAGGTGACGCCGGAATCGACGATGGCGGCCGGCATCACTTCCCAGTTCGACAGGTGGCCCGAGACGAACACCACCGGCTCGCTGTCCCGCGCGATCTGGGCCAGGCGCTCGGCGTTGACCACTTCCACCCGCCCGGTGGAGGGCAGCAGCTTGTCCATCAGCGGGAACTCGCCGAACGTCCGCCCCAGCCCGTCCCACTGCTTGCGCAGCATGCCGGCGCGCCAGGCGGCGTCCTTTTCCGGGAAGGCCAGGCGCAGGTTGCGGTCGGCGACCTTGTGGGCCCCGCTCAGCGGACCAAAGGTGCGCCCGAACCAGCCGCCCAGGGCCGAGGCCGCATCGACGCCCAGCGTCCGAAACAGGCCCATGAACAGGTCGTAGCCGATGGCCTCGATACGCCAGTAGAAATCTTGGGTGCGGGAAGCGCGGACTTGGGACATCGCCCCTTACTAGAGCGGGACAGCGCGGAACGGAAGTCACCCCAAGGCAACACCTGACCTTAAGTCTTTGAAATCGTCTGATTTTGTCACCCAGAAATCGCCGCAATCGCGGCCATGACTGGCGCCTTTCGGTGCTTTCAGGCGACTCGGCCTCGCTTGGCGCGCGACTTGCGGCTGTCAGGGCAGACCGTTCCGTTTCGGGACGGGGGAAAAGCCATCGGGGGTCAAGGGTCCATCATGGGCAATGACATCGACACTCACCTGGGCAAGCGTCTCCGCCGCCGTCGCCGGCTGCTGGGCCTGACCCAACAACAACTGGCCGGCGCCGTGGGCGTCCGTTTCCAGCAGATCCAGAAGTACGAGTGCGGCGCCAACCGCATCTCGGCCGCGCGCCTGTGGCAGCTGTCCGAAGCCCTGGAAGTGCCAGTCGGCTACTTCTACGACGGGCTGTCGAACCTCGCCGCCCGCGAGACCGCGCCGGCGGACAACGACTCCGAGGGCGGCGAGATGTTCGCCCGCAAGGAGACGATCGACCTGATCCGGGCCTACTACCTGCTCGGCGAGCGTCCGCGCCGCCGCCTGCTGGACCTGGCCAAGTCGCTGAACGGCGTCGAGCAGATCGAAGCCTGACCCACGCTTCAGTTGGGCGGTTCAGTGGAGTAGCGTCGCGGGCCAGGGCAGGCTAAAGCCCTGCCCATGACGCTCTCCGCCGATCGCATCGCCGCCCTCGACGCCTTCATCGTCGAGCTCAACAGCGCCTCCGCCGGAGCGATCCTGCCGCTGTTCCGGTCCGACCACGGGCTGGAAGACAAGGCGGCCGGCAAGAACCTGCCGCGCGAAAGCCACGCGGCGTTCGACCCGGTGACCGAGGCCGACCGCGGCGCGGAAGCGGCGATCCGCAAGCTGATTTCCGAGCGCTATCCCGAACACGGGGTGATCGGCGAGGAATACGGCGAGGACCGCCCGGACGCCGAGTTCGTCTGGGTGCTGGACCCCGTCGACGGCACGCGCGCCTTCATCTCGGGCCTGCCCCTGTGGACCACCCTGATCGGCCTGCGCCATCAGGGCCGTCCCGTGCTGGGCTCGATCGGCCAGCCCTATCTCGACGAGATCTATGTCGGCTCGGCCGCCACCGGCTCGCGCCTGATCGCCCGCGGCGGCGAAAAGCCCCTGCGCGTGCGCCCTTGCGCCGTGCTGACCGACGCCATCATCGCCACCACCGATCCTGAAGCCTGCTTCGACGGCGCTGAACTGGGCGCCTGGCGCCAGGTGCGCGCGGCCGCCAAGCTGGCCCGCCTGGGCTGCGACGCCTACGCCTACGCCATGGTCGCGGCAGGCACGATGGACATGGTCATCGAGGCCGGCCTGAAAAGCTGGGACGTCGAGGCCGCCATCCCCCTGATCGAAGGCGCCGGCGGCGTCGTCACCGACTGGCGCGGCGCGCCGATCGGCCAGCACGGCGGCCAGATGGCCATCGCCGGCGACCAGCGCGTGCTCGACGAAGCGCTGGTGGCGCTGAAAAGGTCGGCGAAGTAAGTCCTTCTCCCCTTGCGGGAGAAGGTGGCCTGCGAAGCAGGTCGGATGAGGGGTCGAAGATCGGCGCCGCTGCGAAAATGAGGATGAGGACGGGTCTGAGAGACCCCTCATCCGTCGCCTGCGGCGACACCTTCTCCCGCAAGGGGAGAAGGATCAGAGCTTCAAACCGTCCGGCAGCAGCCGCTCACCGGCGGCGAAGCGCTCCACCGCAACCCACTCAACCCAGACGTCCTGGCTGTTCTCGTTGATCACGAAGCGGTCGCGCGCGATCGCCTTGGGATCCGACGTCGTGATCTCGTAGACGAAGATGATCTCGTGGCCCGTATGGCCCTCGTGCTCATAGAGGTTCTCGATCACGGTCGGCGGGCCGACGATCTCGATCGCGAACCCCGTCTCCTCCAGGAACTCCCGCCGCAGGGTCTGTTCCGAGGTCTCGCCGAACTCGACGCCGCCGCCCAGCGGCCGCCAGCCCTTCACCGAGCCGTCGTCGTTGCGCACCTCGGCGACCAGCAGCCGGTCCTCATGGCGCAGCAGGCCGATGGCGACCACCCGCACCGCCTGCTTGGGCCGCCACGTGCTCATCGCGGAGCGACCGGATCGACCGTCTCGTCGAACGCCGCCCAGAAGCGGGCGCGGCGGTCGTCGGTCTCGATCAGGATCTCGTGGAAGGCGTCCTCGATCTCGAGGTAGCGGCCCTTCGGAATACGGGCGGCGATCGCCTTCTGGGCCGAGGTCAGGACCCGGGTGTCGATCCCCGCCCCAACGATGGTCACCGGGATGCTGATGGCCTCGATACCCGGCGCGCGGGCCAGCCAGTCGCAGGCGGAGAACGCAAAATCGGTCCAGCCCCAGGTGATGCCGCCGAGCGCGATATCCGGATTGGCGCGGATCTGGGCCTGATGACGGGCGTAGCGGACCGCGTCGTGGGTCAGGGCGTCCTGCGGGAAGACGTGCTTGAACGGATCGCCGACGTCGCCCAGCACATAGTCGCCCCGCAACGGCGTGCGGGCGGCCAGCCAGGCCAGAGGCCGCGCCAGCCAGGCCGGCGTAGCGCCGCTGTTCAGTCCCAGCATCGGGGCCGACAGTACGCAGGCGGAAAAGCGGGTCTCGCCATGCGCCAGGACGAGGCTGGTCAGGCAGCCGCCCATCGAGTGGCCCAGCGCGATCCAGGGCTTGGGCAGGCGCGCCTCGAAGGCGGCCAGCAGGGCCTGATAGTCGCCGAGAAAGTCGTGAAAGCCGGCCGCGTGGCCCTTCAGCCGGTCGGGCAGCATGCGGTGCGAGAGCCCCTGCCCTCGCCAGTCGTGCACCAGGACGACGAAGCCCCGGGCCAGAAGGTCGGAGACGACCTCGTAGTACTTCTCGATCGGTTCGCTGCGGCCGGGGCTGACCACCACCGATCCGCGTGCAGCGCCTTCAGGCGAAAATAGTGCGGCGCGGAGGGTCGCCCCATCCGCGCCGCGAAACCATTCGGCCTGGCCGTGGTCGGGAACCGGCGCCTCGGGAATCGAGACCAGAGGCGCGGGCTCCCCCATCGGCTTAGCGCAGCTTGGAGAACAGCGCCGCCATCTTGGACTGCAGCGCCATCGCCGCGCCCATGTCCGACAGCTTCAGCTTGCCGGTCATGACGGCCATGGTCGGGTCGAGCGAACCGGCGCCGATGGCCAGGAAGTCTTCCTTCGACAGGGTCATGGTCAGGTCGGCCGGACCGTCGTCGTTGGTGACCGAACCGCCATCGATCAGGATGACGCCTTCGCCCTTCAGGTCGAACTTCAGGCTCTTGCCGAGGCCGCTGTCGTCGCCGACGGCGGTTTTGATCTTGTCGGTGATTTCCTGCAGAGTGGCCATGAAACGCGATCTCCCTCTTATTTGCGCGTTCAATAATGCGCGTGAGAACTTGGCGTGCACCCTGGCCGGGCGCGGCGCGCAAGTAAACACCGTTTAGACGCTCTCCACCCTATTTTTTACTCTGGATGAAGCGCACCTGCGAAGGCGTCCCGGACAGGCGAATGCGGGTCGCGCCCTTGAAGTCGGAAAGCCGGTAGATCGGGGCTTTGCCGGCCAGCGGCAGGGCCTGGGTCTTGCCGTCCGCGCCGACCACGACGCCGCCGGAAGCGCCCGGAAAGCTGAAGCCGGTCATCTTCGGCGCCAGCATGGCCATCGGCCCGGCCGCCTTGCCGATGACGCCGTTGGTGGACTCCAGAACCACCTTCAACTCGCCGGCCTCGTACTCGGCCGCCGGCTTGAGGACCGGCTCGATGATCAGGGTCGAACCGAACTTGGCGTCGACCGGCGCGTCGAACTCGACCTTCGCCCCGCCCTGCAGCTGGGACAGGGTCGGCAGACGCTCGAAGCGGCCATCGGCGCTGATCGGCAGCGGCGTACGCGCCCCGCCCGCCTCGACCAGCATGGCCTTCAGGCCCTCGGCGGGCTTGCCGTCGCGGGTCACGCGGTAGGCCACGCGGGTGCGCGAACGCTCCTGGGCCGGCACCTTGAGGAAGTTCTCCAGGTAGCCGAACACCTTGTCGGCCGGAGCGACCTTGTTCCCCTGGGCCAGGGCGACGGAACCGGCCGCCAGGGTCAGGACGGCGGCGGCGGCGAGCGCGCGTCTGGCGATGCGGCGGCTCATTTCGGCTTCACGAACTTGAGGGTCATGCGGTCGCTCTCCCCGATGGCGTCGTACTTGGCGTGGTCGAAGTCGGGCTCGGCCGGCTCGCCGCGCGGCGCCGACAGGCGGGTCGGCGGCAGGGTCCAGACGCCGAACGGATGGTCCTTGGTGTCTTTCGGATTGGCGTTGATCTCGCTGGATCCGGCCAGCTCGAACCCGGCCTCCTTGGCCAGTTGCTCGACATAGGCCTGCTGCACATAGCCGTCGGCGGCCAGCACGTCCTGCACGCGGCCCGGCTCGCCCCGGTGCTCCTCGACGCCCAGGATGCCGCCGGGCTTCAGCGCCGCCAGCGCGTCCTTGAAGGCCTTCTCGGCGATGCCGCCGGCCATCCAGTTGTGCAGGTTGCGCAGGAACAGCACGCGATCAACGCTCCCCGCCGGCGCGACGGGGCCGCTGCCCCGGCCGAAGGTGGTGATCTCGACCTTGCCGTAAAGCCTGGGCTTTTCCTCCAGCTTGCGGCGATAGGCGGCGACGATCTCGGCGGCGGCGGGATCGGCCGGATCGGCCTCTAGCACCGCCTCGTAGAGCTTGCCGCCGGTGGCCGCCAGGAACGGGGCCAGGATCTCGGTGTACCAGCCGGCGCCCGGCCAGAACTCGACGACGGTCTGGCCCGGACGGACGTCCCAGAACTCCAGGCTCTGCACCGGATGACGCCAGGCGTCGCGGGCCTTGTCGGCGCTGGTGCGCCAGTCGCCGGCCACGGCGCCGGCCAGGGTGGTCGGGCCGCCCTTGGCCGCAGGCTTGGTCGCGTCGGCCTTGGCCGGCGGCGCGTCCTTCTTGCGGCCGCAGCCCACGAGGCCGGCCGCGCCGGCGGCCCCGGCGGACAAAAGCAGGCCACGACGCGACCACGAATACGCCGGATCCATCAATCCCCCTCTACTCATGGATCCAGCCTAGGCCGCGACCTTGGCAAAAACACGCCCGCGGCCCGCGGACTCCGGGGCGAAATGGCGCCGACCGATCACGCCGGCTTCCGGAAGCGCAGGGTCATGCGGTCGCTCTCGCCGATCGCATCGTACTTGGCGCGGTCGAAGTTCGGATCGGCCGGCTGTCCCGAGGGGGCCGACTGACGCACCGGCGGCAGGGTCCAGACGCCGAAGGGGTGGTCCTTGGTGTCCTTGGGATTGGCGTTGATCTCGGACTTGGCGTCCAGCTTGAAGCCGGCCCGTTCGGCCAGGGCCACGACGGTGGCGGTCGACAGATAGCCGTTGGCCCCGGCGCTCTTTTCGTCGGCCGGATCGGCGCGGTGCTCCTCGATCGCCAGGATCCCGCCGGGCTTCAGCACCGCGAAAAAGTCGGCGAACAGCTTGTCGGCGACGCCCGGCTGGATGGTCCAGTTGTGGACGTTGCGGGCGGTCAGAACCAGGTCGGCCGAGCCCGGCGCGCCCAGCGGCGCGGCCACCGGCCCGAAGTCGACGAACTTGACCTTGCCGTACTTGGCCTCGTCGGCGAACCGGGCCTCGAAGGCCGCGCGGCCCTTGCGGGCGCCGTCCGAGGTCTTGGGATTGGCCAGGTCGGCGACGCCGGCCACATAGGTTCCCTTGGTGGCCTTAGCGTAGGGCGCCAGGATCTCGGTCCAGTAGCCGCCGCCGGGCGAGACCTCGATCACCGTCTGGCCGGGCTTCAGCCCCCAGAACGCCAGGCTCTCATAGGGATGGCGGGCGCCGTCGCGGGCGACGCTGGCGGGCGTGCGGTCGGGCGAGGCGACGGCGGTCTTCAGGGCCGCGTCGGCGGCCAGGGCGCCGGTGGCGGGCGCGAGCGCCGCGAGGGCGGCGAGAATGAGCAAGTGGCGGCGGGCGGGCATGGCGTCTGTCTCCGTCGTCGGCCCGCGTTCCGGGCGCGCCGACCTTAGCCGCACGCGAACCGCGATCAAGCGATTCCGAAACTGAATGACGCACCCCTTGAAGTCGAAAATCGACCTCCCAACTATTCAACCGAAGGCGCTGGAAAACCGGGCCTTCCGGATCGCAGACGAGGCCGAGATCGGGTCGTCGAAGGTCCGAACACACATCGCAACCTTGCTTGAAGAGAAGGTTCTATATCTATGCGTACGATCGACCTGTCGCCCCTTTACCGTTCGCTCGTCGGCTTCGACCGCCTGGCCGCGCAACTCGACGCCGCCGCCAAGACCGAAGCCGCCTCCGGCTATCCGCCCTACAACATCGAGCGCACCGACGAGAATTCCTACCGCATCGAGATCGCCGTCGCCGGCTTCAAGCCGGAAGAGCTGTCGATCGAGGCCAAGGAAGGCCTGCTGACCGTCTCGGGCCGCAAGGCGGCCAATGACGAAGCCAAGCGCTACCTGCATCGCGGCCTCGCCGAGCGCAATTTCGACCGCCGCTTCCAGCTGGCCGACTACGTGGTGGTGACCGACGCCGCCCTGGCCGACGGCCTGCTGACCATCTCGCTGAAGCGCGAACTGCCCGAAGCCCTCAAGGCCCGCACCATCCCGATCAACACCGGCGCCGACACCGCCAGCCTGATCGAAGGCGAACAGGCCGCCTGACGGCGTCGACCACTTTCTTCCCTCTGTTCTAAGTCCCCTCCGACTTCGGGCGGCGCAGCGATGCGCCGCCCTTTTTCGTCTCTGCACCAGTTCTGCACGGCGATCGGGCGGGCCGTGCACGGCCTCGCCGCCGGGGCTGCAAGCCGCGCGACTATCGGGAAGGCTCCGCTGATGGGGACCTCCGATGAAAGCCTTCCGCCCGCCGCCCGCCGCCGCGCCCTTCTGGATGAAGCCGGTGGCCGCCGCCCTGCTGGTGCTGGCGTCCGACCAGCTGTTCTGGGGCTATGCCGCCGGCGCGACCCTGGGCGGCTTCTGCCTGCTGGCGACCATCGCCGTCGTCCTCGTTCATCCGGCCGCGCGCCGCGCCTGGGGCTGGCTGCTGGCCGCGACGGTCTTCGGCGTCGTGATGATCGAGGCGCCCGGCCTGCTGGCCTTTGTCCTGTGGACGGTCGCCATCGCCGTGGCGGTGCTGGCCGCCCGGGCGGGCCTTCATGAGGACGCCTGGCGCTGGCTGCAACGGCTGGCGGCCCTGCTGATCCTTGGCCTCATCGCCCCGTTCCGCGACTTCCTGAAGGCCCGCAAGCGCGCGCCGGGATCGGGCGCGGCCCTGCGTCGCCTGCCCGTGCTGGTCCTGCCCATCGTCGGCGGCGCGGTGTTCCTGGCGCTCTTCACCATCGCCAATCCGGTGATCGCCCAGGCCGTGGCTCAATGGCGCATCCCCCAGATCGACCTGCCCCGCATCGGCTTCGCCGTCATCGTGCTGTTCGGGGTCTGGATGCTGCTGCGACCCAGCTTCAAGCGTCCGCTCTGGGGCCTGCCGGCCGCCAAGCCCGGCGCCGCGCCCCTGCCCGGTCTCAGCGTCGCGTCGGTGGGCCTGTCGCTGGTGGTGTTCAACACGATCTTCGCCCTGCAGAACGGCCTGGACCTGGCCTTCCTGTGGTCGCGGGCGCCGCTGCCGCAGGGCGTGACCCTGGCCGAATACGCCCATCGCGGCGCCTATCCGCTGATCGCCACCGCCCTGCTGGCCGGCCTCTTCGTGCTGGTCGCCCTGGCGCCCGGCTCGGCGACGGCGCGGTCGACGTGGCTGCGGCGGCTGGTGGTGCTGTGGGTGGCGCAGAACCTCTTCCTCGTCGCCTCGTCGATCCTGCGCACCCTCGATTATGTGGAGGTCTACGCCCTCACCCGCCTGAGGCTGGCGGCCCTGATCTGGATGGCGCTGGTGGGTCTTGGCCTGCTGCTGATCTGCTGGCGGATGCTGCGGGCCAAGAGCGCCGGCTGGCTGATCAACGCCAACCTCGCCGCCGCAGGCCTGGTGTTGGCCGCCTGCACGGTGGTGGACCTTGGCTCGGTCGCCGCCGCCTGGAACGTCCGCCACGCCCGCGAGCTGGGCGGCGACGGCGAGGCGCTGGACGTCTGCTACCTGGAGCGCCTGGGTCCCGCCTCGGTCGTGGCCCTCAGCCAGCTGCGCGCGACCGCCCTGCCCCCGGTGCTGGCCGCCCGCGTGGCCTGGTCGCGCGAGACGGTGCTGAACGACCTGGAACCCCGCCAGGCCCAATGGCGCGGCTGGTCCTGGCGCGGTCAGCGGCGCCTGGACGAGGCCCTGCTGATCGCACCGCGCGACCGCACCATCCCGGTTCCGGCCGGCACGCTGGACTGCCGGGGCCAGCAGATCGGCCCGAGCGCGCCCGAAACGCCGCCCCAACCTTACAGCGAACCGTTGACCCCGGACGTCGCAAGCGGAACATCTGCGCCATGACTCAGCCGATCCTGATCGTCGACGACGAGCCCCACATCCGCGAGCTGCTGGCCTTCGCCCTGGGCAAGGCCGGCTACGCCACGGTCGAGGCCGCCGACGGCGAGGCGGCGCTGGAGGCGATCGCCGCCCACAAGCCGGCCCTGGTGGTGCTGGACATCAACATGCCGCGCCTGAACGGCCTGGACGTCTGTCGTCGCATCCGCGCCGAGGGCCAGCTGCCGGTGCTGCTGCTGTCGTCGCGCGACGACGAGATCGACCGGGTGCTGGGCATCGAGCTGGGCGCCGACGACTACGTGGTCAAGCCGTTCAGCCCGCGCGAGGTGACGGCCCGGGTCGCCGCCATTCTCCGGCGCGCCTCGGCCGCCGCCCCGCCGCCGGCCGAAGAGGCCAAGCTGGTCAGCCACGGCCGCCTCAGCCTGGAGGCCGACGCCTGGCGAGCGGCCTGGGGCGAGACCGAGACGGCGCTGACCGTCACCGAGTTCGGCATCCTCTGGACCCTGGCCAGCGCCCCGCGCCGGGTCTTCACCCGCGACGCCATCATCGACAAGCTGCGCGGCCCGGGCTTCGCCCTCACCGACCGCACCATCGACAGCCACGTGCGCAACCTGCGCGCCAAGTTCGCCAGGCTGGGCGGGGTCGACGTGGTCGAGACCCGCCCCGGGGTCGGCTACCGGCTGGGAGCCTGCCAGGGCCAGGACGCGCAGGCGTGATCGCCGCGCTGTCGGCCTTCAAGGACGCGGTGAAACGCCGCTGGCCGGCCCTGCGCTTGCGCTCGATCCTGCTGGCGGTGCTCTTGTTCGCCGCCGCCATGCCGGCGCTGGGCGGGATCTTCCTGCGCAGCTACGAGAACACCCTGGTCCGCCAGACCGAGGCCGAGCTGAACGCCCAGGGCGCGGCCCTGACGGCGACGGCGGCGGCTCTATGGCCCGGCGCGCCGCCGGTTTCCGCCCTGCCCGAACCGGATCCCGAAGACCCCGCCTACTACCGCCCCGAAAAGCCCAGCATCGACCTGTCGGCCGCCCGCATCCTGCCCGAGCGACCCGCCCCCAAGCCCACCGGCGCGCCCGCCCCCGACGCCGTGGCAGCCGCCGCGCGCCTCGACCACATCTTCGCCGACACCACCCGCAGCACCCTGGCGGCCATCGTCCTGACCGACGCCCACGGCCGTGTGGTGCGGGGCCTGGGGACCGGCGGCGACCTCTCGGCCCTGCCCGAGGTGCGCGACGCCCTGTCCGGCCGGTCGGAGACCGTGCTGCGGCGGATCGGCCAGTACCGTCCGCGCTATGTCTGGGAATGGCTGAGCCGGGCCTCGGCCGTGCGCCTGCACCACGCCCGGCCGGTGATCGTCGGCGGGCGCACCGTCGGCGTGCTGCTGCTGTCGCGCTCGCCGCGCGGCCTGTTCAAGGGGCTGCACGAGGATCGCGGCAAGCTGCTGATCGGCGCCGGCGTCATCGTGCTGGTGCTGTTCGGCCTGGCGGGCCTGGTCTCGCGCGGGGTCACCCGGCCGATCGAGCAGCTCAGCGCCGCTACCCGCGCCATGGCCCAGGGCCGCGGCGAGGCTCCCGAGACCCCGACCACCGCCGCCGTCGAGATCCAGGCGCTCTACGACGACTTCCGGGCCATGGCCGCGGCGATCGACAAGCGCTCGCGCTACCTGCGCGACTTCGCCGCCGCCCTCAGCCACGAGTTCAAGACGCCCCTGGCCGGGGTGCGCGGTGCCATCGAGCTTCTGCAGGACCACTATCCGACCATGAGCCAGGCCGAGCGCGAGCGTTTCCTGGCCAACATCGCCGCCGACAACGCCCGGCTCTCGGCCCTGGTCGGACGGCTGCTGGAGCTGGCCCGCGC
>NZ_JBYCZS010000042.1:0-32753 GCF_057586355.1 Caulobacter sp. SRI_008
GGAGGCGCGGCGGCGGAGGCCTGCGGCGCGGGCGCGGCGTCCGGGAGCCGCAGATGCGCCAGCGGCGGCGGGGCGGCGTCGACCAGATCGACGATCAGGCTCTGGGGCTCGACCGGCGGCGGCATGATCTTGATCCCGCTGACCAGGGCCACGCCCAGCAGCACGTGCAGGCCGCTCACCGCGATCAGGGCGAGGGCGAAAGGCCTTCTGCGGCGAGCTGTCGATCGCCTACCGGCCATCCCGAATCCTTACCTCCGCGCAACAGGCGCGAGGCGTTCCCGTTACAGAGCCCATGGGGCGCGAGGATGTCGGCAATGATGCGGCGGCGAAAAGAAAAGGCCCGGCGTCGCCGCCGGGCCTCCTCATTTCACCTTGCAGGCGAAAGCGACCTCAGGCGGCCGCCTTCTCCTTGACGCCGAAGCGGCTGTAGAAGGTCTCGCCCTTGGCGGCCATCTCGCGCAGCAGGGCCGGCGGGGCGAAGCGCGCGCCGTAGGACGCGGTCAGCTGGTCGAGGGTCTCGACGAACTTGGCCACGCCGATGCCGTCGATGAAGCTGACCGGGCCGCCGGTCCAGGGCGCGAAGCCCCAGCCCAGGATGGCGCCGACGTCGGCTTCACGCGGATCGGTGATCACGCCTTCCTCGAAGCAGCGCGCGGCCTCGACGGCCTGGCGATACAGCAGGCGGGTGCGGATCTGCTCGATCAGCGCCTTGTCGGCTTCGGTGGTTTTGACTTCAACCAGCTCAGAAAGGCCCGGCCACAGGGTCTTGGGACCCTTTTCCGGATAGTCGTAGAAGCCCTTGCCGTTCTTGCGGCCGTAGCGGCCCAGATCCTCGACCATCTTGGCGATGATCGCGGTGAACGGACGCTCCTCGTACTTGTCGCCGAGGTCCTTCTTCGTCTGGACGGCGATCTTGTGCGACAGGTCCAGCGCGACGTCGTCGTGCATTTCCAGCGGGCCGCGCGGCATGCCGGTGGCGCGACCGACATTGTCGATGATCGCAGGCGCGATGCCGTCGCTGAGCAGCTCCATGCCTTCCTGCACGAAGGTGCCGAAGCAGCGCGACGTGTAGAAGCCGCGGCTGTCGTTGACGACGATCGGGGTCTTCTTGATCTTCAGGACGTAGTCGATCGACTTGGCGATGGTCGCCTGGTCGGTCTTCTCGCCGAGGATGATCTCGACCAGGCCCATCTTGTCGACCGGCGAGAAGAAGTGGATGCCGATGAAGCTTTCCGGACGGATCGAGGCTTCGGCCAGGCCGGTGATCGGCAGGGTCGAGGTGTTGGAACCGAACACGGCGGTGTCGGCCAGTTCAGCCTCGGCCAGCTTGGTGACGGCGGCCTTGACGTCGCGGTTCTCGAACACGGCCTCGACGACCAGGTCCGAACCCTTGACGTTGGCGTAGTCCGACGTCGGATGGATGAGGGCCAGGATGGCCTCGCCCTTCTCGGCCGTCAGCTTGCCGCGCGAGACGGCCTTCTTGACCAGGCCTTCGGCGTAGCCCTTGCCCTTGTCGGCGGCTTCCTGCGTCTGATCGATCAGCACGGTCTCGATGCCGGCCATGGCTTGGACGTAGGCGATGCCCGCGCCCATCATGCCGGCGCCGAGCACGGCGACCTTCTTGACGTCATAGTAGGGCACGCCGGCCGGACGGCCCGAACCCTTGCCCAGCTCCTGAAGCGACAGGAACAGGGTGCGGATCATGCCCTTGGCCTGCGGGGTCATCAGGGTCTTGAGGAAGTAGCGGGTCTCGATGCGGATGGCCGCGTCGAACGGAACCTGCAGGCCCTCATAGACGGCCTTCATGATGTTCTGCTGGGCCGGGTAGTTGCCGTAGGTGTTCTTGCGCAGCATGGCGTTGCCCATGATGAACACCTGGGCGCCGGTCGGGGTGTAGGGGCCGCCGCCGGGGATCTTGAATTCCTTCTTGTCCCAGGGAGCGACCGGATCGCCCTTGGTCTTGATCCAGGTCTTGGCGGCTTCGACTTCCGTGCCGGCCGGCACGACTTCGTGCACGACCTTGGCGCCGAGCGCCTCGGCCGGCTTCATCGACTTGCCTTCGAGCAGGTACGGCGCGGCGGCCATGACGCCCATCAGGCGCGTCAGGCGCTGGGTGCCGCCGCCGCCCGGCAGCAGGCCGACCTTGGCTTCCGGCAGGCCCAGCTGCAGCTTCGGCAGGTCGGCGACCACGCGGTAGTGGGTGGCCAGGACGAATTCCAGGCCGCCGCCGAGCGCCAGGCCGTTGATGGCCGCGGCCACCGGCTTGCCGCTGGTTTCCAGGCCGCGGAAGGCCTTGTTCAGCGCGAAGCCGGCGTCGAACGCGGCTTGCAGGTCGCCACCGCCCAGGCCGCCGTTGCCGCCCAGTTCACCCAGGTCCGCGCCGGCGCAGAAGCCGGTGGTCTTGCCCGAGGTGATGACGACGCCCTTGATCTCGGCGTCGGTCTTGATGCGCTCGACCAGCTCGCCGACTTCCTTGATCACCGAAGCGGTCAGGGTGTTCATCGAACGGCCGGGGACGTCGAAGGTGACCAGGGCGATGCCGTCGCCGTCGACCTCGATCTTGAAGTTTTCCATGTTCAGTTCCTCAGATTTTGAGGCCGTACCCCCTCACCCTCCCGTCCCTTCGGGCCGGGCCCCTCCCTCTCCCCATGGGAGAGGTGGACCCTTGCTCGCCCTTCTCCCAGAGGGAGAAGGAGGGGCCCGCGCCGCATCGCGGCGTGGGAGGATGAGGGGCTACGACATTAGGATCAGACGCGTTCGATGACCGTGGCGGTGCCCATGCCGGCGCCGACGCACAGGGTGATCAGGGCGGTTTCCTTGTCGGAGCGTTCCAGCTCGTCGACCATGGTGCCCAGGATCATCGCGCCGGTGGCGCCCAGCGGGTGGCCCATGGCGATGGCGCCGCCGTTGACGTTCATCTTCTCGTGCGGGATGTCCAGCGCCTGCATCATGCGCAGGACGACGGCCGCGAAGGCTTCGTTCAGCTCGTAGAGGTCGATGTCGGCGACTTCCATCTTGAGCTTCTTGAGCAGCTTCTCGGTGACCAGCGACGGGCCGGTCAGCATGATCGACGGCTCCGAACCGATCGAGGCCATGCCCTTGATGCGGGCGCGGGCCTTGAGGCCGAGCGCGTCGCCCATTTCCTTGGTGCCGATCAGCACGCCGGCGGCGCCGTCGACGATGCCCGAGCTGTTGCCCGCGTGGTGCACGTGGGTCATGCGCTCGACCTGCGGGTAGCGCTGGGTGGCGACCGCGTCGAAGGCCATCTCGCCCATGCCGGTGAACGAGGCGTTCAGCGAGGCCAGGGTCTGCATGGTGGTCGAGGCGCGGACGGTCTCGTCGTGGCTCAGGATGTTGAGGCCCAGTTGGTCCTTCACCGGCACGACCGACTTGGAGAAGCGGCCCTCGGTCCACGACTGGGCGGCGCGGCGCTGGCTCTCGACGGCGTAGGCGTCGACGTCGTCGCGGCTGAAGCCGTAGAGGGTGGCGATCAGGTCGGCCGACACGCCCTGCGGCATGAAGTAGGTCTTGAAGGCCGACGACGGGTCGGTCGGCCAGGCGCCGCCGTCGCTGCCCATCGGCACGCGGCTCATGCTCTCGACGCCGCCGCCGATGGTCAGGTCGGCTTCACCCGAGATGACCTTGGCCGCGGCCATGTTCACGGCTTCCAGGCCCGAGGCGCAGAAGCGGTTGATCTGCACGCCGGCGACGCTCTCGGCGTAGTCGGCGGTCAGGACGGCGGTGCGGGCGATGTCCGAACCCTGCTCGCCGACCGGGGCGACGCAGCCCAGGACGACGTCGTCGACCTTGGAGGTGTCCAGGCCGTTGCGGTCGCGGATGGCTTCCAGGACCTGGCTGGCGAGGGACAGGGCGGTGATCTCATGCAGAGAGCCGTCCTTCTTGCCCTTGCCGCGCGGGGTGCGCACGGCGTCGAAGATGTAAGCGTCGGCCATTGAATGGCTCCTTCCTGCGATCTTTTAAATCGTTAGCCCCAAAGGGGATTCTTTGACCGCCGGCTCGACGCGGACGTCCGTCCGCACCGAGTTGGCGATGAAACACGCGTGGTGGGCGGCCTCGTGCAGGGCCGCCAGCTTGGCTTCGTCGGGCGCGTCGCCCTCGAAGACGATGTCGGGACGAAGGGCGACATGGCTGACCCAGTGAGCGCCATGCTCGTTCTTGGTCATCGTCCCCTCGGCCTCGTCGCGATAGGCGCTGATGAAGAAGCCGGCGCGACGGGCCAGATCGAGGAAGGTCAGCATGTGGCAGGACGACAGCGCCGCCACGAACATCTCCTCGGGATCGACGCCCGCCGGGTCCGACCAGGGCAGCGGCACCACCGACGGCGAAGCCGAGCCAAGCGCCGTCACGCCGCCGTCGAACGACAGGGTATGGGCGCGGCTGTAGCGGCCCTTGGGGAAATCCGCCCCGGCCTCCAGCTTCCAGTCGATGATGGCGACGTGGGTCGACATCACTTCTTCCAGGCGCCGATCGGCGACTTGTGGATCGGGGCGCAGGACAGGCCGCGCGCGCCGGCCTTGGCCGAATAGACCACCCGCTGACCGAACTCCGGCGTGGGCAGGCGGCAGGGCGTGAAGCCCGGCGTGTTCACGGTCAGGGTCCAGGTCGCGATCTTGGAGCGCAGCAGGTTGTTGCACTGCTCGACGCCAGGCTTCAGTGGCAGGTCGAAGGCGCCGGGCTGCGGGCGCTTGCCCTCCAGCTTGCCGGAGAACTGCAGCGGGCGGCGGCCCTCGGCGCGCACGCAGACCACGGCCGCGCGGGCCGTATCCTGAGCGGGCGGAGGCGGAGCGTCGGCGAACAACATCAGAGCGTCCTCGCGATCAGCAGTTTCATGATCTCGTTGGTGCCGCCGTAGATGCGCTGGACGCGGCTGTCCTTGTACATCCGGGCGATCGGGTACTCGTTCATGAAGCCGTAGCCGCCGAACAGCTGCAGGCAGCGGTCGACGATCTTGTTCTCCAGGTCCGTCACCCAGTACTTGGCCATCGAGGCCGTCGAGGCGTCGAGATCGCCCTTCAGGTGGCGCTCGATGCAGTGGTTGACGAACACCTTGGCGACGGTGCCTTCCGTCTTGCACTCGGCCAGCACGAACTGGGTGTTCTGGAAGGCCAGGATCGGCTTGCCGAACGCCTGGCGCTCCTTGACGTAGGCGATGGTCAGCTCGAGCGCCCGCTCGATGGTGGCCATGCCCTGGACGGCGATGTTCAGCCGCTCCTGCGGCAGCTGGGCCATCAGCTGGAAGAAGCCCTGGCCCTCGTCCGTGCCCAAGAGGTTCTCGGTCGGGATCTTCACGTCGTTGAAGAACAGCTCGGACGTGTCCTGGGCCTCGTGGCCCAGCTTGTCGAGGTTGCGGCCGCGCTCGAAGCCTTCCGCGCCGTCGGTCTCGACCACCAGCAGGCTGGTGCCGCGGGCGCCGCCGGCCGGATCGGTCTTGGCGACCACGATGATCAGATTGGCCGTCTGACCGTTAGTGATGAAGGTCTTGGAGCCGTTGAGGACGTACTGGTTGCCGTCCTTCTTGGCGCTGGTCTTGATGCCCTGCAGGTCGGAACCCGCGCCCGGCTCGGTCATGGCGATCGCGCCGACCAGCTCGCCGGTCGACAGGCGCGGCAGCCAGCGGCGCTTCTGCTCCTCGGTGCCGTAATGGGTGATGTACGGCATGACGATGGCGTTGTGCAGGCTGGCGCCGAAGCCGTCGACGCCCTTCTTGCCCAGCTGTTCCATCAGCACGACCTCGTGGCGATAGTCGCCGCCGGAGCCGCCGTATTCCTCGGGCGTGGAGAGGCCGAGCAGACCGGCCTCCCCCGCCTTGTTCCACATCGCGCGATCGACGCAGTGGTTCTTGCGCCAGGTCGCGACGACGGATTCAGGGGCGTGCTCGTCGAAGAACTTGCCCACCGCGTCCTCGAAGATCGTGATGTCTTCTTCGGCCATGAAGGCGGGTTTGGCGACGTCGAGCACGCTCATGATCAGAAGGCCTCCGCGGGCAGCGCCATCAGGGTCGCCGAGCCGGTCTTCAGTTTGGCCAGATGCGCCGCAGCGTCAGGCAAGACCCGCTCGATGAAATAACGCGCCGTGGCGACCTTGGTCGTGAAGAACGGGTCGGTGGAGCCTTCGGCGATCTTGGCGTTGGCCGCCTTGACCATCAGCACCCACATGTAGGCCAGGCCCGTCAGGCCGAAGAGGTGCATGTAGTCGGTCGAGGCCGCGCCGGCGTTGTCGGGGTTCTGCAGGCCGTTCTGCATCAGCCACATGGTGCCGTCCTGCAGCTGGGCCTTGGTCGCCGCCAGGGCGTCAACGAAGGGCTTCAGGTCGGCGTCGCCGTCGTTCTCGCCGACGAACTGGTCGATCTCCTGGAAGAAGGTCATCACGCCGCGGCCGCCCTTGGCCGCCAGCTTGCGGCCGACCAGGTCGAGGGCCTGCACGCCGTTGGTGCCTTCGTAGATCAGGGCGATGCGGCAGTCGCGCAGGTACTGGCTGACCGGGAAGTGCTCGGTGAAGCCCGAGCCGCCGTGCACCTGCACCGCGTTCGAGCAGACCTGGAAGCCGCGGTCGGTCAGGTAGCCCTTCAGGACCGGCGTCAGCAGGCCCATGTAGTCGTCGGCCTTGGTGCGCACGGCCTCATCGGGGTGGCTGTGGGCCAGGTCGCCGTGCAGGGCGGTCCAGAACAGGAAGGCGCGGCCGCCTTCGATGATGGCCTTGTTCTCCAGCAGCAGGCGACGCACGTCCGGGTGGACGATGATCGGGTCGGCCGGGCCTTCGGCGTTCTTCGGGCCCGTCAGCGAGCGGCCTTGCAGGCGGTCCTTGGCGAAGGCGACGGCGGCCTGGTTGGCCGCTTCGGCCTGGGCGACGCCCTGCAGGCCGACGCCCAGGCGGGCCTCGTTCATCATCACGAACATCAGCTTCAGGCCGCTGTTCTCTTCACCGATCAGATAGCCCTCGGCGTCGTCGTACTGCATGACGCAGGTGGCGTTGCCGTGGATGCCCATCTTCTCTTCGAGGCCCACGCACTTGGCGCCCTCGTTGCGCGCGCCGACCGAGCCGTCGGCGTTCGGGAAGAACTTCGGCACGATGAACAGGCTGATGCCCTTCACGCCAGCCGGGGCGCCCTCAATGCGGGCCAGCACCAAGTGGACGATGTTGTCCGACATGTCGTGCTCGCCGGCCGAGATCCAGATCTTCTGGCCGGTGATCTTGTAGCTGCCGTCGCCGTTGGGAACGGCCTTGGTGCGCAGCAGACCCAGGTCCGTGCCGCAGTGCGGCTCGGTCAGGTTCATGGTGCCGGTCCACTCGCCCGTGATCATCTTGGGCAGGTAGGTCTGCTTCTGCTCGTCGGTGCCGCCTGTGTGGATGGCCGAATAGGCGCCGTGCGCCAGGCCCGGATACATCGAGAAGGCCATGTTGGCCGAGCTCGACATTTCCGAGAACGACAGGTTCACGACGTGCGGCAGGCCCTGGCCGCCGTAGGTCGGGTCCGAACCGAGGCCGGTCCAGCCGCCTTCGCACAGGGCCTTGTAGGCTTCCTTGAAGCCCGGCGGGGTGGTGACGGTGTTGGTGACCGGATCGAGCTTGCAGCCGGTCTTGTCGCCGACGCTGTTCAGCGGGGCCAGGACTTCGCCGGTGAACTGGGCCGCGCCCTCGACGATCTGCTCGACGACGTCGATCGAGGCGTCGGCGAAGGCCGGCAGATTGCCGTACTGCTCGATGTTGAGCACGTCACGCAGGAGGAACATGTGGTCGCGGACGGGCGGCTGATAGGTCATTTAAGCGGTCCTGACTGATCGGGATCGGGGAGAAAGGCGAAGGGAAACCCGCCCGTTCCGCCGGTCTTGGCGAAAGCGGGCGCGGAAGGGATGGTCTTGGCTGGTTACTTGCCCAACCTTACTTACCGAGGGCCATGTCGGCGTGGCCGTCGAGGCGGGCGCGCAGCAGCTGCTCGTAGTCGGCCGAGCGCGGCAGCAGGTCCGGACGGATCTCGGCCAGGCGCTTCTCCAGGCGATCGCAGGCCTCGCGCAGCTCGATCAGGGCGCCGTCGATGTCCTCGCGCTGCTGCTCCAGGGCGGCGGCGCGCTCACGGAACTTCTTCAGCGACCGGGCCATCTGGGCCGCGCCGTCGTCGTTCTCGTCGTAGAGGTCCAGCAGCTCGCGGATTTCCGACAGCGACAGGCCCACGCGCTTGCCGCGCAGGATCAGCTGCAGGCGGACGCGGTCCTTGTGGGAATAGACGCGGTTGAGGCCTTCGCGGGCCGGCGTCAGCAGGCCCTTGTCCTCGTAGAAGCGCAGCGCCCGGGGCGTGGCCTTGAACTCGTTGCAGAGCTGACGGATCGAGAACGTGCGCTCGGGACGTCGAAGATCAGCCACCATCGTTACCCTCCCAGGGTGCGGCCGGCCTTCCCGGCCGGGTCGTTGGTTATCGGCGTTCACGCTACGCCGGACCCTGCGGAACGTCAACGCTTACGTAAACGTCAACCTTGACCATTGTCGCTAGGTTTACATTCCTAAGCCCTGGGCATAATTTCCTCGGGACGCCCGCGGCTCGGCGTCATCAGGACTCGGGGACGATCCGATGCTCTCGCACGCCGAACTGTGGACGGCGATCGACGCCCTGGCCAAACGCTTCGACATGAGCCCTTCGGCCATGGCCAAGCTGGCGGGCCTGGATCCCACCGCCTTCAACCGTTCGAAACGCGGCGACGCCGACACGCGGCCGCGCTGGCCCTCGACCGAGAGCCTGGCCAAGGTGCTGGAAGCCACGGGGGTGGGGTTTTCTGAATTCGCCGCCCTGACCGAGACCGCAGCGCCGGGTCGCCGGGCGGGCGTGCCGCTGATCGGCCTCACGCGGGCCGGCGCGCCGGGCATGTTCGACGAGGCGGGGGCGCCGCGCGGGTCGGGCTGGGAAGAGGTGGAGCTGCCGGGGCCGCGGGAAGAGGGCCTGTTCGCCCTGGAGATCGAGGGCGACGCCCTGGCGCCGGTCTATCGCGACGGCGACCGGCTGCTGGTCTCGCCGACGGCCGAACCGCGACGGGGCGACCGGGTGGTGGTGATGACCACGCAGGGCGAGGTGCTGATCCGCGAGATGGGCCGCCTGACTGCCCGGACGATCGAACTGACTTCGGTGCTGCGCGACGGCGACGACCGGGTGCTCGACCGCATGAGCGTGGCCTGGGCGGCCTGCATCCAGTGGGTCAGCCAGTAGCCTGACCCGCTAGAGGCGGATCAGGTGCGCGGGCAGGCGGCATGGTGGCCGTTGAGCCAGTCGCGAAGGGCCGTGGCGCGGGGATCCTCGCACGACACGTCGACCCGGTAGGACTGCCAGGTGTCGTTGTGCGCGGCCTCGATGCGAGCGCCGGGAAACTGCGAAGCGATGCCGCCGATCAGGGAGTCGAATTCCGAACGGTCGTGCGGGCGAAGCGTGAAGGAAGCCATCGGACTATTCCTGGTTCTGATGGTTCCAGCCTAGACTCCGAAGTTCGCACAAACCCTTAATTCGAAATTCAGAAAGCGTTCATCAAACGAGGCACGGTGTCGCACTCTGTTCCCTCTCCCCTTGCGGGAGAGGGTGGCCTCCGAAGGAGGTCGGGTGAGGGGTCGCACGTACAGAAACGCCGCGACGGCTGTTCAGCTGTCGCGGCGTTTTACTTCTGAGAGACCCCTCATCCGTCGCCTACGGCGACACCTTCTCCCGCAAGGGGAGAAGGATCAGGAGAGCTTCTCTTCGATCAGGGCGATCGTGCGATCCACGCCGAAGATCGCCGCGAAGGAGCCGAAGCGCGGGCCCTGGCTCTGGCCCAGCAGCACTTCGTACAGGGCCTGGAACCAGGCGCGCAGCGGGTCGAAGCCGTGGGTCTTGCCGACCTCGAACACTTCGTTCTGGATCAGCTCGGCGTCCTGGGTCCCGGCCGGCATGGCCTTCAGCTTGGCCAGCAGGTCGAGGATCGCCGCACGCTCGACGTCGGTCGGGGCGCGGAAGGTCTTCGTGGGCTTCACGAAGTCCTCGTAATAGTTGATCGCGTAGCCGGCCAGACGGTCGAGCAGCGGCTGGCTTTCGGCCGAAGCGCCCGGGATGTAGCGCGACAGGAAGCCCCAGAGGATCTCCTTGGTCGAGGCGTCGGCGGCCGACACCAGGTTCAGCATCAAGCTGAACGACACCGGCGAGCTCTGCTGCGGCGGCTTGCCCGAATGGATGTGCCAGACCGGGTTGTCGAGCTGCTTGGCCGGCTCCTGGCGGCCGAACGCGTCCAGCTGCTGCAGGTACTCGTCCGTCGCCTTGGGGATGACGTCGAAATAGAGCTTCTTGGCCGACTTCGGGCTCTGGAACATGTAGTACGACAGGCTCTCCGGCGCGCCGTAGCGCAGCCAGTCCTCCATCGACAGGCCGTTGCCCTTGGACTTGGAGATCTTCTGGTTGTTCTCGTCCAGGAAGAGCTCGTAGTTGAAGCCTTCCGGGGGAACCCCGCCCAGCGCCTTGCAGATCGCGCCCGAGGCCTTGACCGAGTCGATCAGGTCCTTGCCGCTCATCTCGTAGTCGACGCCCAGGGCGGTCCAGCGCATGGCCCAGTCGGGCTTCCACTGCATCTTCACGTGGCCGCCGGTGACCGGGACCTCGACCTTGCTGCCGTCCTCGTCCTCGAAGACGATCGTGCCCTTCTCGACGTTGCGCTCCAGGGTCGGGACCTGCAGCACCTTGCCGGTCGACGGGCTGATCGGCAGGAACGGCGAATAGGTGGCGCGGCGCTCTTCGCCGAGCGTCGGCAGCATGACCTTCTGGATGGCGTCGAAGCGGGCCAGGGCCGTCAGCAGGGTCTCGTCGAACAGGCCGCCCTTGTAGCACTCGGTCGAGGACACGAACTCGTACTCGAAGCCGAAGCCGTCGAGGAAGGCGCGCAGGCGGGCGTTGTTGTGGGCGCCGAAGCTGTCGTGGGTGCCGAAGGGGTCGCGGACGACGGTCAGCGGCTTGCCCAGATCCTCGATCAGCGGCTGCTTGTTCTCGATGTTGTCCGGCACCTTGCGCAGGCCGTCCATGTCGTCGCTGAAGGCGATCAGGCGCGTGGGGATGGCGTCGTCGACGAGCGCACGGAAGGCCTGGCGCACCATGGTCGTGCGCGCGACTTCACCGAAGGTGCCCAGGTGCGGCAGGCCGGACGGGCCGTAGCCGGTCTCGAAGATCACCGCCTTGGCCAGCGCCGGATAGGCTTTCACCGCCTCATCGGTCTTGCCGGCGTCGATCAGGGCCTTGGCGGCCTCCTGGTCGGCGCGGTCGGGAAGACGCACGCGCAGGACGCGGGCGATGGTGGCGCGCGCCTGCTCGAACGGCCAGGAGCGGGCTTCGCGGGCGAGGGGGGAGAGGCCTTCAAACATGGCCGGGCTATAAACCCTGGCGGGGGATGAGGCTAGGGCGTGGGGGTCGCGGTCGCCTCAGAACAGCCGAGGATCGAACCGGAACGGCTCGTCGCGCACGACCCGAACGCCGACGAAGGCCGGATGGCGCGGATTGAGTAGCGTGTTGATCTCCTGCGGCACGACCTGGCTGGGCACGCGCAGGCACAGCGCCTGGCCGGCCAAGAGGAACGCGTCGCCGGCCGCAACGCTGTCTT
Organism: Caulobacter sp. SRI_008; assembly: GCF_057586355.1. Lineage (NCBI taxonomy): Bacteria > Pseudomonadati > Pseudomonadota > Alphaproteobacteria > Caulobacterales > Caulobacteraceae > Caulobacter > Caulobacter sp. SRI_008. The sequence continues at coordinate 11,613 of NZ_JBYCZS010000042.1, forward strand.
GCGGAACCGCGTCGAGTTCAAGCCTCGGCGCGTCGTCCGGGACCTCGATGGAGAGAAGGCGATAGTCCAACGGCAGCAGGTCGGGCGGCAGGTCGAGATGGACCAGCACCTCCAGAACGGCCAGGCTAGGACTGGCGGCGGTGTAGAGCATCGGCCGTCCGGGCGAGTTCCAACGGCCGCCGTAGAGCCGAGCCCCCTCCCCGTCCAGGCCGACGTGTGCGGCCTTGGCGATGCGGTGGACGATCAAGCCGCCAGGCCGTGGGCGATCTGGCCGAGCAGCCGTTCGACGTTGCGCGCGCCCAGGTCGGTGTCGGCCAGCGACAGCGGGGCCTGGCCCTCCAGCGCGCGGTTAGGCCGCTCCAGCCAGCGCCAGGCGCGCTCCTGGTCGCCCAGGGTGTCCTCGGCGGCGGCCACCAGCCGGGCGATCCGCACCATGCGGTCGGACTCGGCGGGGTCGAGCAGCTGGTCGGCGTCGCGGCGGCGATTGAAGGTCCGCCGCGGCATCACATAGGGCTCGATGGCCGAGAACGGCTGATGCGTAACCGCCAGGAAGCAATCGACCGCGGCGACCGACAAGCCCTTGCGGACCAGACGGACGACGTCGAACTCCGTGGCGAGGGGGCCGGTGACCGCCTCGCCGCCAAACAGTTCCTGGATTTTCACGACCGGGGCCATGGGGATCAACGCCAAACGCCGCCAAGGCAGCGGCGTTTTGACTATAGGTTGGAAGGGGCTTGTGGACAAGTCGCTCACCTCCCGTCGTCATCCCGGCCGGAGCGCAGCGCAGAGCCGGGACCCAGGGGACTGGGCGCGGCATCCAGACAGCCCCTTCGCGGAGGCAACCGCATTGCGCCGGCCCCTGGGTCCCGGGTCTACGGTCCGCTACGCGGCCCTTCGCCCGGGATGACGAGCGCGGTGGGCGTTAAGCCGCCTTCGCCCCCGCCCTGTTGCGCACCAGATCATCCACCACCGACGGATCGGCCAGGGTCGAGGTGTCGCCCAGGGCGTCCACCGCGTTCTCGGCGATCTTGCGCAGGATGCGGCGCATGATCTTGCCCGAGCGGGTCTTGGGCAGGCCCGGCGCCCATTGCAGGACGTCGGGGGCGGCGAAGGGGCCGATCTCGTGGCGGACCCAGAGGACGAGCTGCTTGCGCAGTTCCTCGGTGGGCGTCGCGTCGGCCTTCAGGGTGACGTAGGCGTAGACGCCCTGGCCCTTGATGTCGTGCGGGTAGCCGACCACCGCCGCCTCGGCGACGGCTTCGTGGGCCACGAGAGCGCTCTCGATCTCGGCGGTGCCCAGGCGGTGGCCCGAGACGTTGATGACGTCGTCCACCCGGCCGGTGATCCAGTAGTAGCCGTCGGCGTCGCGCTTGCAGCCGTCGCCGGTGAAGTACTTGCCGGGATAGGTCGAGAAATAGGTCTCGAAGAAGCGCTGGTGGTCGCCATAGACCGTGCGCATCTGGCCCGGCCAGCTGTCGGTGATCACGAGGTTGCCCTCGGTCGCGCCGTCCAGCACATGCCCCTCGGCGTCCACGAGCTGCAGCTTGACGCCCGGCAGCGGCTTGGTGGCCGAGCCCGGCTTCAGGGCCGTGGCGCCCGGCAGCGGCGAGACGAGAATGCCGCCGGTCTCGGTCTGCCACCAGGTGTCGACGATCGGCAGGCGATCCTTGCCGACCACGCGATGGTACCAGAGCCAGGCCTCGGGATTGATCGGCTCGCCGACGCTGCCCAGCAGGCGCAGGGACGACAGGTCGTTCTTGGTCACATGCTCGTCGCCTTCGCGCATCAGGGCGCGCAGGGCGGTGGGGGCGGTGTAGAAGATCTCGACCTTGTGCTTGTCGACCACGTCCCAGAACCGCGACGGGGTCGGGTAGTTTGGCACGCCCTCGAAGATCAGGCTGGTCCCGCCATTGGCCAGCGGGCCGTAGACGACGTAAGAGTGGCCGGTGACCCAGCCGACGTCGGCCGTGCACCAGAACACCTCGCCCGGGCGATAGTCGAAGACGGACTCGAAGGTCCAGCTGGCCCAGGCCAGGTAGCCGCCGGTGGTGTGCAGCACGCCCTTGGGCTTACCCGTCGAGCCGGAGGTGTAGAGGATGAACAGCGGGTCCTCGGCGTTCATCGGCTCGGGTTCGCAGACGTTCGAGGCGGCGTCACGGACGTCGTTCCAGACCACGTCGCGGCCCTCGACGATCGGAACCTCGGCGCCGGTCCAGCGGACCAGCAGCACCTTCTCGACCTGCGGGCACTGCTCGAGCGCCTCGTCGATATTGGCCTTCAGCGGCACCTTCTTGCCGCCGCGGCGGCCCTGGTCGGCGGTGATCACCAGGCGGGAGTCGCAGTCCTGGATGCGGCCGGCGATGCTGTCGGGCGAGAAGCCGCCGAACACGACGGAGTGGATGGCGCCGATGCGGGCGCAGGCCAGCATGGCCACGGCCGCGACGGGCACCATCGGCAGGTAGATGGTGATCCGGTCGCCCTTCTTGGCGCCCAGGTCCTTCAGCACATTGGCCATGCGGCAGACGTCGTCGTGCAGCTGGCCGTAGGTGATCTTGTCGGAGACGCCCGGCTCGTCGCCCTCGAAGATCAGGGCGACGTCGTCCTTGCGGTGCGGCAGGTGGCGGTCGAGGCAGTTGGCGCTGACGTTCAGCACCCCGTCCTCGTACCAGCGGATGCGGAAGTCGTCCTTGGCGTAGGAGACGTCCTTGATCTTGGTGGGGGCCTTGATCCAGTCGAGGCGGGCGGCGAGATCGCGCCAGTAGCCTTCGGGATCGCTCTCGACCCGGGCCACGGCGGCCTCGTAGGCGGCGGCGTCGATATGGGCCTTGCCCGCCCAGTCTTCCGGCACCGGAAACAGCTGTCCGTCGCTCACCACGCGTCTCCCTAAGGTCTCTACAGTCGATCTTGTCGTCGCCAGCGATGTTGCCGCTGCGTCAGTCGTCGTCTTGCGAGCGGGAGTATGCGAAGCGCCGCCCCCTGCGCAAGCAGACCAATTCTGTTTCGTGCGGCAGAATTCGGGTCTTGTTCGTTTTGTTGGTTTTGGAGCCGCTAGCGCCCACCCTATCAGCCCGTCATTCCCGCCCTCGTGGCGGGAAACCCTCTATCCGCCGCAGATGCAGAAGGGGCGGCGCCCTGAGCGCGCCGCTTGCTCCGCCCTTGCGGGCTGAACCAGGGGTTCCCGCCACAAGGGCGGGAATGACGGGAGCTAGGTGGCTGCACCCTAGAAGAAGCCCAGCGCCTTGGCGCTGTAGCTGACCAGCAGGTTCTTGGTCTGCTGGTAGTGGTCGAGCATCATCTTGTGGGTCTCGCGGCCCACGCCCGACTGCTTGTAGCCGCCGAAGGCCGCGTGGGCCGGATAGGCGTGGTAGCAGTTGGTCCACACCCGGCCGGCCTGGATGCCGCGCCCGAAGCGGTAGGCGCGCGAGCCGTCGCGGGTCCACACCCCGGCCCCCAGGCCGAAGGCGGTGTCGTTGGCGATCTCCAGCGCCTCTTCCTCGGTCTCGAAGGTGGTCACCGCCAGGACGGGACCGAAGATCTCCTCCTGGAAGATCCGCATCTTGTTGTGGCCCTCGAACACCGTCGGCTCGACATAGAAGCCGTCGGCCAGCTGGCCCGGCAGCACGGTGCGCGAGCCGCCGGTCAGGAGCTTGGCGCCTTCGTCGCGGCCGATGTCCATGTAGCCGAGGATCTTCTTCAGCTGTTCCTCGGAGGCCTGGGCGCCGATCATGGTCGAGGGATCCAGCGGATTGCCCTGCACCACCGCCTGCACGCGCTTCAGCGCCTTCTCCATGAACCGGTCGTAGATCGACTTCTGCACCAAGGCGCGGCTGGGGCAGGTGCAGACCTCGCCCTGATTGAGGGCGAACATCGCAAAGCCCTCCAGGGCCTTGTCGAGATAATCGTCGTCCTCGGCCGTCACGTCGGCGAAGAAGATGTTGGGCGACTTGCCGCCCAGTTCCAGCGTCACCGGGATCAGGTTCTGGCTGGCGTACTGCATGATCAGCCGGCCCGTGCTGGTCTCGCCGGTGAAGGCGATCTTGGCGATGCGCGGGCTGGACGCCAGCGGCTTGCCGGCCTCGAGGCCGAAGCCGTTGACGACATTGACCACGCCGGGCGGCAGCAGGTCGCCGATCAGCTCGAACAGCACCATGATCGAGGCCGGCGTCTGCTCGGCGGGCTTCAGCACCACGCAGTTGCCGGCGGCGATGGCCGGGGCCAGCTTCCAGCAGGCCATCAGCAGCGGGAAGTTCCACGGAATGATCTGGCCGACCACGCCCAGCGGCTCGTGGAAGTGGTAGGCGATGGTGTCGTGGTCGATCTCGGAGATCGAGCCTTCCTGGCTGCGCAGGCAGCCGGCGAAATAGCGGAAGTGGTCGATGGCCAGCGGCAGGTCGGCGGCCATGGTCTCGCGGATCGGCTTGCCGTTGTCCCAGGTCTCGGCCGTGGCCAGGGTCTGGAGGTTCTCCTCCATGCGATCGGCGATACGCAGCAGAACACGCGAGCGGTCGGCGGCGCTCGTTCTTCCCCAGGCGTCCTTGGCGGCGTGGGCGGCGTCGAGGGCGCGCTCGATGTCTTCGGCTTGCGAGCGGGCGATCTCGCAGACCTTGCGGCCGGTGATCGGCGAGGCGTTGTCGAAATAGCGGCCGTCGGCCGGCGCGACCCACTGGCCGCCGATGAAATTGTCGTAGCGCGCCTTGAACGGCGGGCGGGACAGCGAGTCGATGAACTCGGGCTTGGTCATGGTTTCCTCCGTCGCGCCGTCTTCGGCGTCTGGGAGGAGCTTGCGCCCGGATTTTTGATCTTGAGCGGGGCGCAAGCGGTGGCGGGCCGGAGGTGTCTCAGGCTTGCGACAGGTTCAGAGCGTTCGATCGCTCTCAGGGCGAAACGTGGATGATCGCGCGGCGGTATCGGACGAAGGGCGGGCCGCCGGCCTTGGGCTGGTCACGGACTTCCAGGATCAGGTGATAGACCTTCTCGCCCGGAACCATCTGCTTGGTCGGCAGCACGACCTGGGTCGAGGCGCCGGCGGGGTCGCGGATGTCGGGCGGGGTCATCGGGAACAGCGGCGGCGAAGCGTCCCTGTACCACCACCATTTGTAGACGAGCGGATCGCCGTCGGGGTCGGCCGACCCCGCCGCGTCGAGCGTGATGGTCGCCCCGGCCTTCACCGTCATCTCCAGCGGCGCGAGACCGCCCTTCCCCTGCAGTAGCACCTGGGGCGGATGGTTGGCGGAGCCGTAGTCCGCGCGAAGCGTCCATTGCATGCGGTTGGCGAAGTCGAACTGCACCGCGTCCCGCCAGCGCCAGACGCCCACGCGGTTGCCCAGATGCGGCGCGCCGTCGGCGCCGATCGCGCTGTCCTGGGTGTCGGCGAACAGCCCGACGCCGGGCGCCAGCGCCCCGTATCGGCCGCCCCAGCCGCCGTAGTCCGGGTGCTCGACGTCGCCCAACCCGTTGGGGATCAGGTAGAGGAAGGAGGGGCTGTCGCCCTCGATCGCGAACAGCGGCTTGGGATAGAGCCCGCCCAGGGCGCCCAGGCGGATGTGGCGGTCGAGCCAGTCGGGGCTCATCAGCCTGGTGTCGGGCCCGGGATCGGGAAAGACGGTGTCGGCCGACATGCCCTGCCAGGCGGCCTGCGGGTAGTCGCTGAAGGCGTGGATGCTGGCGATCCAGAAGATCTCCGGAAACCGCGCTCGGATCCACGGGCCGGCGTCGTCCTGGTCGGAGATGGAATAGACCCGCAGCTTGCGCGCGAAGGCCGCGAGCGCCTGCGGCGAGCGGGTTTGCCTGACGTGGTGCAGCGCCTGGGCCAGGTCGGCCGCGCCGCCCCAGACGCAGATCCACACCGGCCCCTGGGCGGCGTCGACGGTGTCGACGATCAGCCGCGAGGCCTCGGTGTCCTTGCCCTCGCCCACGCCGGACAGGCCGTAGCTGGCGCTGCCGGCTCGAACCGTGGCCAGCAGCTGCTCGGCCGTGGGATAGCCCGAGGCGTGGACGCGAAGATTGGGCAGCACCTGGCCGTAGGCGGCGATCAGCCGGCGGATCTCCTCGGGATGAACCGCGTTCCGCTGCCAGGCCGAGGTGGTCGCGACCAGGCCCTTGATCTCGATCTCGTTGCTGTAGAGCAGGGCGCGGATCAACGACTGGGTGTCGTCCGGCTCGTTGAGCACGTCGGTCAGGATGATGACTTCAGTCTTCGGCGGCGCCGAGGGGGCCTGGTCGGCCGCCGCCGCGCCCAGCGCTCCGGCGGCGAAACCCAGCGCGAGGATCGCGCCGGCGAGCCTTAAGAGCCCTCGGATTTTCCTGGTCATCGTTCCGTCCCTGTCGGCGCCTCGACGGGCGCTTCGTTTCGGGAGCAGGCTAGCCAGCGCTCCCCGGGGGAGGAAAATTCAATCCCTGAATGCAAAGCATGGATGCGGCTGATCGCGGCCCCTAGCTGCGTCCAAGCCCCAGGCGGTTGATCTTCCGGTGCAGCGTCGCCCGGCTCACGCCGAGGGCCGCAGCCGCGGCGGAGACGTTGCCGCCAGCGGCCCCCAGCGCCCGGCGCACCACCGCGCGTTCGGCGTCTTCCAGGTCGGCGCCGCGATCGGGCGAGGGCATACCGCGCTTCAGCTTGTCGTCGGTGAGGTCGAGAGCCTGGCGGGCGGCGCGGGTGGCGCCGATGACGACGTCGTCGGTGTCGACGGCCAGCATCGGGGTCGAGGCGCGGTCAGCGCGCACCTCGCCCAGCAGCACGATGCGCGCGCCGGGGAAGGCCTCGCGGAAGGCCTTGGACTCGATGCGGCGGGCGGCGTCGTTGACCACCGTCTCCATCAGCCCGGTCATGCCGTCGAGACCCGGCCGGCAGGACGAGACGTCGAGCGCCCCGGCCAGCCGCCCTTGCGGATCGAACAGCGGCGCGACCGTGCAGCTAAGGCCGATGTTGCGGGTATGGAAGTGCTGGTCGCGGTGGATGGTCAGGGTGCGCTGTTCGGCCAGGCACGTGCCGATGCCGTTGGTGCCCTCGCGGGCCTCGCTCCATACCGCGCCGGTCCACAGGCCCCAGCGGTGGAACACCGGATCGTCGGCCGCCATGCCGCGCCGGTCGACCGGCACCCCGACGCTGTCAGTCAGCAGCACGCAGGCGCCCGAGGCGCCGACGGCCTGGAACAGCGCGTCCAGCGTATCGGAGGCGGCCGCGCGCAAGGCGCCCATGCGCTCCTGGGCCTCGCCCAGCTCGCGCTGGGTCAGGGTGTCGGGGGCCTTGCGGTTTTCGGGGTCGAGGCCGTGCAGGACGAGGCTGCGTCGCCAGGAGGCCGCCACCGGCGACAGGGCGGGTCCCGCGCCGTCGAGCACGGCCAAGACGTCGCTCGCGTGGCCCAAGCTCATGACGCGGCCTCCCAACACGCCGTCGAGCGGCGCCTTTGACCACAGATTGACGCCACGCGCTCCCTCCAGGCAAGCGCGCCAGCCGAGCGTCGGCCGATTGCTACCGCCTGGGTTGACAAGAACAATTGGAGAACATCAAATATCGACGTTCGAAACAGACATGGACTTCCGCATGGACCCCACCTCCGACAAACCCGCCGCCTCGCCGCCCGCCCAGACCGAACGGAGGGAATCCCCCCTGCGGCGGACGCCCGCCGCCCTGCTGCTGCTCAACATGGGGTTTTTCTCGCTGGTCGCCGTGCTGTGCTTCTACCTGGTGACCAAGGCCGTGGGGGGGCCCTATCTGACCGTCCTGAACGGCATCCATTCGTGGGAAGCGCTGGGCGGTTTCCCGGGCCTTTTCCTGGGCCTCGGGCTGGGCGCGATCCTGATCGCGCTCGCCGGCGTCGGCTGGTTCTCCGGGATCGTCGCCAAGGCGATCAGCGACGAACTCAAGGACCGCATAGGCTTCTGACGACGTGGAGCGCCGACCGGGCAGGCCGACGCTCCAGACATCGCCAAAGACCGGGGTCGGCGCCCAGGGGCGCGGATGGTCCTCATCCTGAGTTCGTCGAAGGACGAGGACCACGCATCACGCCTGAATGCGGGTCGAGCCTAGACCGGCTGCGGCACCACGCGCAGATAGGGCTTCTGCTCGTCCCAGCCGTTCGGGAAAAGAGTCTTGGCCGTCTCGTTATCGACCGAGGGGACGATGATCACGTCGCCGCCCTGGGTCCAGTTGGCGGGGGTGGCGACCTTGTGGCCGTCGGTCAGCTGCAGGCTGTCGATGACCCGCAGGATCTCGTCGAAGTTCCGCCCGGTGGAGGCCGGATAGGTCAGAGTCAGGCGCAGCTTCTTGTTGGCGTCGATGATGTAGACGCTGCGGACGGTCAGGGTGTCCGAGGCGTTGGGATGGATCATGCCGTAGAGGTTCGACACCGAGCGGTCGGTGTCGGCGATCAGCGGGAAGTTCAGCTTCGCGCCTTGGGTCTCCTCGATGTCGGCCGCCCAGCCGCCGTGGTTCTCCAGGCCGTCGACCGACAGGCCGATCACCTTGACGCCGCGCTTGTCGAACTCCGGCTTCAACTTGGCCACCGTGCCGAGCTCGGTGGTGCAGACCGGGGTGAAGTCCTTGGGGTGCGAGAACAGCACCACCCACGAGCCGGCCGCCCAGTCGTGGAACTGGATCGGGCCTTCGGTCGAGGCCTGGGTGAAGTCCGGAACGATGTCGCCGAGTTGCAGGCCCATGGCGGGCTCCCATGCTGAAATTTCGGGTCGGCTCCGCGCGCCATCGGGCGTAAAGCCGTGGCCGGACACTAGGCGCGGGTCCCCCGCCGCGCCGACCCAGGATTTCTTTCGGAGTTTCCAGCCATGCTGCTCGCCCTTTCGACCTGGCCCGAGATCGAAGCTTTCCTGACGCGGTCGAAGACGGTGGTGGTGCCGATCGGCTCCAACGAGCAGCACGGCCCCACGGGCCTGCTTGGCACCGACTGGCTGTGCCCCGAGATCATCGCCCACGAAGCGTCCAAGCGCTCGGACGAGGTGCTGGTGGCGCCGACCTTCAATGTCGGCATGGCCCAGCATCACCTGGCCTTCCCGGGCACCATCTTCCTGCGCCCGTCGACCTTCATGGCCGCGATCGGCGACTGGACGCGTTCGCTGGGCGCCCACGGTTTCGAGAAGATCTATTTCCTCAACGGCCACGGCGGCAACGTCGCCACCATCGAGGCGGCCTTCTCCGAGATCTACGCCGAGTACAGCTTCCGCAAGGAGCGCTGCCCCTTCGCCATGAAGCTGAAGAACTGGTGGGATCTCGACGGCGTCAACGCCCTGGCCATGCGCCAATTCCCGGTCGGCCACGGCAGCCACGCCACCCCGTCGGAGATCGCGGTGACCCAGTGGGGCTATCCCGACAGCATCAAGACCGCCGATTACGAGCCCAAGATCGCCCCCACCGGCCCGATCCGCGAGGCCCTGGACTTCCGCGCCCGCTACGCCGACGGCCGCATGGGCTCCGACCCCGCCCTGGCCACCCCCGAAAAGGGCGGCGAGCTGGTCGAGCAGGCGGTCGTGTCGCTGATCAAGGACCTGGCGGCGTTCGGGGCCGAGGCGCGGGTCTGACCGACCCGCGAAAAGACCGCCTTTTTCGCGATCGAGCGCCCGCCGCAACCTTGACGACATCGCGCCCCGCGCCGCCATCATCGGCGCGGGACAGGGTCCCTGGGGGCGATTCTCGTGAAGCGGATGATGGTGGTGCTGGGCCTGCTGCTGTCGGCGCTGATCACGCCGGCGGCTCGCGCCCAGGTGGGGGCGTTCGAGACCGACTGCCGCGTCAGCGGCGAGCACGGCGACGGCGGTCACCAGTTCGTCGCCACCTGTCCCGGCCGCGCGGTCTCGCCCGACGGACGGCTGGCCGTGGTCCAGAAGGCCTATGACGAAGAGCAGCCGCCGATCGAGCTGCAGGACGCCTCGGGAAAGACCCTGGCCACGCTTCCGAGCCTCAGCGACGACATGCCGTTTCTGGTGTCTTGGTCGCCGGACTCGCGCTGGTTCTATGTGAACCACCACGTCGGCTCGTTCATGGACAGCCTGCAGGTGTTCGAGATCGTCGGCGGCGTCGCGGTCGAGCGCCACGCCCTGGTCAGGTCGGCCATCCGCGCGGCGACCCGCCGCTATCCCTGCCTGCGCCAGGCCATGGTCAATCCCAACGGCGCGCGCTGGACTCGCGACGGCCATGGGATCGTGATCGTGACGATCAGCCGGCCCAGCGCCTGCCAGCCGCCCGATGGTCCGTCCGGCAAATGGGAGCCGCTGTGGATGATCGGCGAGGTCGAGAGCGGCAGGATCGATCCCGCCTCGATCCGCGTCGAGACCAGGCAGGGCTCGCTGAAGGCCCCGACCGACGGCGTCTACGCCACGCGCTGAGGTCTGGACCCGGACACGAGGGCCCGGCGGTTTTGGGCTGGACAACGACCGCAACCCAAGCTTGACCTTGCGCCGTATCGCGTGGGGGAAAGTTGCATGCTCAAGCTGTTCACGGGCCGTCGCTGGGACGAGTTGAAGGCCCATGTCCGGTCGGTGTCGGCCGAGGAGGCCTATGTCGGCATTTCGGAGGCGGGGAGGCTTGCGCCCAGAACGCTGCGGATCGACGGCCTGGCGACCGGCCCCGACGACGTCCTGGGCCTGACCATCGCCGGCGGCTTCAACCGCTACCTCGCCTGGCAGATGCGCGGCTACCTGACCGCCGACCAGACGTCCGAAACGGCGATGATGCGCTACATCGAGACTCTGCAGGAAGCAGTGGAGCTCCTTCACGCCGCCCTCGAGCTGGATCCGACCAACGGCCTGGCCGCCAGCTTCATGGCCAGCGCCGCAGCCGAGGCCTCGCAGGACGAAAAGGACGAGGCGGGCGAGCGGCTGGCCCAGGCCGACGGCGCGCCGCCGTCAGGCTATATGGCGCTGCTTAACGCCCAGGCCGAGAAGTGGGGCGGCTCGCACGCCAAGATGTGGGAAACCGCCCATCGCTACCGCGACCGTGACAAGCCGGGCACCCTGGCCCTGGTCGCCCGCGCCCATTTCGAACACCACCTGTACCTGACGATGATGGACGAGCGCCCTCAGGCCAAGGCGGAGGGACGCCGCTACTATCGCGACGCCGAGCGGCTGCGCGAACTGCAGGCCGCGTCGGACGAGGTCTTCGCCCAGCCCGAGCCGCGGGATGCGCAGGCCGTGCGCCTGGCCGACGGCTGGTTCGCGCGCGTCCTGAGCCAGGCGGGCGATCACAAGCGGGCCCGCCGCCACCTCGTCCGTCTGGGCGACCATGTGCAGGACAACATCTGGGGAGCCGCGACCTATCTCGGCGCCGGACCGACCTGGCGGCTGGCCCGGCTCCGCGCGGGCCTGCTGTTCGGTTAGATCACCCCGGCCCGCAGCAGGTCGTGGACGTGCAGCACGCCCACGGGCTTGCCGTCCTCGACCACGAACAGCACGGTGATCCGGCGCTCGTTCATCACCTTCAGGGCCTCGGCGGCCAGGGCGCCCGAGGCGATCACCAGGGGGCTCCTGGTCATCACCTCGCCGGCGATGTGGCCCATCAGGCCGTCCATGTGGCGGCGCAAATCACCGTCGGTGATCAGGCCGACGAGCTCGCCGGCCGCGTCGGTCACGCCCACCGCGCCGAAGCGTTTCTGGCTCATGACCAGCAGGGCCTCGCCCATCGGCGCGCTCTCGGCCACCAGCGGCAGTTCCTCGGCCCCGTGCATCAGGTCGGCCACGGTGCGCAGCACCGCCCCCAGCTTGCCGCCCGGGTGGAAGATGCGGAAGTCGCTGGCCGTGAAGCCGCGGCTTTCCAGCAGCGCCACGGCCAGGGCGTCGCCGAGCGCGATCTGCAGGGTGGTCGAGGTGGTCGGGGCGTTGACCTCCGCCGTGGCTTCAGGCGCGTCGGGCAGCAGCAGCAGCACGTCGCCGGCCTTGCCCAGCTGGCTGGTGGCCAAGGCGGTGATGGCGATCAGCGGGATCGAGAAGCGCTTGCAGTAGCTCAGGGTGTCGGCCAGTTCGCGGGCCTCGCCCGACTTCGACAGGGCCAGCACCACGTCGTCGGGCCCGATCATGCCCAGGTCGCCGTGGCTGGCCTCGGCCGGGTGGACGAACATCGCCTGGCTGCCGGTCGAGGCCAGGGTGGCGGCGATCTTGCGCGCCACGTGGCCCGACTTGCCCATGCCGGTGCAGACGATGCGGCCCTTGGCGTCGTGCATCACCTGGACGGCCCTGGCGAAGGCCTCGCCCAGGCCGTCGGCCATCTGCGAAAGGGCCTGGGCCTCGATGCTCAGCACCCGGCGGCCCACGGCCACGGCGTCGGAAATCGTATCGGTCATGTGGTCAGAAACTCCGTGCGCTGCCCATACCAGCCCGCGCGCGGTTGAGCGAGGGCGCGCGGCTAGCCGAACAGGACCCAGGCCTCTTCCAGCAGGTCCTGACGCCAGTCCTCGGCGACCGCGCCCGCCCGGGCCGAGTCCAGACGGGCCTGGGCCCGGCGGCCTTCGTCGGCCGGCATCGGGTCGATCGCTTCGAGCGCCGAGACGGCCTCGTGGGCGACCTCGAACCCACCGGTGATCGCCAGCTCGACCAGCAGCCCGACATAGGGCGCGCAGTCGAGCATGCCCAAGGCGTGGACCAGCGTTCCCCTCTGCCGCGCGAGATCCGGCCGCCGGATCAGCCGCGCCAGCACCTCGGCCAGGCCCGGCGTCCCGGCGTCGGCCAGCTTCAGGGCCAGGGCGTTGCGCTCGACGGCGTCGGCGCAGGTTTCGAGGGCGTGGAGATCGGCGGCGGCCACGCCCCTCCGATAACCCAAAGCGCGGCGGGAGGAAATCAGGCCGCGCGGCGCCCGCCCGGACGTTCACCCGGACGCTGGCCGGTCCGCTCGGCCCCGCCGGCGATCTTCAGCTCGCCCATGCGGTGGGCCAGGCGCGTGGCCTCGTTGGAGAGGGCGTGGCTGGCGGCCGTGGTCTCTTCCACCATGGCGGCGTTCTGCTGGGTGACCTGGTCCATCTGGTTCACGGTGGCGTTGACCTCCGCCAACCCTTGCGCCTGGGTCTTGGCCGAGGCGGTGATCTCGCGCACCAGGGTGTCGATCTCCTCGACCTGGCCGGCGATGCCGCGCAGCACCTCGCCGGCGCGGCCGACATAGGACACCCCCTGCCCCACCTCGGCGGCGCTGGCGGCGATCAGGGTCTTGATCTCCTTGGCGGCCTCGGCCGAGCGCTGGGCCAGGGCCCGCACCTCGGAGGCCACCACGGCGAAACCGCGGCCGGCCTCGCCCGCGCGGGCGGCCTCGACCCCGGCGTTGAGGGCCAGAAGGTTGGTCTGGAAGGCGATCTCGTCGATCACGCCGATGATCCGGCCGATCTGGCTGGAGGACTGTTCGATGCCGGCCATGGCGCCGACGGCCTGGTCGACGACGTCGCCGCTGGCCTGGGCGGCCTGACGGGCGCGGGCCACCACCTGGCGGGCGCGCTCGGCCCCGTCGGCGGCGGCGCGGACGGTGCTGGTGATCTCGTCGAGGGCCGCGGCGGTCTCTTCCAGGCTGGCGGCCTGGTGCTCGGTGCGGCGGGAGAGGTCGTCGGCGGCCTCGGTGATCTCGCGGGCCCCGCCCTGGATCATGGCCACCCCGTCCAGCGAGGCGGCGACCAGGCCGGCCAGCTTGTCCAGCGCGAGGTTGTAGTCCTGGCGCAGGGCCTCGTAGCCGGCCGGGAAGGCCTGGTCGATGCGCTGCGAAAGATCGCCGACCGCCAGGCTCTGCAGGGCCGAGCCGAGAGCCTCGACCACCGCGCGCTGGGTGGCGTCGGCCTCGTCGCGGCGGGCCTCGGCGGCCTTGCGCTCTTCTTCCAGCGCTTCACGAACATCGGCGGCCTCCAGCTCCTGCTGGCGGGCGACGACGGCGTCCTTGAAGGCGTGCAGGGCGGCGGTCATCTGGCCGATCTCGTCCTTGCGGGCGCTGCTGGGCAGCACCACGGTCAGGTCGCCCTGGGCCAGACGGCGCAGGCAGCCGGTGATCGCCACCAGCGGCGCGATCAGCACCCGGCGGGCGGCGATGACCATGGCGGCGGCGAACAGGGCCGCCACGCCCAGCAGGGCGGCCATCAGCACCTGGCCAAGATCGCCCATGCGCTTGGCGGCGTCGGCGTCGGCCTGGGCGGCGACCTCGATCTTCTGCGACGCGTCCTCCATCGCCGTCTCCAGCGCCGAGAACTGCTTGTTGAACTGCGGCAGCAGGGCGCGGGCGGCGGCGGGATCGCTCCCGGCCGCGCCGACCAGCTTGCGGGCGGTGGCGATATAGGCCGCCAGGGGCCCGGACACGTGGTCGAGCGCGGCCTGGGCGGCGGGGTCCTGGGCCAGGGAGCGGCCTTGCTTGATGTCGGTCTCGAAGGCGCCGACGTGCTCGGCCAGATCGGCCTGGACCTGCTTGAGGTCGACGCCCAGCGACGGGTCGGTGGCCATGACCGCGCCGCTGGCGTCGCCGCGCAGGGCGTCGTGCATCATGTCGGCGTGCATGTGCAGCCGCAGCACCCGCGACGAGGCCGCCGAGCGGTCCAGCGCGTGCGACAGGCTGACGGCGACCCACAGGCCAGCGCCCGCCGCGGCCGCGCACAGCAGCGCCGCCCCGACGCTTGCGCCCATGATCTTCTGACTCAGCGAAGCCATAGGCCCCTCCCCCGCGATCTCACGCGCAAGGATGCGGGGCGGGGCCTCTAACGGGCCTTAACCACGCCAGCGACCGATGGTCACGGACCTGAGGTTGCGGAGGTGGGTCAGGCTCCCGGCTTCAGCGCCCGCGTGAGCGGCGGACGTTTTCCATAACCCCTCCCCCTTGATGGGGGAGGGGCAGGGGTGGGGGTGATGCCGCGTCAAACGCTGCACCGTCGCCAATTCAGCAGTCACCCCCATCCCCGACCCTTCCCCCATCAAGGGGGAAGGGAGAAAATGTGGGCTTCCCTACCGTGGAATCTCCGCCGTCTTCACCAGGGCCACCTGGCGGTAGACGGCGGCGACGTCGAAGTAGCGGCCGAAGGCGGCGTGGAACTGGTCGACCGCCTGCTTCACGCCGGGGCCGCCGATCTCGCTGATGTCGTGCCAGTAGTCGTCGAGCACCATCATGCCGCCCACCTCCAGCAGGCTGGCGCAGCAGCACAGGTCGATCATCACCGCCAGGGCCGTGTGGCTGCCGTCGACATAGATCAGGTCGAACTTCTGGTCGGCCTGCAGCATCTTGGGCAGTTCGTAGGTCGAGAAGCCCTTGTGGGTGTGGACCTTGCCGAAGGTGGTGCGCGCCATGTTGCGGTGAAAGCGCGGCTCGACGGCGTGGTATTTCTCTTCCGGGTTCAGGTTCTCGTCGAACCAGGGATCGATCACCGTCACCTCGAGGCGATCGGGGAACATCCAGTCCATGAAAGCCAGGTTGCGGCCCTCGTAGGCGCCGATCTCCATGTAGCGGACCTTGGGGCCGGCGGCCGGGCGCTTATCCATGAAGTCGCGCAGCAGCGGGGCGACGAAGGGGATGTTGTTGGCGGCCCAGGCCGAGGTGAACTCGAAGCCCTTGGCCTCGGAATAGGCGGCGAACTGGCCGGCGCTGTCGTGGTCGCGGGTCTTGGCCAGCATGGTGCGGGCCAGTTGCGAGGCGAAGCGCGGATTGATCTTGCCCAGGGAGCGCAGCTTGGCGCCGGCCCCGCGCGCGTCGACGGCGTCGGTCAGTTCGGCGTCGAAAGCGGGATTAGATCCGTCGGCCATGGCCCTGGCTCCTCTTTGAGTGGAGAGAGCCTTACCGACCATCGGTTAAGGAAGGGTCAGGCGATCAGGATTCAGGCCGCGACGACCTGCCCGTCCTCGACCCGCACGGGCCAGACGGTGAGGCTCTTGCCGCCGCAGGGGCCGGCCACGCAGGCGCCGTCGGCGATGCGGAACAGGGCCGCGTGGCCGCCGCACAGGATGAGGTCGTTCTCGCGGGTCAGGAACCGGCCGCTGATCCCGGCCAGCGGCCAGCCGGCGTGCGGGCAGCTGTCGACATAGGCGAAGACCCCGCCGTCCTTGCGGACGACGAAGCCGGCGAACATCGCCTCGCCCTCGCGATAGCGAAAGCCCGCCGCGCCCGGCTCGGGGATGTCCGCCAGGGCGCAGATCGCCTGGCCGGGCGCGGGGCGGGCGGGGTTGTCGCTCATCGTTCAGTGTCGGGGGATCAGAACGAACCGATGGCCAGGCGCCAGGGGCGGACCTCGACGCTCTCGAACACGCCGGCGGCGGTGAACGGGTCGTTGTCGGCCTGGGCCTGGGCGGCGGCCTTGTCCTCGACCTCGACCACGATGATCGAACCGATCGGATTGCCGTCGTCGTCCAGCAGGGCGCCGGCGGCCTTCAGGCCCGTCGAGGCGTTCAGGTAATCCAGGTGCTTGGGGCGCACGGCCAGGCGGGTCTCGAGAGCGCCGGGCTTGTCCTTGCAGACGATGGCGTAGAGCGGCATGGGCGGTTCCTTCCTAGAGATCCTCCCCCTCTGGGGGAGGTGGCCCAGAGGGCCGGAGGGGGGTGTGGCTGCGACGCCATCCGACGCTGGGGAAGCTGAAAACGGCCCCCCCTCCGTCGGCTTCGCCGACACCTCCCCCAGAGGGGGAGGATCTGAAACTAGACCTCAGCCTTCAGCGGGCGGGAGAGCAGGCCCAGGATGGCGCTGTCGACGTCGACCTCGCCGGCCAGGATGGCGGCGACGGCTTCGCAGATCGGGGTCTCGACGCCGAGCTTTTGCGCCAGCGCCCGAACGGCCGGGGCCGAGGCGACGCCTTCGGCGACGCTGACCTTGCCGGCCAGGGCCTGTTCCAGGGTCTGACCCTGGCCCAGCGCCAAGCCCACCGTCATGTTGCGCGACTGGCTGGACGAGCAGGTGAGCACCAGATCCCCCAAGCCGCAGAGGCCGGCGACGGTCTCGGCCTTGCCGCCCAGGGCCAGGGCCAGGCGGGTGAGCTCGGCGAAGCCCCGGGTGATCAGGGCGGCGTGGGCGTTGCGGCCCAGGCCCTTGCCCTCCGAGATACCGCAAGCGATGGCCAGGACGTTCTTCACCGCCCCGCCGGCCTCGGCCCCGATCACGTCGGCGGCCCAGTAGGGGCGGAAGGTCGGGATGGCGATGGCCTCGACGATCGCCTTGCCCAGGGCCTCGTCCTCGCAGGCCAGGGTGGCGGCGGCGGGCAGGCCGCGCGCGACCTCGCCGGCGAAGCTGGGACCCGACAGCACGGCGATGGCCACGCCCGGCAGGGTCTCGGCGGCCACGTCGGTCATCAGCTTCAGCGAGCCCTGCTCGACGCCCTTGGAGCACAGCACCACCGGAACGCCCGGCTTCAGGTGCGGCTTCAGGGCGGCCATGGCCGAGCGCAGGTGCTGGGCCGGCGGCACGGCCAGGATGAGGTCGCACTCGGCCAGGGCGGCCATGTCGGAGACGGCGGTGATCGCCGGCTCCAGCGCGACGCCCGCCAGGAACATCGTGTTCTCGCGCTTGTCGGCGATCGAGGCGACGACCTCGGGCTCGCGGGCCTGCAACGTGACTTGAAGGCCGGCGCGCGCCGCGACCTGGGCCAGGGCCGTGCCCCACGCCCCGGCGCCGACGACGCCCGCGTGCTTGAAGCTCATGCCTTGGCTCCCTTTCGACCGAAACTGTTGCTCGGATTGGATAACGCCGCCGCCTCGTCGAGGGGCCAGCGGGGACGCGCGACGGCGTCCAGATCATCGGAAATGCCGGCCGCCAGACGCTCGGCCCCGGCCAGGGCGATCATGGCGGCGTTGTCGGTGCAATAGGCCAGCGGCGGGGCGTCGAACGAAAAGCCGTTGTCCTCGCACACCTTCAGCAGGGCCGCGCGCACCGCGCCGTTGGCGGCCACCCCGCCGGCCACCACGAAGCGGCGCTCGCCGGCCGCGTGGTCGGCGGCATAGAGCTTCATCGCCCGGTCGGTGCGTTCGGAAAGCTGGCGGGCGATGGCGAACTGCACGGCGGCGGCCAGATCCGCCCGCTGCTGGTCGGTGGTCAGGGTGGCGGCGATGCGGGCGGCGGCGGTCTTCAGGCCCGAGAACGAGAAGTCGCAGTCCTTGCGGCCCAGCAGAGCGCGCGGCAGTTCGTACTTGCTGGCGTCACCGGTCTTGGCCAGCTTTTCCAGGGCCGGACCGCCCGGATAGGGCAGGCCCAGGCTCTTGGCGATCTTGTCGAAGGCCTCGCCGGCCGCGTCGTCGATGGTGGTGCCCAGACGCTTGCAGGCGCCGACGCCGCCGACCTCCAGGAGCTGGCAGTGCCCGCCAGAGACCAGCAGCAGCAGGAACGGATAGGCGACCTCAGCCCCCAGCCGGGCAGAGACCGCGTGGCCCTCCAGGTGGTTGACCGCCACCAGCGGCAGGCCGCGGGCCAGGGCCACCGCCTTGCCGAAGGCCAGGCCGACCATCACCCCGCCGACCAGGCCGGGACCGGCCGTGGCCGCCACGCCGTCGAGCGCGTCATAGCCGATGCCGGCCGCGCGCATGGCTTCGGCGGCCACGCTGTCGATGACCTCCACGTGGGCGCGGGCGGCGATCTCGGGCACCACCCCGCCGAACGGGGCGTGCTGCTCGAACTGGGTGCCGACGATCGAGGACAGCACCTCCACGCGGCCGTCGGCGTCCCGGCGCACGACGGACGCGGCGGTCTCGTCGCAGCTGGTCTCCAGCCCGAGGATGGTGAGACCCTTGTCCAGGCCCGAGTTCGTAAGGGTTGTCATTCGGTTGCGGGGTTCCCGCCGCTCCTGTAGCAGCGAAGGCAGTTGTTTCGCTCAGCAGGTAACGTCCAGACCGTGTCCCGGCAACCCATCCGCATCGGCGCGCGCGGCTCCAAGCTGTCGCTGGCCCAGTCCGGCCACATGCAGGCGCGGATCGCCCGAGCCCTCGGCGCCCCCGACGGCGCCGGTCCGGAAGAGATCGCCACCTACGCCCAGCTGATCCCGATCGTCACCAGCGGCGACCGCATCCAGGACCGCCGGCTGATGGAGATCGGCGGCAAGGGCCTGTTCACCAAGGAGATCGAGGAGGCCCTGCTCGACGGCCGCATCGACTGCGCGGTGCATTCGCTGAAAGACATGCCGGCCGTGCTGCCGCCGGGCCTCGTCCTGGCCGCCACGCCCGAGCGCGAAGACGTCCGCGACGCCTTCATCAGCCACAAGGCCCAGCGGCTGGAAGACCTGCCCCACGGTGCGCGCCTGGGCACCGCCTCCCTGCGTCGCCAGGCGCAGGCCCTGCACGTGCGGCCCGACCTCGACATCGTCATGCTGCGCGGCAATGTCGATACGCGTCTGGCCAAGCTGGAGCGCGGCGAGGCCGACGCCATCCTGCTGGCCCAGTCGGGGCTGAACCGCCTGGGCCTGGGCCACATTCCGCAGAGCTGGCTCGACCCGGTCGCCGCGCCTCCGGCGCCTGGCCAGGGCGCCCTGGCCATCGAGAGCCGCGCGGAAGACGCCGGCCTGCCCTGGCTGCAGGCCATCGCCTGCCGCGCCACCACCCTGGCCGTGGCCGCCGAACGCGGCGCGCTCTACGCCCTGGAAGGCTCGTGCCGCACGGCCGTCGGCGCCCACGCCCGCCTGGATGGCGCGCGCCTGCACCTGATCGTCGAGGCCCTCAGCCCCGACGGCGTGATCCGCATCCGCCACGAGGGCGAGATCACGCTCGCCGGCCCCGATGACGCTGGTGACGACGAGGGCCAGGCCCGGGCGCTGGGCCTGGAGCTGGGCGCGGTCGTCAAGGCCGAGGGCGGCGACGCCATCATCGCGCCGAGCGAATGACCTCGGGCGCGCGCCGCGTCTGGATCACCCGCGCCCGCCCCGGCGCCGAGGCCACCGCCGCGCGCCTTTCGGCCCTGGGCTTCGCCCCCTTGATCGACCCGCTGCTGGAGGTCCGCGACCTGCCGTGGACGGTCGATCTTACCGGCGTCGGCGCTCTCGCCTTCACCAGCCGCAACGGCGTCGTCGCCTTCGCCCGGGCCAGCGGCGAGCGGGGCCTGCCGGTGTTCGCGGTGGGCGACGCCACGGCCGATATCGCGGCCGAGGCCGGCTTCACCCGCATCGAATCGGCGCAGGGCGATGTCGCCGACCTCGCGGCCCTGATCGTCGAGCGCCGCCCGACCGCCGCCGTGCTGCATCCGGCCGCAGCCGAACCGGCCGGCGACCTCGTCTCGCCCCTGGTCAGCGCCGGGATCGAGGCGCGGTCGGTCGCCGTCTACGAGACGGTCGCACGCGCGCCGGACGCCGCGACGCTGGACGCCCTCGACGACCTGGCCGCCGTGCTGCTGCACTCGCCCAAGGCCGCGCGGGCCCTGGCGGCCGTGCTGGAAGTCCGCCCCGCCCCGGCCTTGCGGGCGCTGTGCCTGTCGCCGGCCGTGGCCGCGCCGCTGGCCGGCCTCGTCGCCGACGGACGGCTCGGCGCTGTGGCCGCCGCGCCGCGCCCCCGCGAAACAGCGTTGTTCGACCTGCTCGCCCCTTAAGGCGAAGTTGCACGCAAACCGCGCGTGGGGCACGAATGGACCATGAGCGCCGCCCCCGATCCCTCCGAAATCGCCGCCCCCAGCGACCCGGCCCTCTACGCCAGGAAGCCCCTGCTCGGCCCCATGTTCTGGGTGATGATCGGGCTGTGCGTGATCTGCGTCGGAGCCGGCGCGGCCATCGCCCATTACGGCCCGACCTGGTTCGCCAAGCGCGGCGCGGCCCCGGAAGCGCCCGCCGCCCCCGCGCCCGTCGCCGGCGGCTTCGCCACGTCATCTTCGTCGGCGCCCGTCGTCGCGACCACGCCTGACGCGCCCGCCCCCTCGGCCGAGATCGGCCGGCTGGAGGGCCGCATCGCCCTGCTCGAATCGGGCCAGCAGCGCACCCTCGACGCCGCCGCCGGCGCCCTGGCGGCCGCCAGCCTGGCCGAGGCCGCGCAGGGCAGCGAACCCTTCGCCGACGCCGTGGCCAGCCTGGAGCGGGTGCTGCCGATGTCGTCGGAGGTCCGCGCCCTCGAACGCCTGGCCCGGGCGGGCGCGCCCACCGTGGCGGGTCTGGCCGCCAGCTTCGACGACCTGGCCGGAAGCGTCTCGGTCGCCGCCCACGATCCCGGCCCCGACGCCGGCGCCCTGGCCCGCCTGGGCCACGCCCTTTCCCGCGTCGTCACCATCCGCCAGGTCGGCTCGACGTCCGGCAATGGTCCCGACGC
>NZ_JBYCZS010000043.1:0-26744 GCF_057586355.1 Caulobacter sp. SRI_008
TGTACGAACAGAAACGCCGCGACAGCTGGTCAGCTGTCGCGGCGTTTTGCGTCTGAGAGACCCCTCATCCGTCAGCTTCGCTGACACCTTCTCCCGCAAGGGGAGAAGGAACTACGCGCTCCACTCGCTGGTGATCGCCGCCACGTCCGGGCGCACGCGTTCCTGCGGCTGTTCGGCGCTCGTGCCGATGTAGAGGAAGCCGGCGACCTGCTCGCCGTTAGTCACGCCGAGGATCTTCAGCGCCCGCTCGTCGAAGCTATACCAGTCGGTGATCCAGTTGGCGCCGTAGCCCATGGCCGAGGCGGCCAGCAGCAGCTGGGTGCAGACCGCGCCGGCGCTCATCACCTGCTCCCATTTCGGCACCTCGTCCGACAGCGGGCGGGCGATCACCGCCACGGCCAGCGGCGGAGTGGTCAGCTTGCGCATCGCGGCCGTGGCCTTGACCGGATTGGCCTGGTCGGCGGCCAAGGGCGCGATCTTCTCGGCGAAGGCGGCCTTGGCCTGCCCGCGCAGCAGCACGAACCGCCAGGGCGAAAGCTTGCCGTGGTCGGGCACGCGAACGGCCAGGCGCAGCAGGTCGGACAGTTCGTCCTCGCTGGGGCCGGGGGCGACCAGGGCCATGGCCGAAGCCGAGCGACGCCGGGCCAGGAAGGCCAGCACCTCGGGCGCCGGTTCGATGGCGATCGGTTCGCCGAATTCGGGGGCGGGGGGAACGGAACCGGCCAAGACGATCTCCTGAAAGCGCGCTAAGGCAGGTCACCTATGGCCGGCGCGCGGCCCGCACAAGTCGAGAGACCATGTCCGACGATCCAATCTGGCTGAAGCCGCATGGAAAACCCTGGGGCGTGACCAGCGCCAAGGTCGTCTACGACAACCCGTGGATCCAGGTGACCGAGTATCAGGCGGTCGCCCCGACTGGGCGGCCGGCGCTCTATGGCAAGGTCGCCTTCAAGAACCGGGCGATCGGCGTCGTGCCGCTCCACGCCGACGGTACTGTGACCCTGGTGGGCCAGAACCGCTTCGCCCACGGCAACTACAGCTGGGAGCTGCCGGAGGGGGGCGCGCCCATGGGCGAGGATCCGCTCGACTGCGCCAGGCGTGAACTCGCCGAGGAGGCCGGGCTGGTCGCCGGCGACTGGAGACCGATCCTGACCATGGAGCTCTCCAACTCGATCACCGACGAGTTCGCCCACGGCTTCCTGGCCATGGACCTGTCGCCGACCAAGACCGCGCCCGACGACACCGAGGACCTGGCCGTGGCCCGCGTACCGTTCCAGGAAGCGCTGAACGCGGCGGTCACTGGGCGGATGCCGGACTCGTTGACGGTGGCGTTACTGCTCCGGGTGCACCATATGGCGTCCGTGGGCGAGCTGCCGGCCGAGTTGGCGGCGCTCATCCTCCAGCCCCTTCCGAAGGAAAGGGCTGGCAATCTTTGAAGTTTGGAGCATTTCCCTCGGAAATGCTCCTGGCGCGCTAGTCAGTGCGCCGATCGTTCGGCTAGGGCGTTTTGAATAAATATGCTCTAGTCTCCGCTGGGAAGGGAGAGCCCCGTGGCCAAGCATCTTGAAGTCGTGACCGAGCGCGCCGCGCCGCCCGTGTGGGCCGCCCTGCGCAACCAGGCCGAACACGCCGCCAAGGCCGAGCCGGCCCTGGCCTCGCTGCTCAACGCCGTGATCCTCAGCCATGACAACCTGGCCGACGCCCTGACCTTCCAGCTGGCCCGCAAGCTCGGCGACCAGGAAATGCGGGCCATGACCGCCCGCGAATTCGCCGCCGAGGCCTTCGAGAGCGATCCGGCCCTCGTCGCCGCCGCCGAGGCCGACCTGCGCGCCGTGTTCGAGCGCGATCCGGCCACCAAGGGCTACGTCCAGCCCTTCCTGTTCTTCAAGGGGTTCCTGGCCCTGCAGACCCACCGCGTGTCGCACTGGCTGTGGGAAAATAATCGCGAGACCCTGGCCTTCTACCTGCAGAGCCGCGCCAGCGAGGTCTTCCAGGTCGACATCCACCCGGCCTCGCGCGTCGGGGCGGGCGTGTTCATCGACCACGGCACCGGCATCGTCATCGGCGAGACGGCGGTGGTCGGCGACGACGTCTCGATGCTGCACGGCGTGACCCTGGGCGGCACCGGCGCCGAGCGCGGCGACCGCCACCCCAAGATCGGCAAGGGCGTGCTGCTGGGCGCGGGCGCCAAGGTGCTGGGCAACATCACCGTCGGCGAATACGCCAAGGTCGCTTCCGGCTCGGTGGTGCTCAAGCCCATCCCCCCGCACTGCACCGCCGCCGGCGTGCCGGCCCGCCTGGTCAACTGCCCCACCTGCGAAGAGCCGGCCCGGACCATGGACCACACCCTGGCCGACGTTGTGTACGACTACGTGATCTGAGGGGTTTCCCTCTCCCGTAAAATCCCCGCGAAAGCGGGGACCCAGGCGTTTTATCGTCGAGCGCCTGGGATTTCAGAAAAAGCCTGGGCCCCCGCTTTCGCGGGGGTTTTGCGGTTTGGGGAGCGGGCGCCTAGCGGCAGGCCACCAACCGCGCTGTCTCCAGCTTCGGCGCCGGCTTGGCCGTCATGCCGTAGATCGCCAGCGCCCACAGCGCTGCGACCGCCGCCCATTGCGCCGATGTGATTTTCCGCCGCGTGTCCATGCCTGCGCTTATCCGGCGGTTGCGGCCGCGCGGCTAACGACTTATCGGTCAAGGTCTGTGAGGTTTCGTCACATGGCTCGACGTCCGCTGCCGCCGCTGAACGCCCTGCGCGCCTTCGAGGCCTTCGGCCGCCGCGGCCGCATGACCCTGGCCGCCGACGAGCTGTGCGTCACCCACGGGGCCGTCAGCCGCCAGATCCGCCAGCTCGAGGACCATCTGGGCGTCGCCCTGACCGAGGGGCCGCGCAACCGGCTGGTCATGACCGAGGCCGGGCTGAAGCTGGCCGAGGGCCTGACCCGGGCCTTCGACATCCTCGACGAGGCCGTGCCGCGCCCGCCCGAGAACGAGCCCCGGCCCACCGTGGTCTCCTGCCTGCCGACCTTCGCCATGAAGTGGCTGATCCCGCGCCTGCCGGACTTTCTTGAGCGGTTTCCAGACACGCCGGTGCGGGTGGCCGAGTCCAACGGGCCGTTCGATTTCCGCGCCGACGGCGTGGACCTGGCGATCCGCATGCGCGAGCCCGACGCGCCGCCGTCGGCCGACGCCGAGGCGACGCCGTTCCTGGAGACCTTCGTCGGGCCTGTCGTCGCCCCCGAGCTGGCCGTGCGCGTCCGGACGGCGGCGGATCTTGCGGCCCTGCCGCGTCTGCACACCCGCACCTACCTGCACAGCTGGGACCAGTGGGCGAAGGCCGCGGGTCTCGACCTGCCGGCGCCGGGCCTGGTGCGGGAGTTCGACCATTACTTCTACATGATCGAGGCCGCCGCCGCCGGCCTGGGCGCAGCGGTCGTGCCCTATGCCTTCGCCGAGCGGGACCTGGCGGCGGGACGTCTGGTGGCGCCGCTGGGCATGGCGGCCGAACCGACGCTGCTGTGCGCCCTGACGCCCAGGACTGGCGCCTCGCGCGGGGCCCGGCGCTTTCGCGACTGGCTCGTGGAGCAGGGGCGGGCGACCTCGCCGCCGCCGTTTTCTCAACAGGCCTGAGCCGGTTCGCGCGCAAAAGGCCTTACACTTTGCGCCCGGGACCTCTAGTTTCCCGCCATTCCGCCCCACGGGGGCGAAAGCCCAATAACAAGATCAGGAGCCCCCCGTGGACGCCGCCGCCATCGCCAAGCTCGAAGCCCACCTGAAGCGCACCTTCGGCAACCCGCACATCGCCGTGAAGGCCCGTCCGAAGCAGAAGGACTCCGCCGAGGTCGAAGTGAAGGGCGAATTCATCGGCGTTCTCTTCCAGGACGAAGACGAGGACGGCTCCTACATGTTCGAGATGGCCATCCTGGCCGAAGACCTCGAATAGGCCTTTCGCCCGTCCGGGCATGCAAAGCGGCCGCTCCGGTTCTCCGGGGCGGCCGTTTTCTTTTGGGCTTATCTTCACCCCGTAAAATCCCCGCGAAAGCGGGGACCCAGGCTTTTTCTGAAACCCGTGGCGCTCGACGATAAAACACCTGGGTCCCCGCTTTCGCGGGGATTTTACGGTGGAGGAGGCTGGCTCAGGCGGCCATCGCCTTCACCTCGCGTCGGATCAGCAGCGAGGCGCCGGCCGCGATCAGGCCGGCGACGCCGGCGATGACGAAGGCCTGGACGTACTGGCCCTGGGCCGCGCGGATCAGGCCCGCGCCGACGGCCGCCGTCGCCGCGCCCAGCTGGTGGCCGGCGGCGATCCAGCCGAACACGATCGGACCGTCGCGGTCCCCGAAGGCCTGGGTGGCCAGGCGGGCGGTCGGCGGCACCGTGGCGATCCAGTCCAGGCCGTAGAACACCGCGAACACCGACAGGCTGACGATCGAGAAGTCCGAATAGGGCAGGTAGATCAGCGAAAGGCCGCGCAGGGCGTAGTAGACGAACAATAGCTTGCGCGGGTCGTAGCGGTCGGTCAGCCAGCCCGACGCCGTCGTGCCGAAGAGGTCGAACAGGCCCATCAGCGCCAGCAGGCCGGCGGCGCGGACCTCGGGCATGCCCCGGTCGCCGCAGAAGGCGATCATGTGCACGCCGATCAGGCCGTTGGTGGTCA
The DNA here is from genome assembly GCF_057586355.1 of Caulobacter sp. SRI_008. Classification (NCBI taxonomy): domain Bacteria; kingdom Pseudomonadati; phylum Pseudomonadota; class Alphaproteobacteria; order Caulobacterales; family Caulobacteraceae; genus Caulobacter; species Caulobacter sp. SRI_008. The sequence continues at coordinate 4,655 of NZ_JBYCZS010000043.1, forward strand.
GGCCGCAGATGAAGAAGCCCAGGAACAGGAGCCAGAAGGTGCGGGTCTTGCTGGCGCGGGCCAGGGCTCCGAAGGCGCCGGCCAGGGCGCCCGTGGCCGAGCCGCGCGGCGGCTCAACCCAGTCCTCGCCCGCGCCGAACGGCTTGTGGCCGATGTCGGCCGGGCGTTCGGGGATCAGTAGCCAGGCGATCGGGGCCATGATCGCGGCGACGGCGGCCACGGTCAGCACCACGGGCCGCCAGCCGCCATGCTCGGCGATGAAGGCCATGGCCGGCAGGAAGATCAGCGAGCCGGTGGCCGTGGCGGCGGTCAGCAGGCCCAGCATCAGGCCGCGCCGCTCGACGAACCAGCGATTGACGATGGTCGCGCCCAGCACCATGGCCACCGCGCCGCTGCCGAAGCCCGCCAGCACGCCCCAGGTGGCGACGTAGTGCCAGCTCTGGGTCATGAAGGCCGAAAGCCCGGTAGAGACGGCCATCAGCACGAGGGCCAGGCTCACGGTCTTGCGCACGCCGAACGACTGCATGAGGGCGGCGGCGAACGGACCCGTGAGGCCGTAGAGGAAGATACCGATGGCGGCGGCGAGCGAGATCGAGCCGCGATCCCAGCCGAAGCTCTTTTCCAGCGGCAGGATCAGCACGCCCGGCGCGGCGCGCAGGCCGGCCGCGGCCAGCAGGGCCAGGAAGGTCACGCCGGCCACCACGAAGGCGTAGTTGCGGCCGAAGGGGCGGCGGATCGCGGCCATGTCAGGCTCCAAGCGGAAAATGTAACCGATCGGTACGGGTCTTGATGGCGTTGTACGTACCGGTTAGTAACATCGTCAAGAGGTCTTGTTCCCGATGACGAAAACCGACGCCGACCAGCCCCTCCACCTCCAGCCATATGCGCCCGGTGCGCGGGCCGCCGAGAAGATCTTCGAGACGGCCCGCGACCTGTTCTACCGCGAGGGCATCCGCGCCGTGGGCGTGGACGAGATCGTCAGCAAGGCGGGCGTGACCAAGCCCAGCCTCTATCGCAGCTTCAAGTCCAAGGACGACCTGGTCGCCGCCGTGCTGCGCGAGGTGGAGGAAGGCTTCTGGGACCGGTTCAAGTCGGCCGAGGATGCGTTCCCCGGCGACCCCAAGGCCCAGATGGTCGCCTATTTCGAGGGGCTGGCGGCGCGGTCGGTCGGCGACGACTATCGCGGCTGCGCGCTCAGCAACGCGGCGGTGGAATATCCCGATCGCCAGCACGCCGGACGCATGGTCTCGCAGACCCACAAGGAAGACCTGCGCCGACGCCTTCGGGCCAAGGCCGAGGAGATGGGCGCGCGCGATCCCGACGCCCTGGGCGACGCCTTCCTGCTGCTGATCGAGGGCGTCTTCACCTCCAGCCAGATGTTCGACGGCGACGACAAGCCGGCCATGGCCAGCGTCGGCGCCGTGAAGGCCCTGATCGCCGCCTACTGCTGAGGTGGGGCGGCCTTGGCGCAGGCCTCGGCGGCCTTGAGGATCGGGAAGACCAGATCGCCGACCTGCCGGCTGCTGGTCTCGAGTTTGGCCAGGCCGTCTTCGCGCATCAGCTCCAGGGTGAAGGTCCAGGAGTTGGAGTGCGGCAGCGGCGGCTTGACGGTCGTATCGGCGTCGACGCCGAAGAGGTCGAGCCGCAGGTCCAGCCGGGCGGCGTCCAGCGCGGCGAAGGCCTGGGCCATGGCCGGGCAGTCGCGGGAATCGACCTGTTCGATGCGGGCCTGGCTCTTCAGCACGGCGTCGGGCGAGGCCGAGGCGGCGAACAATCGTGTGCGGTCGGCGCGCCACCAGTCGGTTTCGGGCGAAAGCCCCTCGGCCTTGAAATGGCGCACCAGGCCTTGGGCGTCGAAGTTTTCGCGCATCCAGAGCGACAGCGGATTGGCTCCGCCTAGACCGCCCACGTCGGCCGGGATCCGGACCTGGCGCAGCACGATGTGGCAGCTGTCGCGGTCGACGCCGTAGGGCGGTTGCGGCCTGCAATAGACCTGGGCGTCGCCGCCGGCGAACTGGCCCATCTCCCATCCGCCCTTGAACCGCAGCTGCCGCGGGCCGAAGGCCCTTTCGCCGGGCGGCGGCGGGGGCGTATCGAGCAGGCCTTCGATGACCGCCCCCTTGCGGTTCTCGATCCAGTATCGCCACAGCTGGTAGGGGATTTGCAGGTCGTAGCCGTCGATCGGCTGTCGCAGTTCGGGCGGGATCGGAACCGGCGGCGGCGGGGCGGCCCGGGCCGGAACGGCGGCCAGGACGGCCAGGGCGAGGCTTGCGAACGCGACTACGGACTTCATCGACGCCTTTCGGGATGGCGGAGCGGGTCGTGCAATCCTAGATCGCTGTCGGCGCGACTGTAACCTCCGCCAAGCTGAAGTCCGTGTTTTCCCCCGGAGCCGCCATGAGCCATCCCCTCGACCGCCCCGTCTGGTCCAGCCTGACCGGCCGGCAGGCGCACCTGGCGATCGCCAAGGAGGGCGCGCTGCGGATGGATCCGCGCTTTGGCCTGTTCGCCGCCGTGGCCGAGGAGACGCCGGAAAGCCTAGCGGCCCTGGGCGAACTCATCGGCGAGCATGGAAACAGCGGCCTGGTCGAGCTTTCCCCACCGCCGCCGATCCCTGGGACGGCGGTGGTTTCCAGCGCCCTCTGCTGGCAGATGGCGGCGAAGGCGATCACCCCGCTCAAGCCTGTCGACTTCGAGATCGTCGCCCTGACCGACGCCGACGCGGCGCAGATGCTGGCTCTCGCGACCCTGACCAAGCCCGGGCCGTTCTTCTCGCGCACCCACGAACTGGGCGAATTCGTCGGGGTGAAGGTCGGCGGCGAGCTGGCGGCGATGGCCGGCGAACGGATGCGGCCCGACGGCTTCACCGAGGTCAGCGGCGTTTGCACGCGGCCCGACTTCCGGGGCCAGGGCTACGCCGCCGGGCTGATGGCGCACGTGGCCGGCAAGATCCTGGCGCGGGGCGAGACGCCGTTCCTGCACAGCTACGCCGACAACGCCGGGGCCAATGCGCTCTACCGGGCCTTGGGCTTCGAGCGGCGGGCGGACGTCTGGTTCACCGTGCTGGCGGCGGTTTAGAGCTCATCGACTTGCCTTCCCCAAATCCGCCTGTCCCCGCGAAGGCGGGGATCCAAGCCGAGCCAACGGATGATCCGCGGCCGCGCCATACCCTGAGAACCAGCTTGGATCCCCGCCTTCGCGGGGAGGCTCGGTGAAAATGAGCGGGTTCATGGAGTTTGATCCCGCCTGAAACGAAAAAGGCCCGGAAGCTTGCGCCTCCGGGCCTTTCCGTATCGGGAGAACCGGCTGATCAGGCCTGTTCGGTCTTCCGGGCCTGGATGCGGCACCAGGCGTAGAGGCCCGCCACCAGGATCGCCGCGACGACCAGGGCGATGATCATGCCCAGATGCTCGGGCGGCGGCGAGGCGATGGCCAGGGGCGCGCCCTTGTTGCTGGCGACGATCAGCAGGGCCAAGGCCACGTTGAACAGGCTCTCGCCGACGATGAAGCCCGAGGCGATCAGCACGCCCAGGCGCTTGGCGACCTCGGCCTTGCGGTCTTTGGAGACCACGCGCTCGAAGATCCAGCCGGCGACGGCGCCGACCACCACGGGGGCGGTCACGGCGCTGGGCAGGTAGATGGCCAGGCCCACGCCCAGCGGCGGCAGGCTGAAGCGATCCTTGCTGGCGCGGCGCAGGACGATGTCGACGAGCACCAGGGCAAGGCCGATCAGGGCGCCGACGCCCAGCAGGTCCCACTGCAGGTTATGGCCGATGACGCCCTTGGCCAGGGTCGAGATCAGCGTCGCCTGCGGCGCTGCCAGGGGCTCGGCGCCGGGCACGACGTTGAGGTTCGGCGCGCCGACGAAGCCGTTGGACTTGGCCAGCAGGTCCAGCACGAACGGGATCACCACGGCGCCCGACAGCACGCCGATCACCAGGGCCGTCTGCTGCTTCCACGGGGTGGCGTCGACCAGCTGGCCGGTCTTCAGGTCCTGCAGGTTGTCGTTGGCCACGACGGCCACGGCCAGGACGGTGGCGGTGACATAGAGGGCGAAGGCGACCAGGGCCTTGGCGGCGTCGGGGCCGATCAGGCCGCGGCCGATGGCGCCGACCAGCAGCGAGGCGCCCAGCACGGTCAGGATGGCGATGCCCGAGACCGGGCTGTTGGACGAGCCGATCAGGCCGGCCATGTAGCCGCAGACGGCGGCGGCCAGCAGGCCGGCGAACACCAGATAGGCGACGCCGACGATGGTCAGCGGCAGGGCCAGGGCGCCGGCGGGACCGCCGAGCGCGAAGGCGGCCAGCAACCAGCCGGCCGGGGCCAGCAGGGCGACCGAAACCAGGCCGACGACGAAGAGCGGGATGTCCTGCTCGACGCGGGGAATGTCGCCGGAGCCCGCGCGGCGGGCCTTGCCGGCCTCGAAGGCCGAGACCAGGCCGCGCCAGATCGGCACCACCAGCTTGCCCAGGGTCCAGATGGCGGCCGCGCCGATGACGCCGGCGCCCAGGAAGCGGACCTTGGTGGACCAGACCTTCAGGGCGTGGTCGGCGACGCTCATGCCGGCTTCGGCCGGGAACACGCCGGTCAGGATCGGCACCAGCACGGCCCAGGCGATGAACAGGCCGGTGAACATGGCGATGCCGACGGTGATGCCCATCAGGTGGCCCGCGCCCATCAGCGCCAGCGAGCTGGAAGCGCCGATGCCGGTCGCGCCCTTGCCGACCTTGAAATAGGTGGCGACCTCGGCGGCGAAGATCTTGGCCGCGCCCAGGGCCGCGAAGGCCGCCGACGCCAGGGTGCCAGCGATCACCGCCCAGAGGCCCGCCTTGCCCTCGGCCGCGCCTTCGCGCGAACCGGCGCCGACCTTCAGCACCTCGGCCGCGGCGACGCCTTCCGGATAGGGCAGGGGCGAGTTGGTCACGAGCGCCCGGCGTAGCGGGATCGTGTACATCACGCCCAGAATGCCGCCGACGGCGCAGATGCCGAAGGTGGCCAGGAACGGGATGTTCGACCACCAGCCGATCATCAGCAGGCCCGGCAGCACGAAGATCACCGACGACAGCGTGCCGGCCGCCGAGGCGATCGTCTGGACGATGTTGTTTTCCTGGATGGTCGAGGTCTTGAAGAACCGCAGCAGGGCCATCGAGATCACCGCGGCGGGGATCGAGGTGGCGAAGGTCAGGCCGACCTTCAGGCCGAGATAGACCTGGGCGGCCGTGAAGACGACGGTGATCAGGATCCCCAGAAGCACGCCGCGGAGCGTGAACTCCGAGCGTGGGGCGGCGGCGGCATCGGACATATGGGGTCCCAAAACAGTTAAGGCGGCCGGACCTTGCAGTCCGACCGCCCCATACTCAAGCCCCGAGGGGCAAGAACTGTTATGAAATTACAGAATTAGGGTCACAGAACGCCGAGCATCTCGGCCACCAGGGGATGACGGACGATGTCCTTGTCGGCCAGGCGGACGACGGCGATGTTGGACAGCTCCTCGAACTTGGCGGCCACGTCGGCGAGGCCCGAGATGCCCGGCAGCAGGTCGGACTGGTTCGGGTCGCCGGTGACCACCATGGTCGAGTGCCAGCCCAGGCGCGTCAGCAGCATCTTCAGCTGCATGTAGGTGCAGTTCTGGGCCTCGTCGATGACCACGAAGGCGTTGTTGAGGGTGCGGCCGCGCATGAAGCCGACCGGGGCGATCTCGATCGCGCCCTCGGCCATCAGGGCCCGCATGCGCTTGACCGAAAGGCGATCGGTCAGGGCGTCGTAGAGCGGGCGCAGATAGGGAGCCAGCTTGTCTTCCATGTCGCCCGGCAGGTAGCCGATCGACTCCCCGGCCTCGACGGCGGGGCGCGACAGGACGATGCGGTTGACCCGGCCGGCCTCCAGGGCCTCCACGGCCTTGGCGATGGCCAGATAGGTCTTGCCGGTGCCGGCCGGACCCAGAGCCATGACCAGGTTCTTGGAGTCCATGGCCTCCATCAGCTGGGCCTGGCCCGGTGATTTTGGTTTTATCGTCTTGATGTAGCTCTGATCCCGGGGCGCGTTGTCCGTCTCGCCCAGCGGCGACCAGCCGCCGCGATGCTCCACCGGCAGGCGACGCACCTTGGCGTCGTCATAGCGGTCGTCCGCGCCCTCGCGCACCATCCGCTTCAGGGCTCGCTTGGTCATCAAAGCCTCCATTCAGGCATGAAAAAAGGACGAGGCCGTGAGGCGTCGTCCTTGGGTCGATGAGAGGAGCAGAAGACGGAGCCGCAGGCGCGGCCAGGCGGCTCGGTGGAGCCCCAGGAAGGCGGTGCTGTACGCCGGAACGCCGAACGCAAGACCCTGTTCTCCGTCGTCAGGAGGCCGCGGTCGGTATGGTCCGCGGCGGATACGGAAGGAAGTCTCCCGATGAAGGGATGTTCCATGCCGAATCACCGGATTTACAATGGGGTGATTATGGTTTCTGAGCGATTAAGATTCTGCGTGCCAAAAGAACACGGGGTGTACGGATGACTGTCTATTCGTTGGGCGATGTGGCGCCGTGGCTTCCCCCGGAAGGCGAATACTGGATCGCTCCCAGCGCCAGCGTGATGGGCAACGTCGTCCTAAAGCAGAACGCCAGCGTCTGGTGGGGCGCGGTGCTGCGTGGCGACAACGACCCGATCACGATCGGCGAGAACAGCAACATCCAGGACGGCTCGGTGCTGCACACCGACGCCGGGATCCCGCTCACCATCGGCGCCAACGTCACCGTCGGCCACATGGTGATGCTGCACGGCTGCACGATCGGCGACGGTTCGCTGATCGGCATCGGCTCGATCATCCTCAACGGCGCCAGGATCGGGAAGAACTGCCTGATCGGCGCGGGCGCCCTGATCACCGAGGGCAAGGAGATCCCCGACAACTCGATGGTGGTCGGCGCGCCGGGCAAGATCATCCGCGAGGTCAGCGAGCACCAGGCGATGATCCTGCAAGCCTCGGCCCTGCACTATGTCGAGAACTGGAAGCGCTATCGCGCCGGCCTCGCGGCCATCTGAGCCAGAAAAATGCAGGAGCGCCGCCCTCTGGGGGGAAGACGGCGGCGCTCCTGACGGACCCGCGCGGGGGGCTCGGTGCGCGGGGCTTCTCACGGCGGCAGCGGGATCGAAGCCGCCGTTGGAAGTTCGGATGACCGGAAGGCGCTCTCCACGAAGCCGCCGATCGATCTGATGCCGTCATGATGGCGGGCAGGTTTGCAGATCGGATTAAGGTTGAGTTTTCGCAAAATCCGTAACGACGTTATGGCGGCGTTTACGCGCCCTCTTGCCGCCGTCGCCAGGCCGGGTCACTCTCTGTCTTAACAACGATAACATTGTGGGAGGGACGCCATGTCGGGCACGCGCTACGACTACGTCATCATCGGCGCCGGTTCGGCGGGCTGCGTGCTGGCCGCGCGGCTGAGCGAGGATCCGGCGGTGAAGGTTCTGCTGCTGGAAGCCGGCGGCAAGAACGGCTCGGTGCTGGTGCGCATGCCCGCGGGCGTGGGCGAACTGATCAAGGCCAAGGGCGAGAGCAACTGGGGCTTCTGGACCGATCCGGAGCCGAACCTGGGCGGCCGCCGCCTGTGGTGGCCGCGCGGCCGGGGCCTGGGGGGATCCTCGGCGATCAACGGCATGATCTATATCCGCGGCCATGCGCGCGACTATGACCAGTGGCGGCAGATGGGCCTGTCGGGCTGGTCCTATGCCGAGGTGCTGCCCTACTTCAAACGTTCGGAGACCTTCCACGGCGGGGGCTGCGACTATCATGGCGGCGACGGGCCGCTGCACGTCTCGGCCGGGGAGTCCGACAGCCCGTTCTACAAGGCGGTGATCGAGGCCGGCCGTCAGGCGGGCCATCCGGTGACCAAGGATTTCAACGGTTTCCAGCAGGAGGGCTTCGGCCCCTACGACCTGACCATCCGCGACGGCAAGCGCTGGAGCGCGGCAGCCGCCTATCTGGCCGGGGCCCTGGCGCGGCCGAACCTGACCTGCATCACCGAGGCCCGCACGACGCGGATCCTGGTCGAGAAAGGCCGGGCGATCGGTGTCGAATATGTCGCAGGCAAGGGCGGCCAGACGGCGGTCGCGCACGCTGACGCCGAGGTGCTGCTGAGCGCCGGCGCGGTGCAGTCTCCGCAAATTCTGCAATTGTCGGGGATCGGCGACCCGGATGCGCTGAAGATGCACGGCATCTCGACCATCCACGAGTCGCGCGGCGTCGGTCAGAACCTGCAGGATCACCTGGACGTCTGCCTGTCGTGGACGACCAAGGGGCTGAAGACCGCCTATTCGGCCAACAAGGGACTGAACAAGCTGGGCGTCGGCCTTTCCTACCTGCTGATGGGCAAGGGCATCGGGCGGCAGAACTTCCTGGAGTCGGGCGCCTTCCTGCGCTCGCGGCCCGATCTCGACCGGCCCGACCTGCAGATCCACGCGGTGCTGGCGATCATGCAGGACCACGGCAAGGTGGTGGTCGAGAAGGACGGCTTCACCCTGCACATCTGTCAATTGCGTCCGGAGAGCAGGGGTTCTGTGGGGCTGCGGTCGGCCGACCCGTTCGCCGATCCGACGATCCTGGCCAACTACCTGGCCGCCGACGAGGACCGCCGGGCCATGCGCGAAGGCGTACGGATCGGCCGCGACGTCGCCGCCCAGGCCGCGCTCGATCCCTATCGCGACAGCGAGTACGCGCCGGGGGCGGCCGTGAAGAGCGACGCCGAGATCGACGCCTGGATCCGGGCCAAGGCCGAGACGATCTATCACCCGGTCGGCACCTGCCGGATGGGCGCGGCCGGCGATCCGCTGGCGGTGGTCGACGACCAGCTGCGGGTGCAGGGCCTTGCGGGCCTGCGGGTGATCGACGCCTCGGTGATGCCGACCCTGATCGGCGGCAACACCAATGCGCCCACGATCATGATCGCCGAGCGGGCCGCCGACCTGCTGCGGGGCAAGGCGACCCTGGCGCCGCAGGACGCGCCGGTGTTCGACGGGGCCGCCGCGGCGGCTGCGTGAGTTCGCTCTTCCTCCGTAAAATCCCCGCGAAAGCGGGGACCCAGGTGTTTTATCGTCGAGTAACGCGCGTTGCAGAAAAAGCCTGGGCCCCCGCTTTCGCGGGGGTTTTACGGTTGGGGGCGAGAGGCGCTGGCGCCGTTTCGGATAGATCCGCTACCCGCGCCCAATAGGCCTTATTTCAAAGTTTGATTGGGCGGGGGCGGGTGAAGCCGCCCACAGTCACGGCCGTCTTCCAATAGGACCTTCTTCATGAGCCAACGCCCCCTCGGCCGCTCCGGCCTCTCGATCGCCCCGCTGGTGTTCGGCGGCAACGTCTTCGGCTGGACGGCCGACGAGACGACCTCGCACCGGCTGCTCGACGCCTTCGTCGACGGCGGCTTCGACGCGGTCGATACGGCCGACGTCTATTCGGCCTGGGTCCCGGGACACGAGGGCGGCGAGTCCGAGGCGACGATCGGCCGCTGGCTGGCGGCCGGCGGCAAGCGCGACAGCATCAAGATCCTGACCAAGGTGGCCAAGTGGCCCAAGCGCCCGGGCCTTTCGGCCGCCAACATCGTCGCGGCGCTGGAGGATTCGCTTCGCCGGCTGCAAACGGATTATGTCGACCTCTACCAGTCGCACGAGGACGATGCGGCCACACCGATCGACGAGACGCTGGAGGCCTTCGACCGGCTGGTGAAGGCCGGCAAGGTGCGGGCCATCGGGGCCTCGAACTTCACGCCCGAGCGCCTGGAGGCTTCGCTGAAGACCTCGGCCGACAAGGGTCTGGTCCGCTACGAGTCGATCCAGCCGAAGTTCAATCTCTATGACCGCGACGAGGTCGAGGGCGCGCTGGCCGAGCTGACGACGCGGGAAGGCGTCGGGATCATCCCGTTCTACGGCCTGGCCGCCGGCTTCCTGACCGGCAAGTACCGCAGCGAGGCCGATCTCGAGGGGCGGGCGCGGGGCCGGACCATCGCGCGCGACTATCTGAACGAAAAGGGCCTGCGGGTGCTGGCCGCCCTCGACGCCGCGGCCGAGGCGACCGGCGCGAGCCCGGCCCAGATCGCCCTGGCCTGGATCGTCGCCCATCCGGCCATCACCGCCCCGATCGCCAGCGCCACCAGCGTCGAACAGCTCGACGAACTGCTGGCCGGCGCCCGCCTGACCCTGCCGCCCGAGGTGATCGCGGCGCTGGACGCGGCGGGGCGGTAGTCGACAGGGACAGTCGACAGGACCGGACGGCGGGGCTACAGCTTGTTGAGATCAATTCTCAACTGAGGCCCCGCCATGACCGAGCGCAATGTCCACCAGATCGCCGACTGGAACGGACGCACCGGCGAGCGCTGGGTGGCCAACCAGGCCCGGCTCGACCGCATGCTCGACGCCTATGGCCGGGCGGCGGTTGCCGCCGCCGCGCCGGCGCCGGGCGAGCAGGTGCTGGACATCGGCTGCGGCGCGGGGGCGGGCAGCCTGGCGCTGGCGGCCCTGGTCGGGGCCAAGGGCGGCGTGCTGGGCGTCGATGTTTCCGAACCGCTGGTGGCGCGAGCCCGCGAGCTGGGCGAGGACCGACCGAACGCCCGCTTCCAGGTGGCCGACGCCAGCCGGGCTTTGCTGCCGGTGGCGCAGTTCGACCTGCTGTTCTCGCGGTTCGGGGTGATGTTCTTCGACGACCCGGCGGGGGCCTTCACCCACATGCGCCGGGCGCTGAAGCCGAAAGGTCGCCTCGCCTTCGTCTGCTGGCGCGGGGCGGGCGAGAACGACTGGGTGCGGCTGCCGCTGCAGGCCATCGCCCCGATCGTCGGCCCGCCCGCCGCGCCGCCGCCCGAGGCTCCTGGGCCGTTCTCGTTCGGCGACCGGGCGCGGGTGGAGCGGATCCTGGACGAAGCCGGCTTTGTGGATGTGGTGCTGACGCCGATCGACCATCGGATCGTCTTCGGCGAGGGCGAGACGCGCGAGGCGGCGATCGCCGACGCCGTGGACCTGGCCTTCCAGGTCGGCCCGCTGACCCGCGCCCTGGCCGACCAGGCCAAGGCGGTGGTGGAAGAAGCCAGGATCGCGGTGCGCGAAGCCTTCGCGGCCAAGGCGCAGGACCGGTCGGTGGTGATCGATGGCGCCGGCTGGATCGTCGCCGCCCGCAACGGCGACGCCTAGTAAATCCGGGAGGAGGGGGCGCTCCCGCCGCGAGGCGCTCTCCCGAGCGTCCCCCTCCATCCCTTCGGCGTCGCACCCGGCAGTGCGACGCAAGCCTCCCGCTCCAGAGTCCGGGAGGAAACCTTGTCCGCCGTCAGGCGATCAGCCGGCCGTCCAGGCTGGCCAGCCGCAGGCGCGGGGCCTCGGCGTTGTTGGGGCCGAGCGCCTGGATCCGGCGGACGCCCAGTTCATAGGCCGGGCGGCCCATCAGGCGCTGCATCATGGCGATCGGCTGGTAGAGGCCCAGGAACCGGTCGACCTCGCCGCTGGCGCCGGTCATCGGGGCAAGCAGCACCTCCATGCCAACCGAGGCGACGCCGTGGGCGCGGATGTCGGCGGTGACGACGACGGGCTCGGCCCGGCGGCGGGCGACCTCCAGGGCCGACTTCACCTCCAGCCGGTGCGACAGCGCCCACAGCGACAGCGAGTCCTCCCCGCGCAGGTCGCGGGCGTGCAGATCGGCCACGAAGCCGCCGGTCAGGCGGAACGGATAGCGGCCGGCCGAGCGTCCCAGGATGAAGACCTGGGCCAGAATATCGAGGAAATCGCCAGGATCGACATCGGCGCGGGACGGCATGCGCGCGGCGCCGGCCTGGGTTCGCCAATAGTCTATCAACCGTTCCGTGCTTGGATGGAACATCGTCGTCCCCTGGCGGGTCCACTTCGCGGTCCAGATCGACCGCATGGGGCTTGCTAGGAGAACCGGGCCAGGGGCCCCGTCGTATCGTCTTGGCACAGAGTCGAGGCGCGGCGGGTCCATGGCGCGCTTCTTGCTGGTGAACCGGCTGGAAGACGCACGCTGTGTGAAGGGGAGACGCCATGACGGCGCCGAAACTGACCGTGTCCAAGCTGTGGATCGCCATCGGGGCGGCCCTGGCCGGACTCTTCGTGGGCGGTGTCGCCTACGCCCAGTGCAACAGCGGCTGCACGACCACGCCTCCGAGCTGCTGCACCCCACCGCCGGCGCCCCCGCGCCCGCCCAAGCCGCCGAGCGGCTGCACCAGCGGCTGCAACGGCGGTGGCGGCGGCAAGACCTCCGTCAACGTGAACGTCAACGTCAATGCGAGCGCCTCGGCCAACGCCTCGGCCGGCAGCAGCGCCGGGGCCGGCGCGGGCGCCAGCTCGACCGTCTATTACGGCGGCGGCGCGCACGGCGGCTACTATTCGGGCCCGCAGGCCACCGGTTACATCGACGGCCTCAACGTGATCGGCGGCGAGACCGCCCGCCGCACGGCCTATGAAGCAACCCGCACCAAGTTCAAGCGCGTCGTCGTCCGCGCCGTCTGCCTGGACGACAAGGACATCCCGCACCCGGCCTCGCAGGTCACGCCCGACCGCGACATCGACGACCTCTATGACGGCGAGCTCTATCGCTGCATCGCCGGCAGCCGCATGCAGTACGTAATCGGCGAATACGACAGCACGATCGACGTCAGCACCGGCGGCCGCGGCGCCCAGACCTATATCTGCCAGAAGAACGAGGCGCTCTATCACACGCCGGGTATTCGCGGCGGCGAAGGCGGGACCCTGGTCTGCCGTTCGCAGCGCCCGGCCCGCGACTGCAACGAGCGCTCGCTGCTGCGCCGCTACGGCGCCGGCGTGAAGATCCTGAGCATCCTGACCACCGAGACCTACACCGCCTATCGCGAGGAGACGGTGCGGGAGACGCGGTCGTCGGGCATGAGCCTCAGCCTCGACGGCGGCGTCGGCGGGGTGGTCTACTGATTGCCTAAGCCGGTTCGAAACGACAAAGGCCTCCGTTCGAAAGAGCGGAGGCCTTTTTCTTTTGTCCTTCTCCCCTTGCGGGAGAAGGTGTCGGCGAAGCCGACGGATGAGGGGTCTCTCAGATGTTGGACGCTCCGCTCGGCCTGACCGCCGCTCGCGGTGTTGAGATCTGAGAGACCCCTCACCCGACCCCACTTCGTGGGGCCACCCTCTCCCGCAAGGGGAGAGGGATCAGGATCACTTCTCCGGCTTGACCTCGAAGGTCCAGCTCTTGTCGTCGGACAGGAAGGCGCGGGCGGCTTTTTGGACGTCGGCGGCGGAGACGCGTTGCAGGCCGGCAATCACCGAGCGGGTGGCGTCGAGCAGGCGCGGGTCGGTCTGGGCGCCCGAGAGCGCGCCCAGCCAGTACTCGTTAGTCTCGCGCGCCTTTTCCAGCTGGTCGATGCGCGGCAGCTTGGCGCGCTCCAGCTCGTCGGCGGTGACCGGCTTGTCGCGCAGGTCGGCGGCGATCTTGCGGACGCTGGCCACCACCTGGTCGAGCTTTTCCGGCGGCACCTCGACCGACAGGCCCAGATACCCCCAGCCGGGGAAGGTGGCGTTGGCCGTGGCCGAGACCGAGGGCGAATAGGTCGCGCCCTGCTTCTCGCGCAGTTCGTCGATCAGCCGCAGCTGCATCACCGAGGCCAGGAGCTGGATGTTGCGCGAACGCTGCAGGTCGCTGAACAGGTCGTCGGTCTTCCAGGCCATGAACAGCAGGCCCTGGTCGGCGCGGCCCTTGTGGGTGCGGATCACCGGGATCCTGGACGGGGCGGGGAAGCCGATCTGCTTGGCTTCGGCGGGCGCGGCCGCGCCGGTGCGGACGGGCAGGGCGCCGAAGGTCTCGGCCACGGCCGCGACCGCCTTGTCGACCGTGGTGTCGCCCACGACGACGACCTCGATCTGGCCGGTCGACAGGGGCTGGCCGACGGCGGCCTTCAGCTGGTCGATCGAGCCGGCGGCGATGTCCTGGCGGCTGGGGAAGGTCCAGCGGCCGTCGTTCGGGTGCATCAGCCCGGCCAGATCACGGCCGACCACGCCGCTGTTGGTGCGCTCCAGCTGGTCGTGGATCGTGCCGTAATAGGTCTTGATGCGGTTGAAGGCCTCGGACCGCCAGCCGGCGTCGGAGGCGTAGGCCGCCAGCACCTGCAGCTCGGTCGAGAGATCTTCGGGACGGGTGCGGCCGCTGAGCACGAAGGCGTCGTCCTCGACGCCGAGGCCGGCGTTCCAGACCTTGCCGGTCAGCACCTGCTCCATGTCCTGGGCGGTGATCTGCTTGAGGCCGCCCTCGATCATCGACGAGGCCGACCACAGAGGGCTCTGGCCGGCCTTCGACAGGTCGAGCAGGCCGTTGCCGATGCGGGCCTTCACCAGGATCTGGTCGTCGCGGAACTTGGTCGGTTTGACCGTCAGGCGCACGCCGTTCTCGAAGCGGACGAAGACGGTGTCGAGGTCGGCGACGTCCTTCTGCTCCACCGGCTTGCCGGTCGGGCCGAACACCGCATAGGGCCAGGCTGTGGCCACGGGGGCGGCCGGCGGCGTCACGGGCGTCTTGGTCGAGTCCGTATAGGCGCCGGTGACCGTGGCCTCGCCGCCCTCGATGGCGGTCGGGGTCGGCAGCACGATCAGCGGACCCTGGCCGGCGAACAGCGAACGCACGGCGGCCGAGACGGCGTCGGCCTTGAGGTCCTTGGTGATGGCGTCGAAGCCGGCGAGGTTCTGCGAGGGGCTGGTCACCACCTCGCGGTCGCCCAGGCTGCCGACGATGGCGCCGGCCAGGGCCGGGGTGCGCTGGGTGGCCTCGCCGGCGGCGGCGGCCTGGTAGCCGGCGCGCATGGCGGTGATCTCGCGGTCGAGCTCGTCCTGGCGCACGCCGAACTGCACGAGGCGGCGCTGTTCCTGGTCGAGCACCTGCAGGGCGGTCTTCCAGTCGCCCGGCTTCACCTGGGCGAACAGGCCGTTGATCTGGACGGCGTGGTACTGGTCGTTGCGCAGGGCGCCGGCCGAGATGAAGGGCGGGGTCTCGCCGCGGGCCAGGGCGCGCAGGCGGCGGTTCAGCACCGCCATGCCCAGCGATTCCAGCATGTATTCGCGGTCGGTGGCCTTGGTCTCGATCCGCTGATCAGCCGGCTGGGCCCAGCCGATCTGCACCGACTCGCCCGAGCCCGGCTCGACGATGACCTTGGCGGTCAGGCCGCGCTGGGCCACGGCGCCCAGGTCGGGACGCGCGCCCGGCTCGCCGACGGCCTTCCAGTCGCCGAAGCGGGCCTTGATCTTGGCCTCCATGGCGTCGAGGTCGAAGTCGCCGACGGCCACGAACACCGCGTTCTCGGGGCGGTACCAGGCCTGGTAGAAGTCGCGGATGCGCTGGGCCGGGGCGGTGGAGATGACGTCGGTCGTGCCGATCGGCAGGCGCTCGGGCGGGCGCTGGCCTTGCAGGTTGAAGGCGAAGCCCTGCTTGAAGACGCGGTAGCCGGGGGTGTCGCGGGTGCGCTCCTCCGACAGCACCACGCCGCGCTCGCGGTCCACGGCGGCGGGGTCGATGGTCAGCTCGCCGGCCGCCTCGCGCAGCAGCATCATGGCGTCGTCGACCGTGCCGTCGTCGGTCTTGGGCAGGTCGAGGGTGTAGGTCGTTTCGTCGAAGCTGGTCGAGGCGTTGGTGTCGGCCCCGAAGGCCAGGCCGCGGCGCTCGAGGATCTTGACCATCTCGCCTTCGGGCACGTTCTTGGAGCCGTTGAAGGCCATGTGCTCGAGGAAGTGGGCCAGGCCCTGCTGGTCGTCGGCCTCCATCAGCGAGCCGGCGTCGAACCACAGTCGAAGCGCGGCCTGGCCGGGCGGTGTGGCGTTCTTGCGCAGGGCGTAACGCATGCCGTTGGGCAGCACGCCGAAGCGGATGGCCGGATCGACGGCGACGTCGGAAATCTCGTGCGGCCACTGGCCGGGCTTGAGGTCGGAGAACTGCGGGCCCGAGGTCTTGACCGGGGCGACCGGCGCCGCGGGCGCGGCCGGAGCGGCGGCGCTGGTCGGGGCGTCGGCCTTCTTGCTCGAACCGGGCAGGACGGAAGGCAGGGTGGAGCAGGCGGTGAGCGCCAGGCCGGCGGAGACGACGAGCGCCAGGCGCGAGACGGATATCATGGCTACCGATCGATTGCGGAAGATGTCGAAGCTCAACTTGGGCGGCGCGCGTGGCGCAAGCAAGGCCATGCGGCGGCGGATTCGGCCGGGGCGACTTCCGGTTTGCAACATCGGGCCGCAAGCCTGTGGGAAACTCGCGGCTCCGGTCTTGCGCAAGGCGCGGCCGCATCCCACTCCGTAGGAAGGCTGGGCGTCCGGCGGCGAGGGAGCAGCGAAATGCGTCTATGGCTTGCGGGCGTTGCGGCCCCCCTGGCGATTTGGGCGGTGCTGGCGGGCGCGCCGGCGATGGTTCAGGCCCAGGCCGTGGGCAAGCCGGCGGTGGTCGCGCAGACCCAGGACGCTGCTTTGGCCGCCCGCATCGACACGGTGCTCGACCGCGCCGTGGCCGACCAGCGGCTGGTGGGCGCGGTGGCCCTGGTCGCCCGCGACGGCAAGCTCGTCTACCACCGGGCCGTGGGCCTGGCCGACCGCGAGGCCGCCGCCCCGATGCGCGAGGACGCGGTGTTCCGCCTGGCCTCGGTCAGCAAGCCGTTCGTCAGCGTGGCGATCATGCGGCTGGTCGAGGAGGGCAAGCTGTCGCTGGCCGATCCGGTGACCAAGTGGCTGCCCGACTTCAAGCCGGCCCTGGCTGACGGGCGGGTCCCGACCATCACCATCGGCCAGTTGCTCGACCATACGGCGGGCCTGACCTACGGCCTGTCGGAGACGGCCGAGCACCCGTATCACAAGCTGGGCGTCTCGGACGGGCTCGACATCTCGGGACTTAGCCTGGACGAGAACATCGCCCGGATCGGCAAGGGGCCGCTGGCCTTCGCGCCGGGGACCGCCTGGCGCTATTCGCTGGCCATCGACGTGCTGGGCCTGGTCGCCGAAAAGGCCGACGGCCATCCGCTGCCGCAGGTGGTCGAGCGCACCGTCACTGGGCCGCTGGGGCTGAAGGACGCCGGCTTCCAGGCTAAGGACCCGGCCCGCCTGGCCACGCCCTACGCCAACGCCAGCCCGGCCCCCACCCGGATGACCGACAACCAGGACGTCTCGCTGGGCGCCACCGCCGTGCGCATGGCCCCCAGCCGCGCGACCGATCCGGCCGCCTTCCCCTCGGGCGGAGCGGGCATGGTCGGCACGGCCGGCGACGTGCTGGCCCTGCTCGAGGCCGTGCGCACCGGCGGTGGACCGGTGCTTTCGCCCGCTAGCGTCAAACTGATGACCACCGACCAGGCCGGGATCAAGGCCGCCACCCAGGGCCCCGGCTGGGGCTTCGGCTACGGCTGGGCCGTGCTCGACGATCCGGAGGTGGCCAAGACCCCGCAAGGGCAGGGCACGTTGGCCTGGGGCGGGGTCTATGGGCACAACTGGTTCGTGGACCCCAAGGCTGGGCTGACCGTGGTGCTGCTGACCAACACGGCGTTCGAAGGCATGAACGGCCAGGTGACGCGCGAACTGCGCGACGCGGTGTACGGGCAATAAGGTCCTTCTCCCCTTGCGGGAGAAGGTGGCGGCCGAAGGCCGTCGGATAAGGGGTCTCTCAGACTTGAGACGCCTCACCCAGCCTGACCGCCGCAAGCGGTGTTGAGTTCTGAGAGACCCCTCACCCGACCTGCTTCGCAGGCCACCCTCTCCCGCAAGGGGAGAGGGAACGGGTTGGCGATCTCACGCGCGATTGCGCTGAGCTGGTGAAGGAGAGCGCCCGGGCGGCGCTCTATCCCCCTCAGCCCAACCCTCATCCGTAAAATCCCCGCGAAAGCGGGGACCCAGGCTTTTTCTGAAACGCGTGGCGCTCGACGATAAAACACCTGGGTCCCCGCTTTCGCGGGGATTTTACGGGGGAAGGGGCCGAGCCCAGTCTCGCCCCCTCCGTCACGCTGCGTATCGCAGCGCGCCACCTCCCCCGTTTCACGGGGGAGGAGCAAAGTCAGTTCCGGATGTAGAACGCCGCGTTGTTGCCCGTGGCGCTGGCCGTGCCCGTCACCGAGCGGGCCGAGCCCGTGACCGTGGTGGTCGAGCGGGCCGAGACGTCGGCGCTGTTGGACTGGTCGTTGGAGACGCTCATCGAGCCGCCGCACTGGCTGCAGACATAGCCAGTGACCGAGTTGCCGGCCGCCGTGGCGCTGGCGCCGATGTCGTAGCCGGTGTCGCCCGTGGCGCTGGCGATCACCTCGACGCCGCCGCCGTCGTTGGTCTGGACGTTGTCGAGCACCAGGGCCGCGCCGGTGTTGCCGACGATGGCGTTGTTGCCCACGCCGTTGGCGCTGGCCTGGGCCGCGCCGTAGAGATACGAGCTGGTCTCGGCCTGCGAGCGCACATAGGCGGTGTTGTACTGGTGGTTGGCCACGTCGAGCAGCGGCCCGGTGTTGCTGGCCGACAGGTCGTTGGCGACGGCGGTGGTCGCCGTGCTGGTCAGGTAGCTGTTGCCGTAGGCGGTGAACTTGCTGGCCTGGACGAGGTCGGAGGTGTTGCCCTGGTCGGCGATCACCCGGGCGGCCGACTGGTTGTAGCCGCCGATCGCGATGCTGTTGCCCGCCGCCGCGCCGGCCACGGTCGACGTGCCGCTGACGTACTGCACGATCGCCCCGCCGTCGGCCAGGACGTCGCCGGAATTGGCCTGGCTGATGCGGGCCCCGGCCGAGCCGTTGTCGAGATAGAGGCCTTGGGCGTTGCCCATCGCCTGGGTGGCCATGGTCAGGTCGCCGGCCTGGGCGGTCTCGCCCTCGACCTGGCCGCGGGCGGTGACCGCGCCGCTGTTGGTCTGGACCGTGAAGCCGGAATAGGTGGCCTCGGTCATGTCGACCGAGCCGTTGTTGCCGGTCGCCACGGTGGTGACGTCGCTGGACGCGCCCATCGAACCGGAGGCGTTGACCACGCCGTGGCCGTAGACCGAGCCGGAGTTCACCTGGTTGGAGGTCGCGCTGACGTCGGCGCGCTCGCCGCCGATGCCGACGGCGTTGCCGGTGGCGGTCGTGGTGGCGCTGACGCCCTCCTCGACGGTGACGACGTTGAGGGTCTGTTCGGTGAAGACCTCGCCCAGATTGACCTGGTTGTTGAGAACCTGGCCCTGGGCGAAGGCGACGCTAGTAGCGACCGCGACGCACAGAGGGATCGCTGCGATCGTTCCAGCGAGACGGATCTTCGCGGGTCTGCGCATTGTTGGTTCCCAGGTTGTTGTAGGCGGGCGTGTAGGCGCCCGTGACGCCGACGGTGTCGGCGCCGAACGGATCCGACTGCAGGCAGCTCTGGGGACCCGGCATGCCGTAGAGGTTGGCGCTCATCTCGACGACCGAGCGCTCGATCAGCGAGCGCACGGCCAGCTGCACCGGCTCCAGCGCGCCCTTGCCGCCCGACAGGTCGAAGACGTTGTTGTTGGCGAAGGCGAAGATGCCGGCGCTGACTTCGCGGCCGATCACCTGCTTCTGGTAGGAGATGACATCTTCCACCACCAGGGTGCGGCTGTTGATCAGGCGCAGGTCCATGGCGATGTTCATCACGAACAGGCGGCGCTTGAAGTTGGCCTTCAGGCCGTCGCTGTCGAGGTCGCCGCCGTAGAGGTCCGCGCCCGCCGAGTGGATGTTGTAGTTCAGCTCGGTGACGCCGCCGACGAGATAGAAGTCCGAGCCCGCGACCTGGCCGGCGACGATCTTGCGATAGTCGGCCGGGGCGTCCGGCGTCGGGGCCGGGCGGTCGGAGATCAGCTTGTTGTTGGCGTACTTCAGTTCGAGCTCGGAGACCGAGGTGTCGAAGCGCTCGACCATCGGCATGCCGGCCTTGGCGAAGGCGGTCATGGCCATCAGCGAGGCGCCTTGGGTGACCTTGCGGCCCGAACCGTCGGACTCTTCCTTGCCGGTGTAGTCGGCGATGCGGCCCACGGCGATGCGCGGGGCGGCGACGCGGTTCTGCCGGGCGTAGCTGGCCAGGCAGTTCAGCGCCGTCGAATAGGGGGTCGGGTTGGCCGTGACTGGCGCCGTGCCGATCGGCCGGGCGTAGTTGCCCGCGTCCAGACGCTTGGGCACGCCGCCGCCACAGGCGCTGAGCGCCGAGCAGGCCGCGGCCACCAGCAGGAGGATCCGCTTAGTTGCCATTGGAGACACCGCCGTTGGTCGACGAACCGGCGGTGACATTGCCGTTGTTGACCTGCTTGGAGTTGACGATGACCACGTTGTTGCTGCCCTGGGTGATGACCGTCAGGTTGTTGCCGATCGCGGTCGAGCTGGAATAGCCGCCCAGGCTGCCGACGCCCGAATAGCTGTCGAGCGAGCCCGACGAGCTGCGGCTGGAATAGACGCTCTGGTCGCTGCCGGTCAGCATGACGCCGTCGACGATGACGCGGTTGCCGTTGGCGTCGCGGGTCGAATAGTCGACGATCTGGTTTTCCTGCCCCGCCGTGCGGCCATAGCCGGCGTTGTACGAGGCCGAATTGGTGCTGACGCTCTGGGCGAAGGCCGGAACGCTGGCCCCGATCAGGACACCGGCCGCGACGAAAGCCGCGCCGTAGGCCCGGACGAGGGGCTTGTTGTTCTTATTTGAGGCCATGACGGGCTCCGCGACTGTCTGCCAGGGGATTGCAAGCAACCCCCGTGCCAAAACCGGACACGCCAATCCTAGGCGCCAAGGTATCCAGAATTGGTTAAACGCGCGCCGCGCGGCGGTTGGGGCGGTCGATCGGAAGGCCGCGCATCCTTTGACGTCTCTTACGCCATTGATCCCGGAGCGGGATTGCGAGACCCTCGTTCTCCAAGAACCATAAGGGAGGATTGAGCTTTGCTGGTGTCTCAGATCCTGAAGGACAAGGGCGACCTGGTGTTCACCGCCTCGCCCCAGGAAACCGTCGGCGCGGCGGCCGCCCTGCTGCACGCCCGCAAGGTCGGGGCGATGGTGGTGCTGGAGGCCGACGAAAGCATCGCCGGCATACTGTCGGAGCGCGATATCGTGCGGCAGATCGCCAAGGAGGGGGCCGGCGCCCTCACCAAGCCGATCTCGGCCTGCATGACCCGCGACGTGATCTTCGCCCAGCCGGACGAGACCATCGAGGCCCTGCTGGCCAAGATGACCGACCGGCGCATCCGCCACCTGCCGGTGGCCAAGGGCGGTCGGCTGGTCGGGATCATCTCGATCGGCGACCTGGTGAAGTATAAGATCCAGGAGACCCAGGCCGAGGCCGACGGTCTGAAGGCCTATATCGCCGCCGGCTGAGGCCGGGGCAGGCGAGGGGCGCTCTCTCTTATAGGGAGCGCCTCATATGAGAGCGCCCCTACATATAGAGAGGGGCGTCAGCCGATCAGCTCGGCGCCCGTGCCGGTGACTGCGTCGGCCAGGGTGTAGCCCTCGAGCACGGCGGCGGTGGCGTCGCGGGCCCGCAGCAGGGCCTCGCGCAGGGCGCATGTCACCAGGTCGCTGCAGTCCTCGCAACGGCGGAAGGCGGTGCGGCTGACGCAGGGGGCCAGGGCCAGCGGTCCGTCGACCAGGCGGATGATCTCGGCGAAATTGATCTCGGCGGCGGGGCGGGCCAGCAGGTAGCCGCCGAACTTGCCGCGGCGGCTGGTCACCAGCTTGTGGCGGGCCAGGCCCAGCAGGATGGCTTCCAGGAACTTGCGGGGCGCGTCGGCGCGCAGGGCCAGTTCGCCGGCCGTGACCTGCTCCTCGGCGCGCGCCAGTTCGATCATCGCGCGCAGGGCGTAGCGCGCCTTCTGGGACAACATAGACGACCCCTCTTCTATAGAGCGCTCTATGAAGCCAGCGCGGGGCGGGGCGCAAGCGCTTCTGTTCCGGACTCCATGCACAGATCCGCCCACAGCTAAGGGCGCGGGGCGGGCGGAATCGGCTTGCGGCCGGCGGAGGCCCCACGTAGAAGCCGCACCTCGCCGCGGGGGACGCCTTCGCAGCTTCGGAAATGAAGGTTTCGACTTGCATTTTCGGCGCTGGATCGCTAAGTTCCGCGGCCTCAATCGACTCGGGCAGCTGGATTGCCGACGACCTTTTGGTCTTCGGGAGGGAGCGCTTTTGTTGCTTTTCGGGGA
>NZ_JBYCZS010000044.1:0-22320 GCF_057586355.1 Caulobacter sp. SRI_008
GCGCCGATCGGCGCCCCCGCGAGAGTCGCGGCGAGCATCAGCCCAGCCAGCGGCTTAAAGGTGAGTTTCATCGTTGGTATCCCCTTTCCCCGACGATTACAGAGCGGCCGGGCCGGTTTCGCCCGTCCGAATGCGCACGGCTTCTTCGACATTGAGGACGAAGATCTTGCCGTCGCCGATCTTGCCCGTGGCCGCGGCGGCCTTGACCGCTTCGACCGCCTTGGCCGCGGACGCATCGTCCACCACGGCTTCCAGCTTCACCTTGGGCACGAAGTTCACTTGGTACTCCGCGCCGCGATAAATTTCGGTCTGGCCCTTCTGGCGGCCGTAACCCTTCACTTCCGACACCGTCAGGCCTTCGACGCCCGCGGCGACCAGCGCCTCGCGGACTTCATCGAGCTTGAAGGGTTTGACGACCGCTATGATCAGTTTCATCCGCCTTGCTCCGGCCCGCCGTACAGGCAGGCCCCCCTTGTTTGGTTGCTAGAGCGCGTTCGCTCACTCGATCACCGCGACGCCGCCGGAATGCGGCCGCGTCGTTTCCCCGGCGCTCGCACGCTATCGGCCACGGTTCCTGGAACGGGGGCACGGGTTAGGGTTTGAGAAACGAAAGGGACGAGGCGCCGGAAAAATAATCATAGAACACCGATATTGCACTTTTAGAAGGCAAAATAAGCGTCCAGCGGCGCCGTGGCGCGGGACGTCGCTGAACGTCTACAATCGCGGCTCCCATCTCCCTTTCGGAGGATTCTCCATGCCGCCCCTGTGGGCCAAGATCGCCCCGTGGGCGCTGCTGATCTGCTCGAACGTCTTCATGACCTTCGCCTGGTACGGTCACCTCAAGCACCGCGCCATCGCCCTGCCTCTGGCCATCCTGACCAGCTGGATGATCGCGCTGCCCGAATACATGCTGGCGGTTCCCGCCAACCGCATCGGCGCGGGCGTCTATTCCACGGCCCAGCTCAAGACCGGCCAAGAAGCGATCACGCTGATCGTCTTCACGTTGTTTTCCTACTTCTACCTCGGAGAGGCGATCCGCTGGACGACTGCGCTGGGTTTCCTGCTGATCTTCGCCGGAGCTTCACTGGTGTTCTTTTTCAAGTAACGGCGAAGTCTGGATCACGAGCCCGTGAGGTCGTGCAACGGACTCGCAATCTGGAGCGTACAGCCGGCCTGGAATTCGAGCGAAAGGACCAGGCCATGTATGTGACGCGCTTCCTCTCCGCCGCCGCCGCCGTCGCGCTGCTCTCGGGCGTTGCGATCGCCCAGACGACGGCCCCGGCCCAGCCGCCCGCCGCTCCGCCTCCCGCGACCACCGCCGCCCCGGCGACGGCGGCCGCCAAGGTGACCCCGAACGGCGACCTGATCGCCACGGCCAAGGCTTCGGGGCAGTTCACGGTCTTCCTCAAGGCCCTGGACGCCACCAACCTGACCAGCGTGCTGGCCAGCAATCCGAACCTGACGGTGTTCGCCCCGACCGACGCGGCCTTCGCGGCCCTGCCGGCCGGCGAGCTCGATCGCCTGATGCAGCCGGCCAACGCCGCTCAGCTGCAGAAGGTGCTGACCTACCACGTGATCAACACCAAGGTGGACAGCAGCAAGATCAACGGCGCCAAGGGCGAGGTGAAGACCGTCGAGGGCTCGTCGGTCGTGCTCGACGGCAGCGGCGCGACCCCGATGGTCGACGGCGCCAATATCGTCCAGGCCGACGTGCTGGCCACCAACGGCGTGCTGCACGTGGTCGACAAGGTGCTGATCCCCAAGGACGTGCCGATCCAGGCGGCCGCCGCCGCGACGGATGACGCCGCCACCAGCATGGCCTCGACGACCGCCAGCGCCGACGTGATGTCGGCCACCGACGCCGGTTCCGACGTCGCCGCCCAGGCCGCGCCGGCGCCCGCTCCGGATCAGGCCGCGACCCCGTCGGCCACCGACGCCCCGGCCGACCAGGCCCTGAACCCGACCACCGCGCCGGCCCCTGCCGATCCGACCGCCGCCACCACGGCGCCGGCGGCCGACACCGGCACGGCCGCGCCCACTTCGGCGACCCTGCCGGCCTCGTCGCTGAACCCTGAGCAGCAGGCGACCCTGAAGGCCGGCGACGCCAACGTGGTCTCCAACCCGCCGGTCGCCGACACGCCCGAGAACCGCAAGGCCTACGGCTCGCCGATGTCCAACGCCGGCAAGCGCTCGGCCGCCAAGGGCAACTAAGTTCGAACGGGGTGTAACAAACGACGTCCCCTTCGCTTGAAGCGACAGTCGGCGGGCCCTATGGTCCGCCGACTTTTTTCAGGCCCTTGTTCGGACGTCATGCCCGCCGCCCCCAAATCGTTTCAAAGCCTCATCCTGACGCTCCATAACTACTGGAGCGAAAAGGGCTGCGTGATCCTGCAGCCGCACGACGTGGAAGTGGGGGCGGGGACGCTGCACCCGGCCACGGTGCTGCGCGCGCTCGGCCCCAAACCGTGGAACGCGGCCTACGTCCAGCCCTCGCGCCGTCCGGGCGACGGCCGCTATGGCGAGAACCCCAACCGCCTGCAGCACTATTACCAGTACCAGGTGATCCTGAAGCCGAACCCGGCCGACATGCAGGACCTGTACCTGGGCTCGCTGGAGGCCATCGGCCTCGATTTGCGCACCCACGACATCCGCTTCGTCGAGGACGACTGGGAAAACCCCACCGTCGGCGCCTGGGGCCTGGGCTGGGAAGTCTGGTGCGACGGCATGGAAGTGTCGCAGTACACCTACTTCCAGCAGGTCGGCGGCCTGGACGTGAGCCCGGTCGCGGGCGAGCTGACCTACGGCCTGGAACGCCTGGCCATGTACGTGTTCGGCGTCGACAACGTCTATGACCTGCCGTTCAACGATCCCGACTCGCCGCTGGGCGCGCTGACCTATGGCGACGTCTTCCTGGCCAACGAGCGCCAGCAGTCGGAAGCCAACTTCCACGGCTATGACGTCGCCGTGCTCAAGCAGCAGTTCGAGCAGATGGAAGAGCAGGTGCCGCTGATGCTGGCTCGCTCCTACAAGAACGAGACCCTCGTCCTGCCGGCCTACGACATGGTCCTCAAGGCCAGCCACCTCTTCAACCTGATGAACGCCCGGGGCGCGATCGCCGTCGCCGAGCGCGCCAGCTACATCGGCCGCATCCGCGACCTCTGTAAGATGTGCGCCCAGAAGTGGGTCGAGCTGCAGGAAGCCGCGTAACTCCAATGCCCCAACTGCTTCTCGAACTGTTCTCCGAAGAGATCCCCGCCCGCATGCAGGGCCAGGCCGCCAAGGACCTGGAGCGCATGGCGCGCGAGCACCTGGCCGCCGCCGGCTTCCTGCCCGAGGCCCTGAAGACCTTCGCCGGCCCGCGCCGCCTGACCCTGGTGGCCGAAGGCCTGCCGCTGGCCCAGGCCGACCGCAAGGAAGAGCTGAAGGGCCCGCGCGTCGGCGCCCCGCAGCAGGCCATGGACGGCTTCCTGCGCAAGGCCGGCCTGACGCAGGACCAGCTGGTCGAGCAGAACGGCGTCTGGATGGCCTTCGTCGAAAAGAAGGGCCGCCCGACCGCCGAGATCGTCGCCGAGATGGTGGAAGCCATCGTCCGCGGCTTCGCCTGGCCCAAGTCGATGACCTGGGGCACGGGCAAGCTGCGCTGGGTGCGTCCGCTGAAGCGCATCCTCTGCGTGCTCGACCGTGAAGTGGTGCCGTTCAGCATCGACGGCATCGCCAGCGGCGACGTCACCGAAGGTCATCGCTTCATGGGTGAGGCCAAGCCCTTCGTCGCCAAGGACTTCGACGAGTATGTCGCCGGTCTGGAAGCCCACTTCGTCGTGCTCGACGTCGAGGAGCGCAAGGCGCGCATCCTCGAAGGCTGCAAGACCCTGTGCTTCGCCCGTCATCTGGAGCTGGTCGAAGACCAGGGACTTCTGGAAGAAGTCGCGGGCCTCGCCGAATGGCCGACCCCGGTGCTGGGCGACATGGATCCGTCGTTCCTCGACCTGCCGCCCGAGGTGATCCGCACCTCGATGCGCACGCACCAGAAGTACTTCGCCGTGCGCAAGCCGGGGGAGGCTGGCTTGGCCCCGCACTTCATCACCGTGGCCAATATCGAGGCCAAGGACGGCGGCAAGGTGATCGCCGCCGGCAACGCCAAGGTGCTGTCGTCGCGCCTGTCGGACGCCCGGTTCTTCTGGGACGAGGACGTCAAGACCGGCTTCGAGCCGTGGCTGGCCAAGCTGGACGGCGTGACCTTCCACGCCAAGCTCGGGACCATGGCCCAGCGCGTCGAGCGCATCGTCGCCCTGGCCGGCGAGATCGCGCCCCTGGTCGGCGCCGATGTCGAGAAAGCCAAGGAGGCCGCGCGCCTGGCCAAGGCCGACCTGACCTCGCAGATGGTCGGCGAGTTCCCCGAACTGCAGGGGATCATGGGCGGCTACTACGCCCGCCACTTCGGCCTCGATCCCGAGATCGCCGCGGCGATTCAGGACCACTACAAGCCGCAGGGCCCCTCCGACGCCGTCCCGACCGCGCCGCTGAGCGTGGCCGTGGCGCTGGCGGACAAGCTGGACACGCTGGTCGGGTTCTTCGCTATTGGCGAAAAGCCAACGGGTTCGAAAGATCCGTACGCGCTGCGACGCGCGGCGCTGGGCGTGATCCGCCTCATTCAGAGCGCTGACGTCAACCTGCACCTGATGGAGGTGCTCCTCCCTGTTCTGCGACGAGCCTGGCAGGGAATGTGGTCTATCGATCTTCTTTCGGCCGAGGGCGGGCTTACCGGTAGGGCGCGGGATCCTGCGAAAGATGCGGCCGAAATAGCAGTGTTGCTGCAACATATTGGCAAGCGTCTCGAAGACGGAGTGCCGGCAGTTCCCGGGGAGATCGAGTCTATTGATGAAGTGCTGGCCTTCTTCGCCGACCGCCTGAAGGTGACGCTGAAGGACCAGGGCAAGCGCCACGACCTGGTAGACGCCGTGTTCGCCCTGGGCGACGACGACCTCGTGCGGATCGTCGCGCGGGTCGAGGCTCTGGACGGTTTCCTTAAGACCGACGACGGCAAGAACCTGCTGGCCGGCTACAAGCGCGCCTCCAACATCCTCAAGGCCGAGGAGAAGAAGGGGCCGCTGCCGGAAGGTACGCCCGAGGAGCCGGCCGCCGACAGCGCCGCCGAGGTCGGGCTCTACCAGGCCCTGCGCCTGCTGGACCGTCCGCTGAAGGACGCCCTGGCCAAGGAAGACTTCACCGGCGCCATGGCCCAGCTGGCCGAGCTGCGCGGGCCGGTCGACGCCTATCTCGACGGTGTCTTCGTCAACGACCCCGAGCACCGCGACAACCGCCTCAAGACCCTCGCCGCCGTCCGCGCGGCCATGGGCCAGGTGGCTGACTTCGGTCTGGTTGGGGGCTAATCCTTCTCCCCTTGCGGGAGAAGGTGTCGGCGATAGCCGACGGATGAGGGGTCTCTCAGACATGAAACGCCGCGACAGCTGATCGGCTGTCGCGGCGTTTTGCGTTGGTGCGACCCCTCACCCGACCTCCTTCGGAGGCCACCCTCTCCCGCAGGGGGAGAGGGGCTATTCACACACATCCGCCCACTTGGCGTTGACCGCGTCGGTCCCGTCCGCCTCCTCGATCACCAGCGCGCCGTCGGACCAGACGAAGCGTTCGGGGCCGTCGAAGCTGTCCTGTTCCTGCTGGATGTCGACTTGGCCGCAGACCGAGACGACGTCGCCGTCCTGATGAGTGAAGACCTGGCCGAAGACGACGGCCGTGGCTTCGGGGAAGCGGTTCTGCACGGCGATCTTGCCGCCGGAGATGGCCAGCTGGTCGTCGCCCCGGTCTTCGACCGCCTCGTCGGCGGCGTCGTGGAAGACGTAGGCCACGAGGCCCAGGCCCGTGCCGAGCAGGATCACGGCGGCGCCGACCGCGGCCAGGATGCGGATGTCGATCTTCATGCCGGCAGTCGGCCGCAGGTTGCGGGCGCGGTCAACCGTCGGGGCGAAAACCTCGTCCTTCGACAAGCTCAGGATGAGGTTTTTCCTGCGCCGAGCCAGCCATGATCCTCACCCTGAGCCTGTCGAAGGGAGAGGATCACGCACTCATTCCCGCAGCAGCGGCAACGACAGCCCGCCGGCCTGCCGCGCGCCCAGGATCTCGCGCCGGAAGCGGAACAGTTCGGCCGGGCGGCCGCCGGTTTCGCTGTCGAGGCGGCCCAGGCCCTCGACCAGGTCCTCGCGCTCGACCACGCGGCGGAAGTTCTGCTTGTGCAGCGGCACGCCGGCGATGGCCTCGACGGTGCGCTGTAGGGTCGAGAGGGTGAACTCGGCCGGCGTCAGTTCGAACACCACTGGGCGGTACTTGATCTTGCCGCGCAGGCGGGAAAGCCCGGTGGCCAGGATCCGTCGGTGGTCGGAGATCATCGGCTCGCCCAGGGCCGCCGACAGGGCCTCGGGCTCGGCCGGGTCGTGGCCGTCGGCGCGGGCCCGGTCGCGGGCGGCTTCGGGGGCGAGGCCCGCCTCGTAGAGCAGCTCGTAGCGCTCCAGCACCCGTTCCTCGTTCCAGGGGGCTCCGTCGAGGGCGAAGGCCAGGCGGGCGCGGGCCAGGCGGTCGGCGTCGTCGCCGGCCCAACGGCGCAGGGCCGGGGCGATCGCCTCGTCGAGCAGGGCGGGGCGGCCGGCGCGCCAGTCCTCCCAGGGGAAGAAGCGGGTCCATGGCGCCCAGACGGTGTCGGGCGCCTGGGTGTCGGTGGCCTTGGGCGTCAGGCCCAGATAGCCGATCGAGACGACGCGGGCCGCGCCGGCCCCGACCTCGGCGCGCGGGGCGTCGCGGCCCTTGTCGCCGAAGGTGTAGAGTTGCTCGACATAGCCCAGCTGGAAGCGGGTCTGCTCGGTGACGAAGGCGCGCAGGGCCAGCTCAAAGGTGCGGTGGCCCTCGGGGTCGAACGGACCGAATGGCAGGCCGGGCAGGGGCGAGGCGATGTCGGTGACGGCGTCGTGCGGCCGCACGGTCAAGACCACGACCTCGCCGTCGCGCACGGCCACGACCACGGCCGATAGGCCGATGACGACGGCGGAGCTGGAAGAGCCGCCGCTCATTCGGTCTCGCCAATCATTCTGTTTCGAACGCCGCGCTGGGCGAGGATTCGTAGCCGGCCGCCTTCGACAGCACGTGGAACCGCTGGACGTAACGGGCCTGGGCCTCGAACGGGGGCTGTGGGACGATCTTCAGGTCGTAGCCGGCTGGCGGCGCGCCGAAGATCGACAGAGATTCGGCGTGCTCGAACCCGGCCAGCTGGGTGGCCTCGAAGAAAGCGCAGGCGCGGTCGGCCTGCTTGATCAGCTTCTTGATCGGGGCCGGGGTCTTCACCGGCAGGCCGAAGCGGATGTGGATGGCGTCTTCCAGCCGGGCCTCGAAGTCCTTGTACGAGACGCCCAGCGCCGCCTTGAACGGGCTGATCATGTCGCCGATCACGTATTCGGAGGCGTCGTGCAGCAGGGCGGCCAGGCGCCAGCGCGGCTCGAGGTCGGGCTTGATGTGGGCGGCGATCTCTTCAACCACCAAGCTGTGCTGGGCCACCGAGAAGCCGTGCTCGCCGATCGTCTGGCCGTTCCAGCGGGCCACCCGCGCCAGGCCGTGGGCGATGTCCTCGATCTCGATATCCATCGGCGACGGGTCGAGCAGGTCCAGCCTGCGGCCCGAAAGCATCCGCTGCCACGCTCTCGGCTGGCCCTTATGCAGCCCTTTGGCCACGAGATCGTTCCTTACGGTGAAGGTGGTTTGAGTGCCGCATCGCTTGATGAAGATCAATGATGGCCCGGGCCGACGCCTGTGGAAATGCGTTTTGTCAGAAAGCGCGCAAAGGCGCGTTACGGCAGGGCGCGGGGACCGATTTCGGCGCCCGTCGCGCGCCGGCGATTTGGAGGATGGATCATGAGCTGGGCGAGAATCATGGCGCCGCTGGCCGGGGCCAAGTCCGACGAAGGCGTCCTGCGGGCCGCGGCCGAGCTGGCCGCCGGCTTCGACGCCGAACTGGCCGCCATCCACGCGCCGGCCGACGTGGCCGACCTGATGCCGTGGATGGGCGAGGGCTTCATGGGCGGGGTGCAGGTCACCGCGCTCGAAAGCCTGAAGGAAGCCGCCGTCGAGGGCGCTCACGCCGTCGAGGCCCTGGTCGCTTCGCTCGGCTATCCGCGCGCCCGGGTCACCACCCTGGAATCGCCGGTGTGGGCGGGCCTGGCCATGGAGTGCCGCCTGTCGGACGTGATCGTGTTCGACGACGCGGCCGCGCGCGGCAAAGGCCCGTTGGCCGAAGCCTTCCAGCAGATGATCGCCGACGAGCAGCGGCCCGTGCTGGTGGCGCGTTCCGGCCTGAAGGTCGGCGGTACGGTCCTGGTGGCCTGGGACGGCGGCAAGGAGGCCAGTCGGGCGCTGCGCACGGCCCTGCCGCTGCTGCAGAAGGCTTCGCGGGTGGTGGTGGCCGGCGCGCCGGCGGCCTCGTCGCGCAGCTTCGAGCTGGCCCGGATGGTCGACTTCCTGGCCGCGCGCGGGGTGACCGCCCAGGTGCGGGTGCTGGAGGGCGCGCACGACGCGGCCAAGCTGCTGCTGGAAGCGGCGCGCGAGGAGGGGGCCGAGGTGCTGGTCGCCGGCGCCTTCGGCCACCCGCGCCTGCAGGAGTTCATCTTCGGCGGCACGACCCGCAGCCTGCTGAACGCCGACGGGCCGTCGCTCTTCCTGTCGCACTGAGTTCTCAACCAAGAAGAAGGAGGCAGTCCATGTCCCTGTCGCGCATCGTCATGCGCCTGGCCCGCAATCCGGGCACCGAGTTCGCCGGCGGCGACGATCATCGCGGCTACGCCCTGACCGCGCCGCTGACCGACGACGGCCATCTGGACGAGGCCGAGTACGCCAAGGCCAGGAAGGACTGCGCCGTCCGCCGCTTCGCCCCCGACGAGGACGCCGCCGACGGCCGCCTGGCCCGCCGCGGCGAGCGCTGGTTCTTCGACTATGACGAGGACGACCAGATCGACGACGAGCCGGTGCATCGCCTGGGCCAGCACCGCTTCGCGGTCGGTGAATACGTCACCGTCACCGACGAGGATGGCCGACCGCTGACCTACAAGGTCATGGAAGTGACGCCGATCTGATCCCTCTCCCCTTGCGGGAGAGGGTGGCCTCCCGAAGGGAGGTCGGGTGAGGGGTCTCGCGTACAGAAACGCCGCGACAGCCGATCAGCCGTCGCGGCGCTTTGATTTCTGAGAGACCCCTCATCCGTCGACTTCGTCGACACCTTCTCCCGCAAGGGGAGAAGGAGGCGCTAGCCCCCCACGTTGTGGCGCACGAGCGCCTTCATGGCCTTGAACAGGTCGCCGTCCTCGCTGTCGCGGCGCTTGGCCTTGACCACGGCCACGGCCAGCGGGCCGCCCTGCGGGCCGCGGGCTTCGTAGCCGGCCAGGTGGTAGCCGGTCGGGGCCTTGTCGCTGGCCAGCACCAGGGTGGCGCGGACGCCGTCCTTGGCCTTGCGGCGCTGCTGGATCACCGCGCCGTCGTCGTTGGCGTGGATCGAGACGTCGCCGTCACCGTCGTCGCTGGAGCTGACCTGGACCGTGCGGCTCTCGTGGCCGCCGTCCTTGCGCTCCTCGACCTTGGTGGTCTTGCCGCCGCCGCTTTCGGTGACGTTCTTGGTGACCCGCACCTGGGCGTCGCCGTCATTGGCGTTGATGGTCATGCCGCCGATGCGGATGTCGGCGCCTTCGTCGCGGGCGTCGATGCTGAGGCCGGGCAGCTTGATGTGGGCGGTGTTCTTGCCGCCCGGGGGCTTGGGGGCGGCCGAGGCCTTCAGCTGCGGCATCAGGGTCTTGAGCTCGGCCTCGATCGGGGCGAGGGCGGTTTCGGCGTCGTTGTTCTGGAAGTCGACCAGCCGCAGGCTGACTTCGGCCTGGTCGCCGGCGTACTGGCACGAGCGGCCGTCGGCGGCGACCGAGACGCGCGTCAGGCTGCCTTGCTTTTCAGGGCAGTCCAGCCGCGAGATGGCCCGCAGCGGCTCCTTCCTGTGGACCACGCCCTCGTGCTTGTCGGTCTTCACCGACACCTCCGGAGAGCAGGCGGCCAGGGCCGCCACGCTGGCGGCCAGGACGAGGATGAGGCGCATAGAAAGGGTCCTTCGCGTTCGGCGCGAAAGTGTGCGGGTCGGCGATCCGCGTCCAATGAAATCGCGGTAACTGCGCCTTATCGGCGCCAGATCCCTACTGCCCCGGCCGGGCGCTGCCTTCGCGGCGGGCCAGGAAGGCCAGGCGCTCGAAGAGGTGCACGTCCTGCTCGTTCTTCAGCAGGGCGCCGTGCAGGGGCGGGATCAGCTTGGTCGGATCCTTCTCGCGCAGCACGGTCTCGTCGATGTCCTCGACCAGCAGCAGCTTCAGCCAGTCGAGCAGCTCGGAGGTCGACGGCTTCTTCTTCAGGCCGGGAACCTTGCGCATGTCGTAGAAGATGCGCAGCGCCTCGGAGACCAGCTTTTGCTTGATGCCCGGGAAGTGCACGTCGACGATGGCCTGCATCGTCTGCTCCTCGGGGAAGCGGATGTAGTGGAAGAAGCAGCGGCGCAGGAAGGCGTCCGGCAGCTCCTTTTCGTTGTTGGAGGTGATGATCATCACCGGCCGCACCTTGGCCTTGATGGTCTCGCCGGTCTCGTAGACGAAGAACTCCATGCGATCGAGCTCCTGCAGGAGGTCGTTCGGGAACTCGATGTCGGCCTTGTCGATCTCGTCGATCAGCAGCACGGGGCGCTGCTCGCTCTCGAACGCCTCCCAGAGCTTGCCCTTCTTGATGTAGTTCCTGACGTCCTTGACGCGCTCGTCGCCCAGCTGGCTGTCGCGCAGGCGGGTGACGGCGTCGTACTCGTAGAGGCCCTGCTGGGCCTTGGTCGTCGACTTGATGTGCCAGGTCAGCAGCGGGGCGTTCATCGCCTTGGCCACTTCATAGGCCAGCACGGTCTTGCCGGTGCCGGGCTCGCCCTTGATCAGCAGGGGGCGTTCCAGCGCCACGGCGGCGTTGACGGCGACCTTGAGGTCCTCGGTGGCGACGTAGTCGGCGGTGCCTTCGAAGCGCTGGCTCATCTGGTATTCCTGACGGCGCGCCCGTTGCGTCGGGCGCGCATCGAACAAGTGTTCAAAACGTCAGTCTAACCTACAGAGCATCGGTCTTCCGGATCAAGACGGGTTCTGCGGCGGTTGGCGATGACGGCGGGCCACGGACGGCGGATCGCTGGCCGGGAAGCTATCTTCCAGGCCTTCCTCCAGCTGTTCTTCGAGGTTTTCCGTATCTTCCGGGGCAGGGGCGTCGGGTTTTGGATCGGACATGGGAGGTCTCCTGGCGGAGCGGAATTATGCGCCGCCTTTGACGCGCGGCTAGAATGTTTTGATCGCGGACCCGACCGGCCTTCGCGGCCTAGCCGCGCTTGTCGTAGCCCAGGGCCTCGATGTCGTCGTCGGCCAGGCGCGTCGACTCGTAGTCGGACGGTTCCTCGCTGTCGTCGGAGATCTGGTCCTCGTCCGACAGGCCGCCGCCGACCGGATCCAGCGGCTCGCGCTCGACGTCCAGGCCCTCGTCGTCGCGGCCGGCTTCCAGTTCGTCGTCGATGTCCACGAGTTCGTCGTCGTCGAGGAGGTCGAGGTCCTCGTCTTCCGAGGCGTCGTCCTCGGCCTGGGTGACGTCGTAGACGTCGTCGATCTCGTCGAAATTGGCGATGTCCTCGCCGTCTTCGGTGAGGTTGGTCTCGTCCAGGACCTCGGCGACGTCCTGCGGCTCGAAATCGGTTTCCGGGGGCATGGCGGGTCTCCTGCTGGAGCGGCGCGATCGCCGCCCGTCAGGGAGTCAAACCCGCCCCGGCGCCCGTCGTTCCTGAACCTCAGCCGGCGAACTCGCCCAGGGCCTCCGACACCTGCGCCATGATCGGCCGCCAGTCGTCGTAGTTCGGGGCGATGAAGCAGCGGGCCTGCGGGTACCAGGGATAGTGGTCGGTCCCCAGGCGCGTCCAGGCGGCCGCGCCGGTCAGCAGCCAGATCGGCGCGCCGCAGGCGCCGGCCAGGTTGATGGTGGCGTTGGCGAAGCCCAGCGTCAGGTCCAGCGCGCAGGAGAGGGCGGCGACGTCGTCGAGGTCCTGCTTCAGATCGATGCCCGGCGGGGTCCAGATCTCGACGCCCAGGTGGTCGCGGGCGTAGGCGATCTCCTCGTCGCAGTCGCCGTACTGCAGGTTCACGAACGAGATGCCGGGCGTCTTCAGAACGGGTTCCCACAGCTCGAACGGCGAGAACTGGCGGGCGCGCTCGGCGTTCAGGCGCAGGCTCTTCCACAGCAGGCCGACCTTGGGTCCGGGCGGAGCGCTTTCCAGCACCGTCTTCCAGTGGGCGACCCGCGCGGGATCGGGCGTCAGGAAGCGCTCGCGGGCGGGGAAGGCCTCGGCGGTCGGGCGGAAGGTCTTCAGCAGCGACGCCATCGGCACCCAGCAGTCGATCTTCGACCAGTCCTCAATGAAGGGCGCGTTGCGGTAGGTGCGGCCCTGATAGGCCACCGTGCGGTGGACGCTGACCTGGGCCTGCGGGAACGAGCGTTCGAACAGCGGGACGAGGCGGCGCTCGACCACCACCGACAGGGCGCCGTCGGGGCCGAGGGCCTCGATGACGTCGGGCAGGGGGTTGGCGAACATCACCTCGTCGCCCAGGCCCTGCTCGGCCAGGACCAGCAGGCGCTTGCCGGCCAGGTCCTCGCCGGGCTCCCAGGCGCGGACCGGCATCGGATAGTGCGGCGCGCCAGGCAGTTCGGGGTCGAGACGCGCCCGGTAGGCCTCCCAGCCCTCGGCCACGCGGCCCAGGGCCAGCAGGATGGTCGAATGGGCGAATCGCATGGTGGCCAGGTCTTCGGTCGACTCGGCGGCGGCGATGCCGGCCTCGCAGTCGGCGCGGGCGCCTTCGACGTCGCCCAGGTCGAGGCGGGCGAAGGCGCGGTTATGGTGGCCCTTGCCGAAGTTGGGCGACAGGCGCAGGGCCTCGTCGAAGAAGGTGAGGGCGGTGCGGCCTTCGCCCATGCTGCACATCACCGTGCCCAGGGTGTTCCACAGCGCCGGCACTTCGGGATTGGCCTGGATGGCGGGCTTGAGGACGTCGATCGCCGCCGATTCCTGGTTCAGGTCGCGCAGGGCGCAGGCCAGGTTGTTGACGCCTTCGAGGTCGCCGGGCCGCTCGTTCAGGTAATGCATGAAGAGCTTGGCGGCGATGTCGGGCATTTCCAGGCGGAAGGCCAGGCGGCCCAGGTCGCCGGCCACCTGGCCCTGGCTGGGCAGGAGCTGCAGCGCCGCCTCGTAGCACTGCATGGAGGAGGCGAAGTCGCCCAGCTTCTCGCGGGCCACGGCCAGGACGTGCCAGGCCACGCCCGTGCGCTCGTCCTTCTTGAGGGCCTTGAGGGCGTTCTTCTCGGCGCGGGCGTAGTCGCCCTGCTGCACGGCGACGATGGCGCGGTTGAGCAGCTTCACGCTTTCGTGGTCGCGGACGGCGCGGGCTTCGAGATTCAGGCGGGCGATCGAATCGGACGAGGCGGAATCGCCCAGCTGTTCGGCGCGCAGGCCCAGGTGGACGCCTTCACCGGCCGCTTCTTCGGCGGCTGCGAGGGCGGCGGCCGAGATTCCGAAGCCGAGATTGCGGGACATGCGACCACCTTGGGCGATTGGATGACTTCATCCTCTGGGCGAGTATGCTTAATTGAGTCCTAAGCTGCGACTTACGGTCGCGTCGGCGGCAACAAGGCGTTAACCCACGGCGACCTAGGGTCCCGTCTGAACGCCATTCCGGCGAACCGCCATCACGGCGGACGGGCGCAGCGATGGAAAGGAGCGGCCAAAAGTGCCTTTGAAGCTGTCGCTGAAGCCCGGCGAGAAATTCGTGTTGAACGGGGCGGTCGTGCAGAACGGCGATCGTCGCGGCGTGCTGGTCCTCCAGAACAAGGCCTCGGTGCTGCGTGAGAAGGACATCATGCAGCCCGACCAGGTCACCACGCCCTCGCGTCGGATCTACTTCCCGGTCATGATGATGTACCTGGAAGAGGCCGGCGCCGAAAAATACTACGACGAGTTCGCCACCCGCCTGACCGAGTTCATGGGCGTGGTGCGCAACGCGGCCGTTCTGGCCGATTGCATCGCGATCTCGAAACACGTCATGGCGCGTGAATACTACAAGGCGCTCATGCTGAGCCGTAAGCTGATCGATTACGAAGACGAGAGGTTGGGGAATGTCTCTTCGGGCCTACCAACAGGCGGCGACCAGGACTGAGAATCCGCGAGAGGTCGAGTACCGTCTGTTCGGACAGGTGACTCGGGCCCTCATGGAGGCTTCGGAAGCCGAGGATGGCGACATCCAGAAGCGTATCCACGCTCTGGACTGGAACCGTCGTGTCTGGTCCGCGCTGGCGACCGACTGCTCGCTGCCGGAGAACACCATGCCCAAGGAGCTGCGCGCGAGCATCATCTCGCTGAGCCTCTGGGTCAGCCGGCACTCGAGCCTGGTCATGCGCAAGGAAGAGGAGTTCGAGCCTCTGATCGAGATCAACCGCATGATCATGCAGGGCCTGGCCGCTCGCGCCGAAGCGGCCTGACCTGATCGCGCTACGGCGCCGCTCGGCGCCGATTGCCGCTTCTCTTCGGAAAAACCTGCCGCCCGGCGAATGTTGCATTCGCCGGGCGGTTTCGTTTCCGGCCTGATATTTTTAATTCCCTTATATTTCAAGGCGTTGCGATTTGGCCTGAACTGGCCCGCCGTTTGCGATGGTTCCCGCGGGCAAAACGCCCGACCGGCAAAATGCCGGGGCTCTCCACCAAAATGGTAGGTTCCTATGATCGCCAACTCCATCAACACCAATGCCGGCGCGATGATCGCGCTGCAGAACCTGAACGCCACCAACTCGGAGCTGACCACCACCCAGCAACGCATCAACACCGGCAAGAAGATCTCGAGCGCTAAGGACAACGGCGCGATCTGGTCGATGGCTGAAATGCAGAGCGCGACGTCGAGCTCGTTGAACGCCGTGAAGGATTCTCTCCAGCGCGGTCAGTCGACGATCGATGTTGCTCTGGCTGCAGGCGACACCGTCACCGATCTGCTGGGCAAGATGAAGGAAAAGGCTCTGGCCGCTTCCGACACCTCGCTCAACACCGCCTCGTTCAACGCCCTTCAGGCTGACTTCACGTCCCTGCGTGACCAGATCACCAAGGCTGTGACGAACGCCAAGTTCAACGGCGCCAGCGTGGTGGACGGTTCGACCACCAAGCTGGAATTCCTGGCGAACGAAACGGGCTCGGCGTTCACCGTCTCCTCGCGGACCCTGTCCCTCACGGGCATCGGTCTGTCGGCGACGACGACCTTCGCGAACGCCGCTGC
Organism: Caulobacter sp. SRI_008; assembly: GCF_057586355.1. Taxonomy (NCBI): domain Bacteria; kingdom Pseudomonadati; phylum Pseudomonadota; class Alphaproteobacteria; order Caulobacterales; family Caulobacteraceae; genus Caulobacter; species Caulobacter sp. SRI_008. The sequence continues at coordinate 15,399 of NZ_JBYCZS010000044.1, forward strand.
GGCCAAGACGATGATCGCCACCATCGACACGGCTCTGCAGACGACGACGAACAAGCTGGCTTCGCTCGGCACCAACTCGGTCGGCCTGGACATGCACTTGACCTTCATGGGCAAGCTGCAGGACAGCCTGGACGCCGGTGTCGGCAATCTGGTCGATGCGGACATGGCCAAGGAAAGCGCCAAGCTGCAGTCGCTGCAAACCAAGCAGCAACTGGGCGTGCAGGCACTGTCCATCGCCAACCAGGCGCCCCAGTCGATCCTGTCCCTGTTCAAGGGCTGATCGAAGAAGCGCCAAGGCGGCGACAAGCGCCGGGCGGTCGAAAGACCGCCCGGCGTTTTCTTTTTTCCGGTCCTGCATTTCCGGCGACCGGCGGTCGATTTTCGGGTGGGCAAAACGGTCGCATCTGCTGAAACCTGCCCGGCACATTTTGCCGGATGGCGCCTAAAGTCGGCAGGAATTGCCGGGCGACAACGTCCTAAACGAACATATAACGTAGTAATTTCAACGGCTTAAAAATTTCGCATGGGTGGGCAGGATTGGCCCGGTAGTTGCTTCCTAGTTCAGTGAGCAAAACGCTCCCGGCAGTCAAAATGACGTCGGACAACCTGAAATAGGAACATATTCGTTATGGCGCTGAACAGCATCAACACGAACTCGGGCGCGATGATCGCCCTGCAAAACCTGAACTCGACCAACAGCGATCTCGCCGTTACGCAACAGCGTATCAACACCGGCAAGAAGATCGGCAGCGCCAAAGACAATGGCGCTATCTGGGCCACCGCCAAGAACCAGTCGGCCACCGCCTCCTCGATGAACGCCGTGAAGGACTCGCTGCAACGCGGTCAATCCACGATCGACGTCGCTCTGGCCGCCGGCGACACCGTCACGGACCTGCTCGGCAAGATGAAGGAAAAGGCCCTGGCCGCTTCCGACACCTCGCTGAACACTGCCTCGTTCAACGCCCTGAAGTCTGACTTCACTTCGCTGCGCGACCAGATCACCAAGGCCGTGAGCAACGCCAAGTTCAACGGCGCCAGCATCATCGACGGTTCGACCACGAAGCTCAGCTTCCTGGCCAACTCGGACGGCACCGCCATCACGGTGAACTCCAAGACCCTGTCGCTGGCTGGTATCGGCCTGAGCACCAGCACCACCTTCGCGGACGCCGCCGCTGCCAAGACGATGATTGCGACCATCGACACGGCTCTGCAGACGACGACCAACAAGCTGGCCTCGCTGGGCACCAGCTCGACCGGCCTGGACACCCACCTGACCTTCGTCGGCAAGCTGCAAGACAGCCTCGACGCCGGCGTGGGCAACCTGGTCGACGCCGACCTGGCCAAGGAAAGCGCCAAGCTCCAAGCTCTGCAAACCAAGCAGCAGCTGGGCATCCAGGCGCTCTCCATCGCCAACCAGTCGACCGGCACGGTCCTGAGCCTGTTCCGATAAGGAACGAGCAGGGGGCGGTCCTCGCGGGCCGCCCCCGCCTTTCTTCGGCCTTGGCCGGGGAGGGGATAACAGAGGCGCCGCCGAGAACCGGCGGCGATGGGAGAGATGGAAAGCAAAGCCGCGCTGACGGCTCAGGTTCAAGAGTTGTCCGCGCAAAATCCGATCGTTTCGCCCACCGTCCCAGGCTCGTCCTCGGACGGCGATGTCGTTTCCGACGCCCGCAAGGCCGATGCTCGCAAGAGCGCATCGACCGCCGCCGAGCAGAAGGCCGACAACGGTCCTCAGCCCGGCGACCTGCGTCTGGTGATCGAGGAAGACATCGACAGCGGGGTCTACGTCTACAAGACGGTCGACCGGCGCACCGGCGAAACCCTTAAGCAATATCCGCGCGAAGACGTGCTGAGGTTCAAGGACGCCGCGTCCTACGGCCCCGGCAAGATCTATGACGGCCTGACCTAAGGCCTTATCGCGTAAGGATTTCCGGCCAACGCTTGCGGCGCGACGTCGCAGGCGCGTTATGGTTTACGCGCGTTAACCATATTCTTACCGCCGCAACGGCAAGTTCACGGTCGATCCTGCTCGGCCGCCGAATCGCGTACCGAGCTCCCTCGTAAGTCGGCGAGAACGCCGTTCGGAGATCGTGATGACGCTGAGCGTGAACACCAATCAGCCTGCGCTGATCGCCCTGCAGAATCTGAACAAGACCAATGACGAGATGCAGGGCGTTCAGACCCGCATCAACACCGGCCTTGCGATCTCGAGCGCCAAGGACAACGCCGCCGTCTGGTCGATCGCTCAGGACCAGCAGGCCGACCGCTCGGCCCTGTCCTCGGTCAAGATGAGCCTCGACCGCGCCACCTCGATCGCCGACGTCGCCCTGACGGCCGGGGAGTCGGTCTCCGACCTGCTCAACCAGATGCGCGAGAAGGTGGTCGCCGCCAAGGACAGCTCGCTGTCGACCTCGGCCCGCAAGGCCCTCGACGCCGACTTCCAGGGCCTGCTGAGCAACCTGACCCAGGTGGTCGACAGCGCCACCTTCGACGGCGCCAACATCCTCGATGGCAGCCAGACCGCCTCCATCACCTTCCTGGCCGACGCCGACGCCCAGACCGTCATCTCGCTGAACCTGCAGACCCTGTCGCTGGGCAGCCCCAACAACAGCCTGGTGGCCACCGATAGCATCGCCAGCCTGACCCAGGCCACGGCCGTGCTGACGCGCCTCGACTCGACCATCGCCTCGGTCAACCAGGCGGTCGGCTCGATCGGCTCGCAGGCCAAGCAGATCGACGCCCACAACACCTTCGTCTCCAAGCTGTCCGACGTGCTGGAGACCGGGGTGGGCAACCTCGTCGACGCCGACATGGCCAAGGAAAGCGCCCGCCTGCAGGCCCTGCAGGTCAAGCAGCAGCTCGGCGCCCAGGCCCTGTCGATCGCCAACAGCGCCCCGCAGATCATCCTGTCGCTGTTCGGCAGCGGCGGCTGAGGCTGCCGCTACGGAATTGTCACAACAAACGCCGGTCTTTCCCTAGGCCGGCGTTTTTTGCGTGGTTACTCTGTGCGTCGCGGCGCAAGGGGATTCGCTCGGCATGATCGAACTGCGGGACTTGAAGGACGAAGACGAGGCGGTGCTGTTTCAGTGGCGCGCCGAGCCCGAGGTCGATCGCTGGATGTCGGACGCCGCCTTCCCCAGCCGGGAAGCGCATGCCGCCTGGTTCGAGTCGCTGCGCACCAATCCGAACATGCGCGGCTGGATGATCGTGCGCTCCGGCGCGCCGGCCGGTCTGCTGACCCTGACGGGCCTTTTGTCGCATCACCGACGGGCCAGCTGGAACTGGTTCGTCGGCGCCGCCGACGCCCGCCGGCGCGGGGTAGGGCGGGCGGCCCAGGTCCTGGGCCTCGACCGCGCCTTCGGCGAGCTTGGCCTTCACAAGGTGTTCGCCGAGGTCATGGCCGACAACGACGCCGCCCTGAAGGCTCAGTCCGCCTCGGGTTTCCGCCGCGAGGGCTATCTGCGCGGCCACGTGCTGAAGAACGGCGAGCCGCGCGACGTGGTGCTGCTGGGCATACTGGCCGAGGAATGGGCCGGCCTGCGCGAAGAGGCCCGGCGCTCGCTCAGCGACGCCCACCTGATCGCCGCCTAAGGTCGGCTTCCATTTACACGTCTTAACGAAACGTCAGCGTTCATAACCGTAGATTGCCGCTGTGTGGCGCATTGCGCCTTCCGTGGAAGCTGTTGTGATCACTTTCGACACCAGTTCGCTGCTGAGCTACTATCAGGCCAAGGTCGGCCTGACGGGCTCGACTGCGTCCACGACGACGACCACGGGGACGACCTCGTCGTCGTCCAGCAAGAAAGCCATTCCGGCCGCGCCCTGGACCACGGTGTCCACCCAGGCCAGCGACCTGGTGAAGTCGGCGCTGAACGGCCGCAAGTTCATCGACGAAGGCGCCGCCGAGGCGGCCTCGCCCGGCATTTCCGGCGACTACAAGAAGCTGTTCACCGCCTACCAGGCCCTGAACACCCTGACGGCGATCGCCAGCCAGGCCAGCGGCAAGAACGTCTCCGACAGCGAGATCAAGCGCCTGCAGACGGCGATGACCAAGGGCCTGACGGAGCTCACCAACTACGTTCAGAACCTGAACGGCGAGAACATGCGCCTGACCACCGGCGCGGCCATGACCACCGACAAGTCGACGGTCGGCATCCCCAAGAACGTCTACGGCTACGTCACCAGCACGCTCTACAGCGGCCAGGTCGACGACGAGGTCCCGCAGTTCAAGGGCGACGTCAGCTTCGACATGGCGGTCACCAAGTTCGGCGAGACCACGACGCTGAAGATGGACCTGTCCGAGATGGGCTCCAAGCCGCGGACCATGGCCAACGTGGTCAGCTTCTTCAACGAGAAGCTTTCTGCCGCCGGCTACAACACCACCTTCGCCGTCGAGCGCACGGCCGGCGTGGCCCGCACCACCACGGTCAACGGCCAGACGGTGAAGCTGCCGGCCACCGGCGATGACTTCGCTCTGCGCATCCGCGGCGACTCGATCGAGAAGCTGAACTTCACCGCCTCGGTCTCCAAGCCCGCCGTCTATATCACCACCGAGGCCGGGAACCCCGACCCGGACAAGGACACCAAGACCGACGACGCGGTCATCGAGAACACCCTGACCAAGTACGGCGCCGGCTCGGGCGCGACGGCCGGGACCAAGGTGTTCTCCGACACGCTCGAGGGCACGGTCGCCAAGGTCCACAAGACCGTCACCGGCCCCGACGGCTCGATCTACGTGCTGGCCGACGTCGAAAAGAGCGTCGAGAGCCAGACCATCAAGGGCGACCAGGACGTCGCCCTGCTGAAGTACGACTCGGCCGGCAAGCTGCTCTACGCCCGCAGCCTGGGCGCGGCCGACACCGCCACCGGCTATTCGATCGCCGTGTCGAGCGACGGCAAGGTGGCCGTGGCCGGCTCGGTAGCCGGAACCCTGACCGGCGCCACCACGGGTCCGATCAACTCCGACAGCAACGGCACGGTGACCGACAGCTTCGTGTCGCTGTACGACGCCAACGGCGACGAGAGCTGGACGGTGCGTCGCGGCGGCCTGCTGGAAGACGAGGCCACGGCCGTCGCCTTCGGCCAGGACGGCGTCGTCTACGTGGCCGGCCGCACCAAGTCGGACCTGCCCGGCGCCACCGGCTCGGCCTCGCAGGGCGGCTACGACAACTATCTGACCGGCTTCGCGGCCGACATCACCGGCACGCCCAAGGCCCTGTTCACCACCCATTTCGGCAGCGCCGAGAACGACACCGTCTCGGGCATGGTCGTCGACGGCGGCAAGGTCATCGTCGCCAGCAAGGAAGGCAGCGAGGCGATGCTGCGCAGCTTCGACGTCTCCACTTCGGTGGTGACCGAGAACCGCACGGCGCTGAACTCGGCCGGCGTCTACGAGACCAAACCGGTCACCTACACCAAGGCCGCCACCATGACCGTGGGCGCGACGCGCGACCTCGGCACGCTGAAGGGCGGCGACATCGCCGGCCTGACCATCGACAACGGCCAGCTCTATGTCGGCGGCTACACGACCAACGGCTCGCTGACGGTCAACAACGTCAAGTCGGCCGCCTCGGGCGGTTCTGACGGCTTCGTCGCGCGCGTGTCGCTCGACCTGACCAGCACTTCCGGCGACACCCTGGCCTATTACGGCGGCACGGGCGACGACACGGTCACCGGCATGGCCGTTTCCAACGGCCAGGTCTGGCTGGTGGGCTCGGCCGGTAAGGACCTGGCGGGCCAGGCCACGGTCGGCACCAAGGACGGCTACGTCGCCCAGATCGACATGGCCACCGGCGACGCCACCTGGGAACAGCGCCTGACGGGCAAGGACGGCTACGCCACTCCGACCTCGATCGCGGTCGACGCCTCGGGCTCCAGCGCGCTCGACATCTTCGGCCTGCCGCGCGGCACGATGAACTACACCCAGTCGGACAAGATCGTGTCGGCGACCTCGGCGCGGCCGGGCGACACCTTCCAGATCCGCACCCGCGAGCGCGGCCCGCTGACCACCATCACCATCGGCGCCGACGACACGCTCGACACCCTGGCCGACAAGATCCGCCGGGCGTCGGGCTACGCCGCCAAGGTGTCGATCTCCAGCGACGGCAACATGCGCAAGCTGAAGATCACCCCGGCCTACAACACCTCGACGGTGGAAGTGCTGCCGGGCAAGGGCGACAGCAATGTGCTGAGCGCCCTGGGCCTGGCTTCGGGCATCGTGCGCAACACCAAGACCGACGACGGCCGCACCGTCTCGGCCGACGGCAAGGGGCCGGTCTACGGGCTGAAACTGCCGACCGAACTCAGCCTGGTCGACGAGACGGCCCGGGCGACCACGGCCGACCTGCTGAAGTCGGCCACGGCGGCGATCCGCAACGCCTATCGCGAGATGGCCGACATCGCCAACGGCGTGAAGGCCGACGGCTCGGCCACCACCTCGGGCAAGACCGGCGGCACGGCCCCGGCCTATCTGACCAACCAGATCGCCAACTACCAGGCCGCGCTGGACCGCCTGACCGGCGGCAGCTAGGCCGCGCATGGCCTTCGCGGCCGCCGTGACGCTTGAAACCGTCATCGACGCGTCGTAGCCAGGGGGCATGGAACTTCTCAAAGATCGACGCGTGCTGCTGGGCGGCGGAGCGGCCCTGGCGGTGATCGCGGGCCTGGCCGTGGCCTTCACGCTGATGGGCGGCAAGGATCGCAAGCCGGCCGAGGATCCGCCGGCCTCGCGCGGCGGCCTGATCGTCGAGACCGGCCGTTCGGACGACACCAAGCTGAACGATCCGGCCCGCCCGCTGCGCTGCTTCGTCGGCGGCCAGTTCGTGGGCGAGACCACCCTGGCCGAATGCGCCAAGAAGAACGGCGTGGCCACCGGCGCCCTCGACGTCGGCGTCGACGAGACCGGGGCCCTGGCCGCCGCCGA
>NZ_JBYCZS010000045.1:0-21107 GCF_057586355.1 Caulobacter sp. SRI_008
CGGCCGACCTGCCGCCGGTCGCCGCCCCCCTGGCGGTGATCGAGACGGTGCTGACCGTGCTGGTCGAGAACAGCCGCCAGGCCGGCGCCAGGCAGGTGACGATCTGCGGCCGCCAGGACGGCGCCGAGGTCGTGCTCGAGGTCGCCGACGATGGTCCGGGCGTCGCCCCCGCCGACGCCGCGCGCCTGTTCGAGCCGTTCTTCACGACGCGCCGCACGCAGGGCGGCACCGGCCTTGGCCTCTCCATCGCCCGCTCCCTGGCCCGCGCCCACGGCGGCGAGGCGACCTATCTGGCCGGCGACGCGGGCGCGCGGTTCTCGCTGTCGCTGCCGACGGCCTGACCCCTCCTCCTGATCGCCATTTTGGGCGTCTGCACGGAATCTCCACAAGCGGTTCATCACCGCGCCTCAGGGCGCTTCTAGGCTTCGATCTCGCCCCCACAGGAGATCGCCCATGCTGACCGCCGCCCCGCCCGCTTCCGACTGCCAGGTCGAGCTCGACATCGCCGCCGGCCGCTACACCTGGAGCGTCGTGCGCCCCGACGGCATGCGGCTGTCCGGAACCGCCAGCGACCCGGCCTTCGCCCAGAGCCAGACCGCTCTGGCCGCCGTGATGCTCGACGCCTTCGCCTCGCTGAAGCGGCGGCGTTTTTAGGCCCGCGCCCCTCGTCTTCGCCTCGTCTTGGCCATGGGGCGGGTGTAAGCGTCGCCTTCGCTGGTTTCGCAAAGGCCCTTCATGCGCGCGCTTGTTTCCCCCGCCCTGGCCCTCGCCCTGACGCTCGGCGTCTCGGTCGCGGCCCTCTCCTCCGCCCCCGCCCTGGCCGCGCCCGAGAACTACGCGACCATCCGCATGAAGACCGACACCGCCTTCCTCAGCCCCGAGGAGCGCAAGGTGGTGAACCTGCTGATCCAGGCCGCCGACCAGATGACGGCCATCTACGACAAGCAGGCGGTCGCCCAGGGCGGCGCCGACGGCCCCGGCCACGGCTTCTATCCGCCAGGCATGACCAAGGCGGAGTTCGAGACCTATCTGGCCGCCCATCCCGACCAGAAGGCGTCGCTGATGGACGCCTACACGGTGGTCCGCCGCGAGGGCGACAAGCTGGTCGCCGTGCCCTACTCGGTCGCCTACAAGCCCGAGCTGACCAAGGCCGCCGCCCTGCTGGACGAAGCCGCCAAGGTCACCACCAACGCCAGCCTCAAGCGCTTCCTGACCCTGCGCGCCCAGTCGTTCCGCTCCAACGACTACTTCCAGTCCGAGATGGCCTGGATGGACCTGGAAGGCACGCCGATCGAGGTCGCCATCGGTCCGTACGAGACCTACACCGACGAGATGATCGGCCAGAAGGCCGCCTTCGAGGCCTTCGTCACCCTGAAGAACCCGACCGAGAGCCAGGCCCTCGACAAGTACAAGGCCTATCTGCGCGACATGGAGGCCAACCTCCCCGTCGCCGACGCCTACAAGAACTTCAAGCGCGGCGGCGCCTCGCCGATCGCCGTGGCCGAGCAGATCCGCGGCGGCGGCGACAATCTGCATGGGCCCCAGACCGTGGCCTTCAACCTGCCCAACGACGAGCGGGTGCGCGAGGCCAAGGGCGCCAAGAAGGTGATCCTGTCCAACGTGCTGGCCGCCAAGTACGAGGGCATCCTCTCTCCCATCGCCTCGCGCGTGCTGGTCGCCGACCAGGCCGCCCTGGTCAGCCAGAAGTACATGACGCTGGAGACCCTGTTCCACGAGCTGTCGCACAGCCTGGGCCCGGGCTCGATCACCGTCGCCGGCCGCGCCACCACCGTCTCGGCCGAGCTGAAGGACATCGCCGGCACCGCCGAGGAGGCCAAGGCCGACGTCATGGGCGCCTGGAACATCCTCTTCATGATGGAGAAGAACGAGATCCCGGCCGCCGAGCGTCCGCAGCTCTTCGCCACCTACACCGCCGGCATCTTCCGCGCCGCCCGCTGGGGCGACGAGGAGGCCCACGGCCGGGGCGCGGCCCTGCAGTACGGCTACCTCAAGGCCAAGGGCGCCTTCGTCTTCGACCCCGTCGCCAAGCGCTACCGCATCGACGACGCCAAGATGGCCGCCGGCATCCGCGACCTGGTGGCCGACATCGTCAAGCTGCAGGGCGACGGCGACTACGCCGGCATGGTCGCCTTCTTCGACCGCTACGCCCACCTCGACGACGAGGCCCGCGGCGTGATCGCCACGCTGAAGGACATCCCGGTGGACATCACCCCGGTCTATCCGGCGAAGGTGTGACGATCTGATCCTTCTCCCAACCAAGTTTGCCTTCCTGGGCCTTGTGCCCAGGATCCATGCGTCAGCCTGCTCAGACCCTTCGAGCCTAGCCGAGGCCTGAGCAGCCGCCGCCATGGGCCCTCGCCACAAGGGCGAGGGAGGCGGCTTTGGACATATGTGATTTGAAGGGGCGGTCTCTCCCCTTCCGACTTTACGCCGGCGCGAAATCCACGCCCTGCACCTGGTTCAGGTCGCAGTCGCGGAAGCTGGCCTTGGCCAGACGGGCGCCAGTGAAGTCGGCGCCGCGCAGGTCCGCGCCGTCGAGGATGGCTTCGGAGAGGTCGGCGGTCTGGACCATGGCGTAGCGCATGCGGGCGGCCGCCAGGCTGGCCTGGGTCTGGCGCTGAGGACCCAGCGGCAGCGGCGACAGATAGGCCTGGCGCAGGTCGGCCTTGGTCAGGTTGGCGCCGGTCAGCTTGGCGCCGCGCAGGTCGGCCCCGCGAAGATTGGCCGCGCGCAGGTCGGCGTTCTGCAGGTTCGCGCCCTGAAGTTGGGCGCCCGACAGGTCCATGCCGACCATGCAAGCGCCCTTGGCGGTCATGGCGGTCAGGCGCAGGCCCTTCAGCCGGTCGCCGAGCGGACGCAGGTCCTCGCCGTCCAGACGGGCCGCCTGCCCCTCCTTGCCGCCGGTCTGGCACCATTGCTGGTTGGCGAGGCACCGGGCGTAAAGCTCACGGGCCTTGTTCACCGCTTCCTGCGTCGAGGCCGTCAGGGCCCCGCTCATGTGCGCGCCGCTGGTCCGGGCGGTCGAGGTGTCGACCCCGGCCATCACCGAGCCCTGCAGGTTGGCGCCCTCGAGGTTGGCGCCCTTGATGTCGGCGTTGTCGAGGATGGCGCCGGCGAGATTGGCTTCCTTCAGGTTGGCGCCCGACAGCTTGGCCCCGCGCAGGGAGCAGTCGGAGAAGTCGGCCTTGAAGGCCGAGACGCCGGTGAACTGCGAGCCGTCGAGGGTCGCGCCCGAGAAGTTGACCTCGTCGACCTCGCCGTTGCGGGTCTCGTGCTTGAGGGTGTCCAGCCCCTTGCGGGGGTGCGGGATGGCGATCTGGCCCTCGCGGAAGTCGGCCTGGGTCAGGTCGGCCTGCGAGAGGTTGGCGCCGCGCAGGCAGGCCCCGCGCAGGTCGGCGCGTTGCAGGCTGGCCTGGCGCAGGTCGGCCTTGCGCAGGTCGCAGCCGAACAGGCTGGCGCGATCCAGCTTGGTGCGCACCATGCGGCAGCCGTCGAGGATCGAGGCCGACAGGTCGGCGTCGGTCAGGTTGCGGAACGACAGGTCCAGGCCCGACAGGTTCATGAACCGCAGCGAGGCGCGCTTGCCGCCCTGCTTGCCGGTCACGAACTTCTCGTGGGCCGTGATGAGCATGTCGAGTTCGGCCTGGCTGAGCTTGCGGCGACCCGCAAGGTTCTGCACGGCGTTCATTGCGGGACCCCCTCCCGACTCTGCGTAAGTCTCTTGAATTTCATCGGATAACAGGAATCGACGAGCGAACGGTTAAGGCCGCGTCTTTTCGTCACATTTCGTCAGATGACGTCGTCCAACCCCCGCGCGCCCAGCCGGATCGCTCCGGTCAGGTCGAGGTCCTTGAGGTTGCCGTTGGTGAAGTTGGCGCGCGACAGGTCCGCGCCCGCCAGGCACGCGCCGCGCAGGTCGGCCCGGGCCAGGTCGGCGTTGGTCAGCAGCACGCCGGTCAGGTCGGCCGGCAGCAGCCGGTCCTTGCCGATCAGCAGCGGCCCGAGCTGGGCGTCGCGCAGGTCCGAGCCGGAAAGCTTGGCGCCCTTCAGCCGCGCCCCGCGCAGGTCGGCCCGGCGCAGGTTGCAGGCCCGAAGGTCCGCCCCTTCCAGCTGGGCGCCCTGCATCTGCACGCCCTCCATGTCGAGGCCATAGAACACCGCGCCCTTGGCCGACAGGGCCGTCAGGTTGAAGCCGCGGATGCTTTTCAGATTGCGCAGGTCGGCCCGGTCGAACGACGACGGCTTGCCCTCGGCCCCGCCGGTTTCGCACCAGCGGGCGTGGTCGGCGATCATCTGCTCGTAGGGCATGTCGGAGACGTCGACGCCCGAGGCCTTGTCGGTCAGCGCCCCTTCCATGCTGGCCCCGGTGACGTTCCAGGACAGGGTTTTCACCCCCACCAGCACGGTGTTGCGCAGATCCGCGCCGGACAGGTTGGCGCCCGAAAGGTCGGCCCCTGCCATGTTGGCGCCGTTGAAGTTGGCCTGCTTGAGGTTGGCGCGCACCAGCTTGGCGTCCTTGAGGATCGCGTCGCTGAAGTCGGCCTTGGTGGCGACGATGCCCGACAGCCGCGAGCGCTCGAGATTGGCCCCCGAGAGGTTAGCGCCGGCCGCATAGGCCTCGCGCTGCACCGGCTCGATGATGCGATAGCCCTTCTCGCGGTCGGCGGCGGCGATCTGGCCTTCACGCAGGTCGGCCTCGAACATGTCGGCGCCGGTCAGGTTGGCGCCGCGCAGGCTGGAGCCGCGCAGGTCCGAGCGCCGCAGCGAGGAATCGGTCAGGTCCGCGCCCTGCATGTCGGCGCCGTAGAGATTGGCGTTGTCGAGCTTGCAGCGGCGCAGGTCCGCGCCCACCAGCAGCGCGCCGGTGAAGTCGGCGTCGCACAGGTTACGACCGGCCAGCACCAGTCCGGAAAGGTCGCAGAAGGCGAACACCGCGCGCGCTCCGCCGAGCCGAGCCGACCACAGGCGGTCGTGCTTGGCGCAGATCACGTCGACTTCTTGTTGCGTCAGGCGCCGGTGTTCCTGGCCTGCCGCTGCCGGGGTGTTCATGCAAGCTCACATCTTCGCACCCTTAGGGTACGCCCAATTGATGCGCCCGGCAGCATTAACGTCGTGTTTCCAGGCACTTCCTGCGCGCAGACAAGACCTGAAACGACCTAGGGTTCCTTTCGTCCCCGGACGAAAGGAACCCCGGAAGACCTGAAAGAACGGTTTCAGCCGATGGTCGGCAGCTTCTCGGCGCGGGCCTCGTCGAGGTAACGGGCGCCCACCGGCTTCAGGTCGGCGTCCAGTTCGATGGCCAGCGGGTTGCCGGTGGGGATCTCGACCTTGACGATCTGGTCGTCCGGCACCGCGAACAGGTGCTTGACGATGGCGCGCAGCGAGTTGCCGTGGGCGGCGACCAGGATGTTCTCGCCGGCCTTCAGCTTGGGAGCGATGGCCTCTTCCCAGTAGGGCAGCACGCGCACCAGGGTCGTGGCCAGGCTCTCGGTCGAGGGCAGGTTCGCGCCCTTGTAGCGGCGGTCGCTGGCGAAGTCGTATTCGCCGCCCGGGGCCAGTTCCGGGGGCGGAACATCGTAGGAGCGGCGCCAGATGGTGACCTGCTCCTCGCCGTGCTTCTCGGCGGTCTCGGCCTTGTTGAGGCCGGTCAGGCCGCCGTAGTGGCGCTCGTTCAGACGCCAATCCTTGGTCACCGGCACGAAGCTTTGCGAAGCCGCGTCGAGCGCCAGGTTGCAGGTGCGGATGGCGCGGGTCTGGACCGAGGTGAAGGCCTCATCGATGTCGAGGCCGGCGGCCTTGATCAGTTCGCCGCCCTTGCGGGCCTGGGCCTCGCCCTCGGCGGTGAGATCCACGTCCACCCAGCCGGTGAAGCGGTTCTCGAGGTTCCACTGGCTCTGGCCGTGGCGAAGCAGGACGAGGACGGGCATCGGAACTCCCTTGATTGGTCCAGCGCGGGCTAAGGCCGCGCGGGGCCGCCGTCAAGCGGCGCGACGCCCTTGCGACGCCAGGCGGCGCAAGGGCGGATGACGCTACGTCAGCATCTAGCCGAGCATCGCCCCTGTCCCGCCACGAACGACGTGCTATAGCCGGACCATGCCCGATCGCATCTTCATGCCCCTCTGCGCGCTCGTCGCCCTGGCGATGATCGCCTTCGCCATGGTCTGGCCGCAGGGCTACGGCGACCGCTCGCCCGGCCCCTTCGGCTCCACGCCCCTGCAGCAGACCCCGGAAATGAAGGCGCTGATCGAACGGGAGAAGGACTCGGCCCGCCGCAGCGACCAACGCCGCCAGCGCGAAGCCGACGCCGCGGCCGCCGCCACCGGCGACCTCGCACAATAGGCGCCCGCCGCGACGCCAAATCTCGATCAACCGTCACATTGATCGATCATCGTCATACGAAGAGGGTGGCAAGCAACCACTCCGACAGCTAAACGCACCCCACCACTCATTGAAGCGAGCTCCTATGTTCTCGACTCCCCGCGCCGATCTGGTTCCGAATACCGCCGCTTATGAAAACGAGCCGCTGGTCAAGGCGACGGGCTTCCGTGAATACGATGCGCGCTGGCTGTTCGGCCCCGAGATCAACTTGCTGGGCATTCAGGCCCTGGGCCTGGGCCTAGGCACCTACATCCAGGAACTGGGCCAGTCGAAGATCGTGGTCGGCCACGACTTCCGCTCCTACTCCTCGTCGATCAAGAACGCCCTGATCCTGGGCCTGCTGAGCGCCGGCTGCGAGGTGCACGACATCGGCCTGGCCCTGTCGCCCACCGCCTATTTCGCCCAGTTCGACCTCGACATCCCCTGCGTGGCCATGGTCACCGCTAGCCACAACGAGAACGGCTGGACCGGCGTGAAGATGGGCGCCCAGAAGCCGCTGACCTTCGGTCCGGACGAGATGGGCAAGCTCAAGGACATCGTCCTGAACGCCAAGTTCGTCGAGCGTGACGGCGGCAAGCTGATCCGCGTCGAAGGCCAGGCCGAGCGCTACATCGCCAATGTCGCCACCCGCGCCCAGATCAGCCGTCCGCTGAAGGTGCTGGCCGCCTGCGGCAACGGCACCGCCGGCGCCTTCGCCGTCGACGCCCTGCAGCGCATGGGCGTGTCGGACGTCGTCGGCATGGACACCGACCTCGACTACACCTTCCCCAAGTACAATCCGAACCCGGAAGATCTGGAAATGCTGCACGAGATGGCCAAGGCCGTCCGTGAGCACGGCGCCGACCTGGCCTTCGGCTTCGACGGCGACGGCGACCGCTGCGGCGTCGTGGACGACGAGGGCGAGGAGATCTTCGCCGACAAGATCGGCCTGATGCTGGCCCGCGACCTGGCCCCGCTGCACCCGGGCGCGACCTTCGTCGTCGACGTCAAGTCGACCGGCCTCTACGCCACCGACCCGATCCTGAAAGAGCACGGCTGCAAGGTCATCTACTGGAAGACCGGCCACAGCTACATCAAGCGCAAGAGCGCCGAGACCGGCGCCCTGGCCGGCTTCGAAAAGAGCGGCCACTTCTTCATGAACGCCCCGCTGGGCTACGGCTACGACTGCGGCCTGACCGCCGCCGCCGCCGTGCTGGCCATGCTCGACCGCAACCCGGACAAGAAGCTGTCGGACCTGCGCAAGGCCCTGCCGATCGCCTTCACCTCGCTGACCATGAGCCCGCACTGCGACGACGAGAAGAAGTACGGCGTCGTCGCCGAGGTGGTGAAGGAATACGAAGACCTGTTCGCCGCCGGCGGTTCGATCCTGGGTCGGAAGATCACCGAGGTGATCACCGTCAACGGCGTGCGCGTCCACCTGGACGACGGTTCGTGGGTGCTGGTCCGCGCCTCGTCGAACAAGCCCGAAGTGGTGGTCGTGGTCGAGAGCACCCAGTCGGAAGACGACATGAAGGCCCTCTTCCACCAGGAAGTGAAGCCGCGCCTGGGCGCCCGCGTCGGCAAGTACAACCAGGAAATCTAAACGGGCAGGAAATCTGATCGGCCTCACGGCCCTGACGAACGAAAGGCCGGGGAGCGATCCCCGGCCTTTTTGTTTGGCTATTTCCCGTTTTTCCATAAGTCTATTCATCGCTGCGCAACGCCGGAAGCGGTTCGATATGCAAAAATATCTCGTCCTGGCCATTTCCATTCCAGTCGCAATAGCCATCGTTTGTGTACTTTCTCCCACATTTGATAGACACGAAGGAACCGCAGCATGGGTTCAGGCGGTCGGGTCAATAGTCGCCATCATGGCTGCAACATGGATCGCCGGCCGAGACAGCAGGGAAGCCAGGAAGCGCGACACTGAAAAACGTCGACAATTATGGGAAAGCGTTGCGACAATTTCCGAAAACGGCATATCTGCTTTTAAAAAGCTCAATGATGCCTGCCAGGCACCCGGAAATCAGAGAGAAAATTTCATTGATAACTATGTGCCGAGCGATTTTAATGTGCCCATTGACGGCCTCACATCCATTCCGCTCCACGAGATCGGCGATACCGCTCTCATCACACATGTTGTGATGTTTTTGGGAATATTGAGAAATGTTCAAAAGAAACTTGAAGCGGAATATCAAAATCTAACCAACCCACTCGTTGGATTTAATTTGGATTTCCTGAAAAACCAGAAGACGTCCATTTTTAACGCCTACGCCAACATTTGGCGCACTGTTTACCCAGATCGCGAAACCGACCTCAGCAAATTCGTTTGAGGCACACTGCCGTCAAACCCGCGCCTCCAAGACCTCGCCGATCCGATCCAGCAACGCCTTGCCCGTAAACGGCTTCATCACGTAGCCGGCCGCGCCCAGCTGCAGGGCCTGGACGATGCGGTCGAGCCGCCCCTCCCCCGTCAGCATCAGCACCGGGATCTCGGCGCCGCCCGGCGCCGCCTTGAGGCTGCGCAGAGCGTCCAGGCCCGAAAGCCCTGGCATGCGCACGTCGAGCAGGATCAGGGCCGGCGGCGCGGCCTCGACCGCCGACAGCAGGTCTTCGACCGCCGGATAGGTCCGCACGGCGTAGCCGCCGCGCCCGAGCTGGATCTCGACCAGCTCGCGCGTCAGGGCGTCGTCGTCGGCGACATAGATCTGCGGCGGCGTGACCAGCATGGCGTCCCGAAAGGTTAACGTCGTTGCTTACCGCGCCCGGGGAGTCGCGCAAGTGCGCAGACGCACAAACAGCCCCGCTTTGGGGCCGAAGCGCGCTGGCGGGTCAGCGCGTCCCGAAAGTGCGGTCGCCGGCGTCGCCCAGGCCCGGAACGATATAGCCGTGGTCGTTGAGCGAGACGTCCACCGCCGCCGTCCAGATCTGCACGTCGGGGTGGGCCGCGCGCAGGGTCTCCACGCCCGGGACCGAGGCCAGCAGGCAGACGAACCGCAGGTCGCGCACGCCGCGCTTCTTCAGAAGGTCGATGGCCGCGACGGCCGTGTGGCCGGTGGCCAGCATCGGATCGACGACGATGACCAGGCGGTCGGCGATGTCTTCCGGGGTCTTGAAGTAGTACTCGACGGCCTCGAGGGTCTGCGGATCGCGATAGAGGCCGATGTGGGCCACACGGGCCGACGGCACCAGGTCGAGCATGCCCTCGGCCATCCCCAGGCCCGCGCGCAGGATCGGGGCGAAGACCAGCTTCTTGCCGGCGATGACCTTGGCTTGCGTCGGAGCGACCGGGGTCTGGATCTCGACCTCGTCCATCGAAAGCTCGCGGGTGACCTCGTAGCAGATCAGGGTCGCGGTCTCGCGCATCAGGGCGCGGAAGGTCTTGGTGGAGGTTTCCTTGTCCCGCATCAGGGTCAGCTTGTGCTGCACCAGCGGGTGATCGACGATCGTGACGCCCTGGGCGGTTTGGGTGTTCATGGGCGGCGACATCCTGGTCTTGAAACGGCTTTGCCGCTCAAGTGCCGCCTTCTTGGCCCAAGGCCAAGCGATAATCAGCCGGCCAGGCCGACGATCGTCCTGAAGGCCCACACGGTGCAGGCGATGCAGACCAGCAGCGTCATGAAGTCGGCCATTCCCGACCTCCGCTTGACTGCTTTGTCCTTCTTCGCCACGCCCGCCTCGCTGTCCCCTGCGTGCGAGCATCCTCGCGCATCAGGCTGAACGTGATGCTTCCAAACGCGGTTAAGCCGCCGTTTTCCAAAAGAAAAAGCCGCGCCGCGCTTCCTGGGGGGAGGATGAAGCGCGACGCGGCCGGGAGAAACCGGGTCGGGATGGGGGAGGAACCCGGTTCCTTGAACTGCCCTTAGCCGTGCAGCTTGATCGCCGCGGCGGCGATCAGTTCGCCCTGGTGGCGGGCGCCGTCCAGGTCGATCTGGGTCGGCTGGCGGCTGCCGTCGCCGCCGGCGACGGTGGTGGCGCCGTAGGGCGCGCCGCCGACGATCTCGTCGTTGTTCATCTGGCCCTGGTGGCTATAGGGCAGGCCGATGATCGTCATGCCGAAGTGCAGCAGGTTGGTGATGATCGAGAACAGGGTGGTTTCCTGGCCGCCGTGCTGGCTGGCGGTCGAGACGAACGCGCCGCCGACCTTGCCGTTCAGCGCGCCGCGGGCCCACAGGCCGCCGGCCTGGTCGAGGAACGCGGCCATCTGCGAACTCAGGCGACCAAAACGCGTGCCGGTGCCGATGATGATGGCGTCGTAGTCGGCCAGTTCGGCGACGGTGGCGATCGGAGCCTCTTGGTCGAGCTTGAAGTGAGCGCCCTTGGCGATCTCTTCCGGCACGGTTTCCGGAACGCGCTTGATGTCGACGGTCGCGCCGGCGCTGCGCGCGCCTTCGGCGACGGCCTTGGCCATCGTCTCGATGTGGCCGTACGACGAGTAGTAAAGGACCAGAACCTTGGCCATGGGAGTCTCCTAGAGAAAGCTTAGTCTGAGGTTGGGGAGGAAAAGACGCGGCGACTGCCGCCGCGTCTTGAAGGTTTAGGCGGCGTCGACCAGCACGAGTTCGGCGTCTTCCAGAGCCTTCACCCGGATGGTGTTCTCATTGGCGATCGCCGCGCCGTCGCGGGTGTCCAGCGCCACGCCGTTGACTTCGACCTTGCCGGTCGAGGGCACGAGGTAGGCGTGGCGGCCGTCGCCCAGCGAGTACTCGGTCTCTTCACCGGCCTTCAGCGTCGCGCCCAGGACGCGGGCGTCGGTGCGGATCGGCAGGGCGTCGGTGTCGCCTTCGAAGCCGCTGGCCAGGGCCACGAACTTGCCGGAGCGGTCGCCCTTGGGGAACGGCTTGGCGCCCCAGGCGGGCGGTTCGCCACCACGGTCCGGAATGATCCAGATCTGGAAGATCTTGGTCACGCCCGGCTCGAGGTTGTACTCCGAGTGACGGATGCCGGTGCCGGCGCTCATCACCTGCACGTCGCCCGCTTCGGTGCGGCCCTTGTTGCCCAGGCTGTCCTGGTGGGTGATCGCCCCCTCGCGGACATAGGTGATGATCTCCATGTCGTTGTGCGGGTGCGGCGGGAAGCCGGTGCCGGCGGCGATGGTGTCGTCGTTCCAGACCCGCAGGGCGCCCCAGTGGACGCGCTTGGGATCGTGGTAGCCGGCGAACGAGAAGTGGTGCTTGGCGTCGAGCCAACCGTGATTGGCGCCGCCCAGGCTGTCGAACTTGCGAACTTCGATCATGTCGATCTCCCGGTGTGTCAGGTGGGGAAGCCGTGTCGGCGTCTCCGTTGACGAGGAAGATGGAGACAGATCGCCCGATCCGAAATAGAAATGGTCGAAAGAAACCATTTCCAAAAACGACATGATGAAACTCCCCGACTTCGAGGCCTGGGCCGTGTTCGCCAAGGTGGCCGAGACCGGCTCGTTCGCCCGGGCCGCCAAGGACCTGGGCCTGTCGAACGCGACGGTGTCCAAGGCGGTGTCACGCCTGGAGCAGCGGCTGGGCGCCACCCTCTTCCACCGCACCTCGCGCCGGCTGTCGCTGACCGACAGCGGCCAGAGCTCGCTGGAGGCCGCCAGCCGCCTGCTCGCCGACGGCGAGGCCCTGGAGCTGGAGGCCTCGGCGCAATCAGCGGTGCCGCGCGGCCTGGTGCGGATGGCCGCGCCGATGTCGTTCGGGATCGGCTATCTGGGCCCTGCCCTCTCGGACTTCTTCACCCTCTATCCGGAGGTATCGGTCGAGCTGTCGCTGTCGGACCAGCTGGTCGATATCGTCGAAGACGGCTTCGATCTGGCTTTGCGGATCTCGGCGCTGGAGGATTCCAGCCTGCTGGCCCGGCGCCTCTGCCCGGTGCGGGTGATGCTGGTCGGCTCGCCCGACTATTTCGACCGCCATGGACGACCCCAGCACCCGAAGGACCTGACCGGCCACCGCGCCCTCTTCTACACCGGCGGCCGCTCGCGCGACGCGTGGCGGTTCGAGCACCCCCAGCAGGGCCAGTACGCCATCAGCGTGCCGGCCCAACTGCGCGCCAACAACGCCGACGTCTTCCGCGCCCTGCTGCTGGAGGGCCAGGCCCTGGCCATGCAGCCCGACTTCATGGTCTGGAACGACGTCGCCGACGGCAAGCTGGAGCAGGTCCTGGCCGACTGGACCCCGCCCCCGATCGCCATGCACCTGGTCACCCCGCCCAGCGCCATCCGCCCGGCCAGGGTGCGCGTGCTGATGGAGTTCCTGGCCGAACGGCTGGCGAAAGCGCCGTGGCTGGGGTGAGTGAAACGCCTCTGGAACTTCCGGGCGACCGCTGCTAGGAAGTCGCCTCTTCGCTTCGCCCCCGGGCAAGCAGCGAAGCGCGGGCGTGGTGAAACTGGTAGACGCGCCGGACTCAAAATCCGGTTCCGAAAGGAGTGTCGGTTCGACCCCGACCGCCCGCACCAGCTTATCTGACAAGGGTTTGTGTCGTCAGGCGGCAGTTCGCCATGACGAGGCGCGCCAGTCGCTCGGATCGACAGTCACCAGCCTGCCACCCCATATCCGTCCTTCCCCGCGAAGGCGGGGACCCAAGCCGACTTTCAGGAGAAGGCCAGTCTGCGGATCATCTGTGGAGTCGGCTTGGATCCCCGCCTTCGCGGGGATGCTCGGTGAAAATCGACTCAAGCTCGTGGATATCGACCAGACCTCAAGCGCCCTTCAGCCAGACCCTCACCAGCCACGCCGCGCCGTCGTCCTCGACGAAGTCCGTCGCCCAGGCCAGCACGTCGGGATGGGTGATCCAGAAGCCGTAGGGCGGCGCGTGGCCAGTGTTCTCGAAAGTCAGGTCATGCGCGCGGTCTTCCGGCACATCGGCGTTGGGCATGGCCCACTGCTCTTCCGGCGGCGGCTCCATGGCGTCGACGAAGTGCAAGCTCGCCCGCAACAGGCCGGCCTCCGACGCATCGGTCGCCACCTCGCGCGTCGCCGGATGGCGCCGCAGGAACGCGACGCCGGCGTCATTGGTCAGGACGATGGGCTTCAGGGCGGAAAGCGGGGTGGTCATGGCGGCAAACTAGTCGAGCCCGCCGGCAGGCGCCAGCCGACCCCGTGGGCGAGATCGAGCCGTGCACGATCACGCCGCCAGTACGAGACGGTTTTGTCGATCGATCAGCTGAGAACTTGAAAGACTAGTCGAGATCTTCCTCGGCCGTCGCGGGCGCTTCGCGCCAATTGCGGACCAGAATCACGCCGCCCCAAACCACGACGCCGACCGCCAACGCAATCAGCGCCGGCCATTGGACCAGTTCCATTCGTTTCTCTCCCCTTATTTTTCTCGATGCAATCACAGCTTGGCGAACGGCGCTACTGGGTTTGATCGTATGGGGATGAATTCGAAGATCGGCGTTAGGCCTTCAGAACCCTCTCTCTTTGAGAGAGGGAGGGGCCCGCCGCCGCAGGCGGTGGGAGGGTGAGAGGTAACAAACTCTCCGGAAAGGCGCCGTCGAGGCGTCATGACGACCTCGGGGGCTGACCACCATGAAGCCATGCTTCCGGAAGGGTCTTCCGACCGGAAACCGCGAGCGCTTTGGGTGAAAGAGGCCGAGATCCTGACGGCCGACGGTGAAACCTCTCACCCTCCCACCGCTTCGCGGCGGGCCCCTCCCTCTCTCTCAGAGAGAGGGAATCAAGCGCCCTACCCCGCCGACCGCAGCCCCTCGGCGTCCACGGCCACGTCCCGCTCCGCCGCCAGATAGCCCGCCACCGCCTCGCCCGGCATCGGCCGCGCGAACAGGAAGCCCTGCACCACGCGGCAGCCCAGGGGCTGGAGCAGCACCAACTGCTCGGGGGTCTCCACGCCTTCGATGACGCAGTCGAGGCCCAGGTTGCGGCAGAGGTCGAGGATGGTCTTGACGATGGCCCGGCGCTTGTCGGCCGCCTCCAGCCCGCGCATGAAGCTGCCGTCGATCTTCAGCTTGTCGATCGGCAGGCGGTGCACGTAGCTGAGGCTGGAATAGCCGGCCCCGAAGTCGTCGAGCGCGATGCGCACGCCCAGCGCCTTCAGCGCCGCCAGCGAGCGGGCCGCCTGGTCGAAGTCGCGCATGACGGCGGTCTCGGTGACCTCCAGGTCGATGCGGCCGGGATCGACGCCGCTGGCCTGGATGATCTCGATGATACGGGCGATCTGCTCGGGCGAGGCGATGTCGCGGACCGACAGGTTGAACGACAGCCGGATGTCCTCCGGCCAGGTCGCCGCCGCGTCCAGGGCCCAGCCCAGCAGCACCGGCGACATTCGCGCGATCAGGCCCGAGCGCTCGGCCACCGGCACGAAGTCGCCCGGCGAGACCACGCCCAGGGTCGGGCTGGTCCAGCGGGCCAGGGCCTCGAAACCGATGGTGCGCTCGTCCTTGATGTCGACCAGCGGCTGGAAGGCCAGGCGGAACTCGGCGTCCATGTCGGCGTGACGCAGGGCCTGCTCGATCAGGCCGGCGGTCTTGATCGCCGTCTCGTGGTCGGCCGAGAACACCACCGCAGCGCCGCGGATGTTCTGCTTGGCGTGATAGAGGGCGTAGTCGGCGCGCTCGTAGAGCAGGTTGGGCGCGCTGGCCGCCTGCGGATAGACCGCGAAGCCCACCGAGCCGGAGACCTGGGCTGTGACGCCCGGAAAGCAGTAGGGCTCGCGCAGGGCCGCGCACAGGTCCGCGCCCAGGCGTTGCAGGGCTTCGGGATCGAGGTCGGCCTCGATGATCAGGCCGTATTCGTCGCCGCCCAGCCGGGCCACGAACAGCGGCTGGCCGTGGTCGCGGGCCAGGCGCTCGCCCGCCTCGACCAGCACGCGGTCGCCGACCGCGTGGCCGTAGGCGTCGTTGACCGGCTTGAAGCCGTCCAGGTCGATCACCCCGACGGCGAAGCGGCGGCCCTGCGCGGCGGCCTCGTCGGTCACCCGTTGCAGGCGCGCGAAGAACTGCCGGCGATTGGGCAGGCCGGTCAGGCCGTCCATGTTGGCCAGGCGCAGATAGTCGTCGCTGAGGCTCTGGATCTCGGCCTGCCGCTCCTCCAGCCCCCGCTGGCTTTCGACCAGGTTGGAGAAGTCGCGGTACGAGATCAGCAGGATGACCAGCATGGCCACCGCCACCAGGGCCATGTTGAAGCCGATGGCGGTCAGCACCGGATTGCCGCTGGCCAGCAGGAAGACGGTGATCGGCCCGATGACGATGGCGGTCAGCAGGAAGGCCGCCGCCCGCATGTGCATCAGGCAGAACACGCAGCCGATGGCCGTGATGGCCATGTAGAACACCACGTGCGCCTTGGCGAAGGCGTCGCCGTACGGAAACAGGCTGAACGACCACAGGGTGAAGCCCAGGCCCAGCAGCCCCGCGAAGACCAGGGTCTGGCGCAGCAGGCGCTTGGCGGAAGCCTGGTCGATGGCGGTCTTGCGGGCCCGCCACCAGGTCACCAGCCGGACCAGGCTGGCCACGGTCAGCAGGCCGGGAAAGCCCAGGGTCAGCAGCAACGGCGCGTCGCGAAGGTGGGTCGCCGACAGGGCGATCGTGTTGACCAGCACCAGCGCGTACATCATCGGCACCTGCCTGGAGAAGGCGCGCACCTGCGCCTTCATCAGTTCAGGGGTCGAGGGTACGGGGCGGAACCAGGGCAATCGAAACATCGCGGCGGCTGCGGGACGAGAACCGCCACCTCTGCGCCCCTTACGTTTAAGGCTTGCTTATCAGGGGCTTGCGGCTGGCCGCGTCGCTAAGCCGCAGCCACGGCCAAGCTCTACAGCCGGCGATAGCCCGCCACCCGCCGCGCCCAGGTCGGGTGATCGTCGATGGCCATATCGTCCGGCAGGCCCGGCGCCAGGGACTCCGCCTCCAGCACCCAGCGGGCGGCGTCGGCGTAGCGGTCGGCGCGGCCGTAGCGCACCACGTCGTCGACCATGGCCCTCAGCAGCACGGTGGCGGCCAGCGGATGGCGGTGCTCCAGCAGGCGCGCGGCCGGCTCCAGCACCTCGGGACGATCGCCGTGCAGGGCCGGTCCGCGCTCCATGACCAGCCGCGCCGCCCCGGCCGCCGAGGGCCAGGCGGTCAGGAAGGCCAGGGCCTTGTAGGGATCGGGATAGCCTTGCGCGTAGTCCAGCGCCTGGTCCTCGGCCTCGACGTCCTCGAAGTCGGGCAGGCCCTTGAGGAAGGCCCGCAGCATCTCGACCGACAGCGTGGCCTTGAACCCCGCCCAGCGCACGGCCTGGGCCTCCAGCGGCTCGCCGGCCGCTTCCAGGGCGGCGATGCGGGCCTCGTTCCAGGCCACGGCCCCGACATCGGCCTGCTCGACGATCCCCGGGCCGGGCGCCGAGACGTCCAGCGCCGCCAGGGCGTCGGCGATGCGGCCGACGGCCAGGTAGCGGCGAGCGAGCTGGGCGCCGATCGGCGGCAGCACCAGTTGCGAGGCCGTGAACAGGTCGGCGAAGCCCTCGACGTCGCCTTCCAGGTCGGCCAGCACCTGGGCGGCGGCGCGCAGGCGCGGGTCCGGACGGCGCTGGGCGGCCAGGCGCTCGCGCACCTTACCCCGCAACACGGCCACGGCGTCGCCGGCCAGGGCCGGGGCGGCGGCGCGCAGCAGGTCGACCGAGAGCTTGGTCGAGGCCCCCTCGACGAAGGCCAGCAGGGCGTCGGCCAGCGAGCGGCTGTCCAGCGTCAGAGCCTTGGGCGACAGGGCCGCCACGTCCACGACCGCCTGATCGAACACCGCCTGCAGTTCGCCCTTGGGGTCTTTGATCCGGCCTTCCAGGTCTTCCGACACCCGCACCAGCCGCACCAGCACCGGCACGGCGAGGTTGGGATCAAGCTCTCCCAGCCGCCCCGCCGCCGAGGCGCGATGGGCGTCGAGATCGCGGACGAACTCCTTGAACTTGCGCCAGTTGATGCGGGCGCGGCTGTCGGCGATGGCGTCGATGCGCTTGTCGATCTCGGCCGCCAGATCGGCCGCCCCCACCTCGCCCAGCAGGGCCAGCTTCAGCCGGCGCTTGATGGCCGCGTGGCCCTCGGCCACCTCCATCAGCAGCTCGGCCAAGGCCTCGGGGCCCAGGTGCGCCAGGTTGGCCGCGTTCACCGCCTTGCGCGGCGCGGCCTTCTTGACGGCTTTCGGCTTGGGTTCGGCCAATCCGCGCTCCCCGACCTAGTGCGCCTTCTTGCGCGGAATGACGTGCAGCACGCCGGCGATGACCCCGCCGATGACCAGACCCACCACCGCCGAAGCCAGCGCCATGGCCAGCCAGCCGGTCACAGGCCCGATCACCGGAACCAGGCCGGCCCAGTGCTGCAGCCCCTCGACCCAGCCGGGGATGGGCGTCAGGTGGAAGTGGTGCAGGCCGTGCACGATGATGCCGCCGCCGACCCACAGCATGGCCGCCGTGCCGATATAGCCCAGGCTGCTCATCACCACCGGCATGGCCTTGACCAGGCCGCGGCCGAACTTCTGCGTCGCCGCGCGCGGGCTCTTGGCCATGTGCAGGCCGATGTCGTCCATCTTCACGATCAGCCCGACCACGCCGTAGACGAGGATGGTGATCACCACCCCGACCACCGCCAGGGCGGCGGCCTGGACGGGGATCGACTGATCCGACACGTCGGCCAGGGCGATGGCCATGATCTCGGCCGACAGGATGAGGTCGGTGCGGATGGCCCCGCCGACCTTTTCCTTCTCCAGCTCCGGACCGCTGAGCGCCAGCTCCTCGGTCTCCACGGCCTCGTCGTGATGGACGAAGATCTCGAGGATCTTCTCGGTGGCCTCGAAGGCCAGATAGGCGCCGCCCAGCATCAGGATCGGCGTCACCAGCCACGGCGCGAAGGCGCTGAGCACCAGCGCGCCCGGCAGCAGGAAGAGCAGCTTGTTGCGCAGCGAGCCGACGGCGATCTTGGCCACGATCGGCAGTTCGCGGTCGGGCGTGAAGCCCATGGCGTAGCCCGGGGTCACGGCCGCGTCGTCGACCACCACGCCCACGGCCTTGGTCCCCGCCTTGCCTGCGGCGGCCCCGACGTCGTCGATCGAGGCGGCGGCGATCTTGGCGATGCCGGCGACGTCATCCAGGAGCGCGACGAGACCCGAGGGCATGAAGGAACCTTGTCAGATGCGGATTCGGCCGCCCCACGCGGCCCAATGCGCGTCCTGCCTAAGGGCTCGCCTGTTCCGGGTAAAGAGGCCGACGACGGCAGCGCGCGACGCCGACGGCCCCGCGCTCGTTATTTTCGCGCGGCGGCGCTGGCCGCGCGCACCGGCTTGAACTCCGAGCCGGCGTTCCAGTCAGGCCAGGTGCGCGAATTGGCGATCGCCTTGCCGGCCTCGTAGACCAGGGCCACGTCCTGAGCCGCGCCCCGCAGGTCCCAGTCGGCGCTCCAGGCGTCGCAGGGCTGGTGGTAGCAGCGGCTGGTGTAGTCGGCGACCCAGGCGTCGCCGGCCGCGCGGCCGCCGTTCAGCAGGTCCGCCCCGCCGCCCAGACCCATCACCAGCAGCACCGGCACCCCGCGCTTGGCCAGCGAGAAGTGGTCGGCGCGATAGAACAGCGCCCGCTCGGGCTTGGCGTCCGGCGTCACCGTGCGCCCCTGCGCGGCCGCGGCCTTGGCCAGGCCCTGCTCCAGCTCGTTCTGGCCGGCCCCGACCAGCACGATGTCCTTGGCCGGACCGGCGGTCTGGAGCACGTCGAGGGTGTAGTTGGCGGCCATCTTGCCCAGCGCCGCATCGCCGGCCTTCACGGCATAGTATTCCGAACCCAAGAGGCCCCGCTCCTCGCCCGTCCAGGCGGCGAACAGGATCGAGCGCTGCGGCGCCGGGCCCTGCTTGAAGGCCCGCGCGACCTCGATCACCCCGGCCACGCCGATGGCGTCGTCGGCCGCGCCCGCCCGGATGGTCTTGCCCTGCGCGTCCGGCGCGCCGACGCCGTAGGCGTCCCAGTGGGCGGCGTACATCAGGCTCTCGTCGGCGTGGGTCGTCCCCGGCAGCTTGGCGACCACGTTGTGGCTGATCATGGCTTCATGGGCGACCTTGTAAGCGGCCGAGAAGCTCGCGCCCTTCAGGACCACCGGCTTGAACGACGGATCCCGGGCGGCCTTCTTCAGGGCCTCGAAATCCAGGCCCGAGCGCTTGAAGAGATCGACGGCCACATCACGCTGGATCCAGCCCTGCAGCTGCAGCTTCTCCTTGGCGGGGTTGGCGCGGACGATGTCGTAGCCTTCGCCGTTCGAGGCCTTCACCGTGCTCCAGCCGTAGCCGGCGCCGAGGGTCTCGTGCACGATCAGGGCGCCGACCGCCCCGCGCCGCACGGCCTCTTCGTACTTGTAGGTCCAGCGGGCGTAGTAGGTGGCCGCCTTGCCGCCGAACTTGCCGAAGGCGGGCTCGCCCTCCACGGCTTCCAGGTCGGGATCGCTGATCAGGAAGACGGCGACCTTGCCCTTCAGGTCCGCGCCCTTGAAGTCGTCCCAGCCGCGCTCGGGAGCCGAAACGCCGTAGCCGACGAAGACCAGCGGCGCGTTCTTGATCGCCACGGCATCGACCGGCAGCAGGGTCATGACCTGGGCCTGCTCGCCCTGGACAAGCGGCACGGCGCCGCCGGCGGTAGCGAAGCTCATCGCGATCGGACCGTCGATGCGGGTGTGCACCAGCGGCACCTTCTGGGTGTAGCTGCCCGCGTCGCCGGCCGGCTCCAGGCCCAGCGCCTTGAACTGGGCGGCGATGTAGTCGGTGGTCTTCTGCTCGGCCGGACCTCCCGGCGCGCGGCCCTGGAACTCGTCCGACGCCAGCACCCGGGTGATCTCCGACAGCCTGGCCGGATCGATCGGGCCGCTGTCGATCTTCGCTTGAGCATGAGCCAGGGCCGGCAGGGCCAGGGCGGCGGTCAGCAGAAGGGCGGCGCGGGACATGGCGAACTCCGAAAACTTTCGGGGCCGACCCTAGGAAGCTTGGCGAGGAAGGGCAAACTTCGCACATCGTTCTGTCGCGAACTGTCGATTCCCCGCCAGAAACAGAACAGGAACATGCTATAGCCCCGTCGATGGTTCCGGCCGACCTGCTTCCCCCGCGCTTTTCCGAGTGGTTCGCCACCCGCGGCTGGGCGCCGCGCGCCCACCAGCTGGCGATGATCGAGAAGGCCAAGGCCGGCCGCGACGCCCTGCTGATCGCCCCGACCGGCGGCGGCAAGACCCTGGCGGGCTTCCTGCCCAGCCTGATCGAGCTGGCCGAACGGGCGCCCCGCAACACCCCGGCCGGCATCCACACCCTCTACATCTCGCCGCTCAAGGCCCTGGCGGTCGACGTCGAGCGCAACCTGATGACCCCCATCCGCGAGATGGGCCTGTCCATCGTCGCCGAGAGCCGCACCGGCGACACCGGCGAAAGCCGCAAGGCCCGCCAGCGCATCCGTCCGCCCGACATCCTGCTGACCACGCCCGAGCAACTCGCCCTGTTCTGCGCCTGGGAAGGCGCTCGGGAGTATTTCGCCGACCTGTCGTGCGTCATCGTCGACGAGGCCCACGCCATGTGGCCCTCCAAGCGCGGCGACCTCCTGGCGCTCGCCATCGCACGCTTGCAGCAGTTCGCCCCGCGCATGCGCCGGGTGGGCCTGTCGGCGACGGTCGATGATCCGGATCTGGTGCGGAAGTGGCTGGGTAGAAACCAAGATCCTCCCCCTCTGGGGGAGGTGGCGGCGAAGCCGACGGAGGGGGTCAGCGCCAGCGGCCTGCGGCCGGTGGGCCGCCCCACCCCCTAGCCACCCCC
>NZ_JBYCZS010000046.1:0-15992 GCF_057586355.1 Caulobacter sp. SRI_008
AAACTATCCGCTGCGACAGCGCATAGGCTGGATGAGGCGTCTCATGCTTGAGAGACCCCTCATCCGTCGGCTATCGCCGACACCTTCTCCCGCAAGGGGAGAAGGAAAAACTAGAACGGCCCCGCGCGGTAGATCCGCTCCATCGACCGCTCCAGCTCGCCCAGCCGCCGGTCATACGCCCGCCCCAGGCAAGCCCGGTCGCCGCGACAGTCGGCGCGGGCTTTTAACCAGGCCTGCTGGCTGTCCATCAGCGCCCCGCGCGCGCCCATGCCCATCGTCTTCTTGTTGACGTCGTAGAGCACGCTCATCCGCACGTCCTTGTTGTCGAGGCTGCGATCAGCGCAGATCGCCTTCTCGTCGGCCCTCTTGGCCTTGGCGCAGTCGAAGCTGGCAGCGTGGGAGGCGCCGGCGAAACCAAGCGCGGCAAGGGCGACGACAACAGGCAAGCGCATGAAAAACCTCCGGAAAAGGACCTGACCTAACGGCATTCTGTCGGCTGGAACCTGAATGTGCGATGATCCGTTCCATGGCCGTCGCCGCTCGCATCAAGCCGCGGGAGCTGTTCTCGCAAGAGGACTGGGCCCGCCTGTCGCGCCGCTCGTCCTGGCGCGGGATCGTCATGGTCGCCCACGCCTGGGGCGTGATCCTGCTGGCCGGGGCGGTCTTCGTGATCTGGCCCAACCCGCTGACCTATATCGTCGCCGTCATGCTGATCGGCACCCGGCAGCTGGGCCTGGCGATCCTGATGCACGAGGCAGCCCACGGCGGGCTGCACCCCGACCTCAAGGTCAACGACTGGCTCGGCGAGTGGCTGTGCGCAGCCCCGCTGGGCGCCTCGCTGAACGCCTACCGCCCCTATCACCTGACCCACCACAAGTTCGCTCAGCAGGCCGAGGATCCGGACCTCGTCTTGTCGGCCCCGTTCCCGACCACGCGCGCCTCCCTGCGCCGCAAGATCGTCCGTGACCTGACGGGTCAGACCTTCTTCAAGCAGCGATTCGGGCCGATCATCTCCGGCCTGAAGAAGCGTGGACACGGCCAGGCCCCGGGCGCGATCTTCGCCCGCGCGGCGGCGGGCCAGAAGCGGTTCCTGCTGATCAACCTGGCCATGCTGGTCGCGCTGTCGGCCGCGGGCCTGTGGTGGGCCTGGCTGGCGCTGTGGATCGTGCCCATGGCCACCTGGTTCCCGCTGGTCACCCGCCTGCGCAACATCGCCGAGCACGCCCTGGTCGCCAAGGACGAGCCCGACCCGTTCCGCCACGCCCGCACGACGAAGGCCAACTGGCTCGAGCGGGCTCTCGTGGCCCCCTACCACGTCAACTTCCACGCCGAGCATCATCTGTTCATGCACGTGCCTTGCTGGAACCTTCCCCGGGCGCATCGGCTGCTGGCCGAGAAGGGGCTGACCGAGGGCATGCTGAACGCGCCGGGCTATCTGACGGTGCTGAAGGCGGCGTCGAGCAAGGTGGCGGCCGCCTAGTTCCTCCCCCGTTTCACGGGGGAGGCGTTGCCGCCTATAACCCGCCCATGATCGTCCAGACCCTGGAAGGCCGCCGGGCCTTCATCCGTGACAACACCCGCCTGCTGCCCACGCCGCACGCGCCTGAACTCCTGTTGCATCTGGCCGACGAAATCACGCCGATCTGGAAGCTGACCGAGGAAGCCCTGGAAGAGATCGGCCTGCCGCCGCCGTTCTGGGCCTTCGCCTGGGCCGGCGGCCAGGCCCTGGCGCGCTACGTGCTCGACCACCCCGAGATCGTGCGCGGCAAGCATGTGATCGACTTCGCCACCGGCTCGGGCATCGTCGCCGTCGCGGCCATGAAGGCGGGCGCGAAGAGCGTGCTGGCCGCCGACATCGACATCTTCTGCGAGGCGGCCGTGGCGATGAACGCCCAGGCCAACGGCGTCGAGATCGGCTTCACCGACGTCAACCTGCTGGACGCCCCACCGCCGGCCGCCGACGTGCTGCTGGCCGGCGACATCTGCTACGAGGGCCCGATGGCCAAGGCGGTCATGGCCTGGCTGGCCCAGGGCCGCGCGGCCGGGGCCTGCGTGCTGGTCGGCGATCCGGGCCGCACCTACTTCCCCAAGGAGGGCCTGGTGAAGCTGGCCGAATACCAGGTGCCCACCACCCGCGAACTGGAAGACCTGGCGGTGAAGCGCACCAGCGTCTGGACTCTGCCCTGACGGCAAACTAGAACATTTGCAGAACATCAGTGGAGGCCCGCCCATGCGCGAGGACGGCAAGATCGACTATATCGAGTGGGCGGGCGGCGAGCTGCCCGCCACCAAGGCCTTCTACTCGGCCGCCTTCGGCTGGACCTTCACCGACTACGGCCCCGACTACGCGGCCTTCGAGGGCCAGGGCGCCGACGGTGGCTTCGTCGGCGACGTCACCGAGGAACCGGCCAAGCCGCTGGTGGTGCTCTACGCCGTCGATCTGGAAGCCATGGAAGCCAAGGTAACGGCCGCCGGCGGCGTGATCGTGAAGCCGATCTTCGAATTCCCCGGCGGCCGGCGGTTCCACTTCCTGGATCCGGCGGGGAACGAGCTGGCCGTGTGGAGCGCGACGGGGTTCGAATAAGACGATCCTCCCCCTATGGGGGAGGTGGCCCAGAGGGCCGGAGGGGGGCCGTTTTCAGCTTGCGAAGCCTTGCCTTCTTCTCCCGTAAAATCCCCGCGAAAGCGGGGACCCAGGTGTTTTATCGTCGAGCGCCGGAGGCTTCAGAAAAAGCCTGGGTCCCCGCTTTCGCGGGGATTTTACGGATGTTGGGCGGTTTGCCGCTCCTCCGCCACAGCGTTCCCGCCCGCAAAAACCGTCACAAACCCTGGCTAAGTTCCGCACCCTGACGATTGGGGAATCCAGGTGGGCCAGCGGAGCTGCGGCGACTGCGGGATGTGCTGCAAGCTGATGGGCGTCGAGGCCATCGGCAAGGCGCCGCACGCCTGGTGCGGCCACTTCCGCAAAGGCGCCGGTTGCGCGATCTATGCCGACCGCCCCACGGCCTGCGCCGACTTCTCCTGCTACTGGCTGAACGCCGAGGGCCTGTCCGACGACTGGCGGCCCGACCGCGCCCGCTTCGTCCTGCACCGCGAGGACGGCGGTCGGCGGCTGATCGTCGAGGTCGATCCGGCCCAGCCCCAGGCCTGGCGCAAGGCCCCCTACCACGCCACCTTTCGCGACTGGGCCCGGCGCGGCGCGGCCGGCGGCCTGACCCTCAACGTGCTGGTCGGCCCGCGCGCCTTCGAGATCCGCGCCGACGGCGACATCGATCTCGGCATCGTCCGCGACATGGCCGCCAAGCCCTTCGCGGGAGCCGCCCAATGAGCGACGTCGCGCTTTCGCCGGTTCCGGGCCCCGCCCCAGGCAAGGCCTGCGGCTCCTGCGGCATGTGCTGCAAGGTGCTGGCCATCGACGAGCTGAACAAGCCCGACGGCGTCTGGTGCGGCCACTTCAGGAAGGGCGGCGGCTGCGGCTCCTACGAGACCCGTCCGGGCGCCTGCCGGGGCTTCCACTGCCTGTGGCTCACCTCGGAAAAGCTCGACGAGACCTGGCGGCCCGACAAGGCCGGCTTCCTGATGTACTCCGACCGCGACGGAAAGCGGCTGAACGTGGTGGTCGACCCCGGCAAGCCGGCGGCCTGGAAGCGCGAGCCCTACTACCGCCGCATCAAGGCCATGTCGCAGCGGGCCTATGACGGCTACGAGCTGGTGGTCTGCGTCAGCGACCGCCGCACCGTGGTGTTCCCCACCGAGGACGTCGAGCTGGGCGTGCTGAACCCCGGCCACAAGCTGGTCAGCGGCTATGTGAACCGCGACGGCGCCCAGGTCCCCTTCGCCATGGTGCTGAGCGACGCCGAGGGCTGAGCGCCCGGACTGCTGAAGCGGGCTCAGCAGGCCGTGGACGAGCCCGTGGCTAATCCCGTCGCCTGAAGGGCGCTATCTGAGCCTCCTGAACCAAGGAGAGGCTCCCATGAGCAAAGCCGAGCGCGACGTCATCGTGGTCATCGGGGCCGGCCAGATCGGCCAGGCGATCGCTCGACGTGTAAGCGTCGGCAAGCGCGTGCTGCTGGCCGATATGAAGCGCGAGAATGCGCAGGCCACCGCCGAGGTGCTGGCCGACGCCGGCTACGAGACCCACGTCGCCCTGGTCGACGTCGCCTCGCGGGAAAGCGTCCAGGCCCTGGTCGCGACCGCCACGGCCCTGGGCGCGGTGACCGGCCTGATCCACGCCGCCGGCGTCTCGCCCAGCCAGGCGCCGGCAAGCGTGATCCTCAGGGTCGACCTCTACGGCACGGCGCTGGTGCTGGAGCTGTTCGGCGAGGTGATCGCCCCCGGCGGCTGCGGCGTCGTCATCGCCTCGCAGTCGGGCCACCGCCTGCCGCCGCTGCCCGAAGAGCAGAGCCACGCCCTAGCCACGACCCCGACCGAAGCGCTGCTGGCACTGCCCTTCCTGGCTCCGGAAGTGGTCACCGATCCGCTGAACGCCTACCAGCTCTCCAAGCGCGGCAATTCCCTGCGGGTGGCCGCCCAGGCCGTGCGCTGGGGCGCGCGCGGGGCGCGGATCAACGCCATCAGCCCCGGCATCGTCATGACGCCCCTGGCCCGCGACGAGCTTTCCGGCCCGCGCGGCGAAGGCTATCGCCGGATGATCGAGGGATCGGCGGCGGGGCGCGCCGGAACGCCCGACGAGGTCGGGGCGGTGGGCGCCCTGCTGATGGGCCCCGACGGCGGCTTCATCACCGGCAGCGACATCCTGATGGACGGCGGGGTGACGGCGGCGTGGCTCTACGGGGATCTGGCGAAGGGGTGAGGCTTCAGGAGCCCAGATCGTCAAACACCAAACCCGTCGTCATCCCGGAAAGCCCGAAGGGCTTATCCGGGACCCAGGGGACGGGGCGGGGCGGCAAGTTTGAACACCCAAGCGATGGCCGGCGCACTGCGGCTGCCCCTGGGTCCCGGCTCTACGCTACGCTTCGGCCGGGATGACGATCTAGCATGAAGGCCCGCGCAGGCCTCAGCCCCGCGCCTTCACCGGCGCGGCGCCATCGACATAGGCCTCGTTGAGATAGACCTCGGCCTCCTGCGGCGACAGGGCCGGCGCGTAGCCGAAGCCCTGGCCGTAGTCGCAGCCCAGCTTCTGCAGCGCGTGGGCCATCTCGGCGTTCTCGACGCCCTCGGCGACGACTTCCAGGTCGAGATCCTGGCCCAGCTTGACCACCGAGCGGACGATCTTGGCCGAGCCGGCGTTGCCGCCCATGGTCCGCACGAAGTAGCGATCGATCTTCAGCGTGTCGAACGGCAGGCGCGTCAGGTACGACAGCGACGAGAAGCCGGTGCCGAAGTCGTCCAGCGCCAGGCCAGCCCCCGCCTCGCGCAGGCTGCGCAGGATCACCGCGGCCCGCTCGGGGTCGCGCATGATGTCGCTTTCGGTGACTTCCAGCTTCAGCGCGCCGCGCGGCAGGCCGTTCTCGCGCAGCACCTGGGCCACGTCGTGCACCAGGCCCGGACGGTCGATCTCGCCGGTCGACAGGTTGACGCTGACGGTCAGGGCGCCGACGGCCGGATGGGTGTGACGCCAGGCGGCCAGCTGCTTGCCGGCGCTGCGCATCATGTGCTCGCCGAGCTCGGCCATCAGGCCCATCTCTTCGATCAGCGGCAGGAACTCGTCGGGCGGCAGCAGGCCGCGACGCGGGTGGATCCAGCGCGCCAGGGCCTCGAAGCCCGACAGGGCGCCGGTCGACAGGCGCACGACCGGCTGGAAATAAGGGATGATCTCGCCACGGCCGATGGCGCCGCGCAGGTCGGCTTCCAGCGCCAGGCGCGACAGGCCGTCGGTCTCCATCGAGCGGCCGTAGGCGGCGGCCGAGCCGCGCCCGTTGGCGGCGGCGGCCTCGACGGCCAGTTCGGCCCGGCGGACCAGCTCGGCGGCCTCCGGCGCGTCCTCGCCGCCCTCGGCCGAGACGGCGCCGATGGTCAGGGTCGGGTGAATGTCGAATCCGGCGATGCGCAGCGGCTGTTCCAGCGCCGAGCGCAGCAGCTCGGCCGGCTCGTAGCCGTGCGGCTCGCACAGCACGGCGAACTCGTCCTCGCCGATGCGGCCCAGGATCGAGCCCTCGGGGAAGGCGGCGGCCAGGCGCGAGCCGAGAGCGGCCAGGACGAGGTCGGCGCGCTCGTGGCCCAGGGCCTCGTTCAGGCGGCGCAGGCGGTCGAGGTCGGCGACCACCAGCTCATGCACGCCGGTATGGGTCAGGCGCTCGCGGGCGCGGGCGATGAAGCTGCGGCGGTCGAGGAGCCCGGTGAGGTCGTCCTTGCCCGAGGCGGCGAATTTCACTTCCGGGGCGATGACGCCAGCGGCGCGCAGACCCTCTTCCAGCCAGACGCCGCGCCAGATGCAGGTCTCGCCGCCGCGCATGCGCATGCGCACGACGATCTCGGAGCCGGCTTCGCGCACCCGCAGCAGTTCTTCGGCCTGGGCGCGGTCCTGCGGCAGGGCCAGGGCGCGGAAGGCGGCCGAGGCGCATTCGGGAGCCAGGGGCGACAGGCCCAGGGCCCGGGCCGCGCCGTTGATGCGCAGCCGGTCGGTCTCGGGGTCCCAGTGCCATAGCGCGACCTCAGCGGCGCCCAACGCTTCCAGCGTGGTCGTCGCGTCCCAGATCCTACGCTCGGCTACCTTGAAAGACATGCCCGTTCCCGCGCCGCCCGATCCCCCATGGATGGACGGCGTGCGGTCCGGGGCGAAACTCACGACGGAGCAATCAACCCGAACAGACGATGATCTCGCCACTCGCCGTTAATTTTAAGATAAGCGCGCGCATATCCCTCCTCGGAAAACCCGCATCTCGTGAGCAGGCCGGCCGAGCGCGCGTTATGCGGCATGCAGGCCGCTTCCAGCCGGTGAAGGCCCAGCGGGCCGAAGGCGAAATCGATCACCGCCCGCACGGCCTCGGTGGTGTAGCCCTGCCCCGCATGCGCCTCGCCGGCCCAGTAGCCGACCACCCCGGTCTGGGCCACGCCCCGGCGGATGTTGAACAGGCGCACGCCGCCGACGATGGCGTCGTCCGACTTGCGGAACACGAAGAACGGAAAAGCTTCTCCCAGTTCGAGTTCGCGGGCGTAGGCGGCCAGGCGCTGGCGAAAGGCGGCCCGCGTCAGGTCGTCGGCCGGCCAGGTCGGCTCCCACGGCGTCAGGAAGGCGCGCGAGCCGCCGCGCAGCTCCGCCCACGGCTTGTGATCGCCCAGGCGCGGCAGGCGCAGATAGACCCGATCGCCCTCGATGCGCGGGCCCTGGTCGATGCGGAGAAGACGAAGAATGGCGGACAAGGACGGGTCTCGAACAGCAGGGCCGCACAATTGCGGCTTATTGTCCGCCGAACAACGTCCGCCGGAAGATTTCCCCGGCGCCCAACGCGCCCTTGGCCCCCAGCACCGCCGTAGCGGCCTTGCCGGGCGCCAGCATCCGCTTGCCCAGGCGCGCGATGTCGGCCGCGCCGACCGCGTCGACCCCGGCCGCCAGCTCGGCGGGCGAGAACAATCGGTCGAAGGTCAGGGCCTGGCCGGCGGCCTGCTCGGCGCGGGCCAGAGGCTGCTCGCGGGCCATGAACATGTGCGCCTTCAGCTGGGCCTTGCAGCGGGCGAGCTCGGCCTCGTCGATGCGCTCGACCAGGGCCAGCAGCTGCTCGGCGCAGACCTGGGCGGTCTGGCCTGCGTCCTTGGCCGCGCAGCCGGCATAGATGCCAAGCGCCCCTATGTCGGCATAGGTGTCGGCATAGGCGTCGATGTTGTAGGCCAGACCGCGCTTCTCGCGGGCCTCCTGGAACAGCCGCGACGACATGCCACCGCCCAGGGCCTCGGCGAAGACGCGCAGGGCGAAATAGTCGTCGTCGCGCGAGCCGGCGGCCGGCAGCATCAAAACCAGATGCGCCTGCTCCAGCTTGCGGGTCTCGGCGAAGGCGCCGCCAACGAACGGGGCGGGCTCGGGAACCCGCGCGCCGGGCGTGGCCGGCAAGTCGCCGAAGGCCTTCTGCGCCAGGTCCAGCAGCTCGGCTTCCTCAACCGCGCCAGTGGCGCTGACCACCAGCCGGTCGGCGGCGTAGAGGCTGGCGCGCCAGTCCGACAGGGCTTCGGGCGTGGCGGCCTCGACCGTGTCGACCGTGCCCAGGATCGGCCGGCCGACCGGATGATCGCCCCAGGCGCCCTTCTGCAGCAGGTCGAAGACGTAGTCGTCAGGCGCGTCGGCGGCCTCGGCGATCTCCTGGGCGACCACCTGTTTCTCGCGGGCCAGATCGGCGGCGTCGAGCGTGGGCCGGCGCACGAGGTCGGCGATCACCTCGACGCCCAGCGGCAGACCGCCCTTCAGGGCGCGGATCTGGAAGCTGGTGCGCTCGTAGCCGGTGGCGGCGTTGATCTGGCCGCCCTGGGCCTCGACCACCTCGACGATGTCGCGCGCGCTGCGGCCGCCCGCGCCCTTGAACACCATGTGCTCGAGCAGGTGCGACCAGCCCGACCGCGCCGGATCCTCATAGGCCGCCCCGCGCCCAGCGACGACGCTCAGGGCCAGGGTCTCGAGCCCTGGCATCGGATCGCAGACGACGCGGACGCCATTGGGCAGGGTGTGGAGGGTCGGAAGGGTCATTTCCCTCCGTGTAGACGCGTAAGCGCCCGAAAGCGACCCTTCGGCTGGCCAGCGAGGCTGACCGCCACTCTTCTTCCGTAAAATCCCCGCGAAAGCGGGGACCCAGGCGTTTTATCGTCGAGCGCCTGGGATTTCAGAAAAAGCCTGGGCCCCCGCTTTCGCGGGGGTTTTACGGATATTGGAATCCGTCGGCGTAAGCGTTCCTACTTCCCCGCGAACGCCCGCACATGGGCCTTCACGGCCGCCGGATCCGCCGGCAGGCGGTCGAAGCGTTCGGGCTTGGCCGACAGGTCCGGCGCGCCGCGCGGCACGCCCTGGACGACGCCGGTGGCGGCCAGCACGGCTTCGGGGAACTTGGCCGGGTGGGCGGTCGACAGCACCACGACCGGGGTCGTGGGGTCTTCGAGGCGCAGGCGGGCGGCGGCGGCGAGGCCCACGGCCGTGTGCGGATCGACGATCTCGCCGGTCTCGTTCAGCGTGGCCAGCATGGTCTTGGCGGTGTCGGCCTCGCTGACCGAGGCGCCGATGAACAGCTCGCGCATCATCGCATGGGCGCTGGGCGGGATGTCGAGCACGCCCGTCGTCGCGAAGCCTCGGAAGGCGCGACCGGTCTCGATGCCGTCACGGCGCACGGCTTCGAAATAGAGACGCTCGAAGTTGGAGGCGACCTGGATGTCCATGGCCGGGCTCTGGGTGGCGGCCACGGCCCCGCGGGCGTAGCGGCCGTCCTCGAAGGCGCGCGCCAGGATATCGTTGCTGTTGGTGGCGGCCACGACCTTGGCGATCGGCAGGCCCAGCTGCTTGGCCACGAAGGCGGCGTAGGCGTCGCCGAAGTTGCCGGTCGGCACGACGAAGGCGATCTCGCGGGCCGGCGCGCCCAGGCTGACGGCGGCGGTGAAGTAATAGACGCTCTGGGCCGCGATCCGCGCCCAGTTGATCGAGTTGACGCCCGACAGGTCCACCGCGTGGCGGAACTGGTCGTCCTGGAAGGCCTGCTTGACGATGGCCTGGCAGTCGTCGAACGAGCCCTGCACCGACACGCAACTGACGTTGGCGTCGGCCGCCGTGGTCATGAACCGGCGCTGGACCTCGCTGATCCGGCCTTCGGGGAAGAGCGCGACGATGCGGGCGTTGCTGCGGCCGCGGAAGGCCTCGACGGCCGCGCCGCCGGTGTCGCCCGAGGTGGCGCAGATGATGGTCATGGTCCGCGACTGCCGCGACAGCACGTAGTCGTAGAGCCGGCCCAGGAGCTGCATCGCAACGTCCTTGAAGGCCAGGGTCGGGCCGTGGAACAGCTCCAGCAGGTAGCGGTTGGCGGCCAGCTGCTTCAGCGGCGTCACCGCCGCGTGGGTGAAGCTGGCATAGGCCTCGTCGCACATGGTCTGCAGGTCGTCGGCCGGGATGTCGTCGCCGACGAACCGGCCGAGCACGGCGGCGGCCACTTGGGCGTAGGTCTTGCCGGCGAAGGCGGCGATCTCTTCGGGCGTGAAGGTCGGCCAGGTCTCGGGCACATAGAGGCCGCCGTCGGGCGCCAGGCCGGCCAGCACCGCGTCCAGGAAACCGATCGAAGGGGACTCGCCCCGGGTCGAGACGTAACGCATCAGGGCCTCATCCTCCGCCAGAGCATGGCGGCATAGATAAAGAGCAGGGTGACGGCAAGACCAAACCACGTAAGCGCGTATTCCAGGTGCCGGTTGGAAATTTCTGCCGGCAAGGGCGCGGGCGTGACGCCGGGAACGGCGGGCGTGGCGGTCTCGACCATCAGGAGATAGGACGACATTCCGTCCCGGATGATGACCGACGGCTCCCGCGAGGTTCGCTTGCCCAGGTGGCGCTCGTCGATCAGGACCCCGGTGACGCGCCCCGGCGCGGTGAACAGGCGATCGGGCGGGGCCGGCTGGCCGGTCAGCGCATCGACGACGCCGAGATCGAGACGGATGACGTCGGTCTTGCCGACCTCCACCCAGCAGACGGCCTGGCCGCGCCAGACGATCTGGCCCTCGCGCACGCCGTAGATCATCGACAGGTCGCCGCCCGCGACCTTGGAGGGGGACGACGGCCCACAGTCGGTCGCGACACGCGTCCAGGTGACGTCCTCGCCCTTGTCGGCGCGGGCCAGGGCCTGGGCCAGCGGAATGGCCGGCGCCGTCTTCAGCTTCTCGATGCGCGCCAGCAGGTCTTCCTTCCAGGCCAGGCGCTTCACCTGCCAGGTCCCCAGGCCGCAGAGGATGGCGAAGGCGATCAGAGTGGCGATCGTCAGGCCGATCGGGAAGCCGGGCTTCTTCGGAGCGGTCTCAGACATCGTCGCGCCCCGCTTGCGAAGCCTTGTTGGCGATCTGGGCGGCGACCATCAGCCCCTTGGCCGGCCGCATCAGGAACAGGCACGCCAGGCCCGTCAGCGGCAGCCACACCACCAGCAGCAGCCACACCGGCCAGTTCCAGGCGAACATCGAGAACAGCGCCCCGAACGCGCACAGGAACCCGGCGATCAGGATGACGAAAGTCGACGCCCCGTCGCCGGTCTCGAGCTTGGCAAGGTCGTAGCCGCAGGCCTCGCAGCGCGGCGCGATCTTGAGGAAGCCCTCGAACAGGAAGCCCTCGCCGCAGACGGGGCATCGCCCGGCGGCGCCGGCGGCGTAGGGGTTGGTCTTGGGCATGCGATCCCCGCAGACGCTGAAAACGAAAAAGGCCCGGAACGCTGGTCTGCGCTCCGGGCCCCCTAGAACGGCTATGACCTTAGTGCGTCGAGGCGCCGAAGATCACGTAGATGAAGGCGAACAGGAACAGCCAGACCACGTCGACGAAGTGCCAGTACCAGGCGGCCGCTTCGAAGCCGAAGTGCTGCTTGGGCGTGAAGGCGCCGTTCATCAGGCGGATCAGGCAGACGATCAGGAACAGCGTGCCCACGAAGACGTGGAAGCCGTGGAAGCCCGTGGCCAGGAAGAAGGTCGAGCCGTAGAGGCCCGAATTGGCGGCGGCTTCGTTGTAGAACAGCTGCTCGTGGTTGATGTGGGCGTATTCGTAGACCTGGATGGTCGTGAACAGCGCGCCCAGCAGGATGGTCAGGATCAGGCCCCACTGGGCGCCCTTGCGGTCGCCTTGCTGCAGAGCGTGGTGCGACCAGGTGATGGTCGTGCCCGACAGCAGCAGGGTCAGGGTGTTGACCAGCGGCAGGTGCCAGGGCGAGACGGTCTCGACGCCGGCCGGCGGCCAGGCGGCCCAGGCGGTGCGCACTTCCTCGATGCCCGACAGGGTGCGGTGATGGTGGAACAGGGCCATCTCGAAGAAGATCCAGAACCACGCCACGAAGAACATCACTTCCGAGGCGATGAACAGCACCATGCCGTAGCGCAGGCCGATCGAGACGACGGGGGTGTGGTCGCCGGCGTTGGCTTCCTTGATGACGTCGCGCCACCAGCCGAACATCGTGTAGAGCACGCCGGCCAGGCCGGTCGCGAACAGCCACCACTGGCCCTTCTCGATGCCGAACACCCCGCCCTTGATCCAGGCGATCAGGCCGAGCGCCATGACCGTGGCGGCGGCCGAGCCGACGAACGGCCACGGGCTGGGCGGCAGGATGTGGTAGTCGTGTTTGACGGCGCCGTGGGCCATGTGTCGCGAACCCTCTTTAATCTTATTGATGGCGCGTCGCTTGGGTCCCCCCGGCCCGCGCCTCTCCCTTGCCGAAAGCTATAGTCTGCCGGACGCTGTTCCGCCAAGAGGCTCGACGATGCGAGGCACGTCCGTCTTGCCTTCCTGGCCGTCGACGGCCGGGAAGAAGGTGTAGGACAGGGTGATCTCGGACTTGCCCTTGGTCTCCGGATCCTCGGCGAAGCGCGGATCGACGAAGTAGACGACCGGGAACTCGACCGTCTGGCCGGGCTGGATCGTCTGGTTCGAGAAGCAGAAGCACTCGATCTTCTGGAAGTACGGGCCGGCCTGCTCGGGCACCACGTTGTAGATCGCCCGGCCGGTCTGGGGCTTGTCGCTGGTGTTGGTGACCTTGAAGAAGGCCAGCCCCGAGGCGCCCAGCTTGATGTCCTGGCTGACCTGCTCGGTGGTGAAGGTCCAGGGCAGGTTGCGGATGTTGGCGTCGAAGCGGATCTGGACGGTGCGGTCGAGCACCTTGGTCGGCGCCGCTTCGGCGCGGCGCACCGTGCCGTCGAAGCCGGTGGCCTGGCAGAACAGCTTGTACAGCGGCACCGCCGCATAGGCCGCGCCGACCATGCCGACGAAGGCGACGGCGCAGATCAGCGCCACGCGCTTGTTGCGGCGGGCCTGCAGCGTGGTCTTGTCGGCGCCGGCCCCGCCCGGCGTGGGATCAGAACCGGTTTCCGACATTGGCGCCCAGCCTCACCAGGGTGACCACGAACACCAGCACGACGAAGGCGACCAGGCCGACGGCGAGCGCGATGTTGCGGCCGTTGCGGGCCTTGATGGCGTCGGCCTTGTCCGGCTGGACGGAGACGGTCTTCTTCGGGTCGGTCAAGGAATGAGCTCCAGAGCCTTCACGCCGATCATGGCCTCGGCCAGCAGGGCGGCGAACAGGGCGAAGAGATAGAGGATCGAGAAGGCGAACAGGTTGCGGGCGTCCTTGGCCCCGCCCACCGGCGGCGGGCGCTTGCCCTCGACGGCCGGTTCAGCGGCGGGAGCGGGCGCGGCGTCCACCTCGTAGAGGGCGCGGTCGGCGGTGCGCGGGTCGGCCGCGTCGCCGGCGTCGCTGCGGAACACCCGCCAGGCCAGGGTCAGGAACACGAGGCCGCCCAGGCCCGAGACGGCCAGGTACAGCGGACCGCCCAGGCCGGTGAAGGCCGGCGCCAGGCAGACGGGGATGAAGATCAGGCTGTAGATCAGGATCTGCTGGCGGGTCGCCTTGGCGCCCTTGACCACCGGCAGCATCGGCACGCCGGCCTTGGCGTAGTCGGTGCTGATGTAGAGCGACAGCGCCCAGAAGTGCGGCGGGGTCCACAGGAAGATGATCAGCACCATCAGCCAGGCGTTCAGCGGCGCCGAGCCCGTGGCCGCCGCCCAGCCGATCGCCGGCGGCAGCGCGCCGGCCAGACCGCCGATGACGATGTTCTGGGCCGTCCAGCGCTTCAGCCACATGGTGTAGACCACGGCGTAGAAGACGATGGTGAAGGCCAAAAGGCCCGCCGCCAGCCAGTTGATCGCCATGCCCAGCAGCATGACCGAGAGCAGGGACAGCACCACGCCCAAGGCGGCGGCTTCGGAGCCCTCGACCAGGCCGGCCGGCACCGGACGGCCGCGGGTGCGGCGCATCTTGGCGTCGATGTCGGCGTCGTACCACATGTTCAGGGCGCCCGAAGCCCCGGCCCCGACGGCGATGCACAGCACCGCCACCGCGCCCAGCAGCGGGTGGATGTGGGTGCGGGCGGCGACCAGGCCGGTCAGGCCCGTGAACACCACCAGCGACATCACGCGCGGCTTCATCAACTGGAAATAGTCCTGCCAGCGCGCGGCGCGGACCGGATCGGTCCGGTGCGTGTCTGACGGGAGAACGGCGGGCTTGGCCATGGGATACGGTATCTTGGAAAGCTGGGTCTTGATGGGCGAAGGGCGCGGGCCCGGCTGTCGCCGGATCCGCGCCCCCCGCGCTTATACTGCTATCTTACCAGAGATCAGTGATGATCGTCGGCCTTGATGACCGGCGGCTCGCTGAACTGGTGGAACGGCGGCGGCGAGGACAGGGTCCATTCCAGCGTGGTGGCGCCTTCGCCCCACGGGTTGGCCTCGGCCTTGCGGCGACGGATGGCGGCTTCCAGCAGCACGACCAGGAAGACGCCGACGCCCGCCACGGTGATCATGTAGCCGACCGACGAGACGTAGTTCCACTTCGCGAACGCGTCCGGATAGTCGACATAGCGGCGGGGCATGCCGTCCAGGCCCAGGAAGTGCTGCGGGAAGAACACCAGGTTCACGCCCACGAACATGATCCAGAAGTGCAGAGCGCCGAGGAACTCGTTGTACTTCACGCCCCACATCTTCTCGAACCAGTAGTAGAAGCCCGCGAAGATGGCGAAGACGGCGCCCAGCGACAGCACGTAGTGGAAGTGGGCCACCACGTAGTAGGTGTCGTGCAGGCTGTAGTCGATGCCGGCGTTCGACAGGACGACGCCGGTGACGCCGCCGACCGTGAACAGGAAGATGAAGCCGATCGCCCACAGCATGGGCGTCTTGAAGCTGATCGAACCGCCCCACATCGTGGCGATCCACGAGAAGATCTTCACGCCGGTCGGAACGGCGATGATCATCGTCGCGGCCACGAAGTAGGCCCGCAGGTTGATGCTCATGCCGACCGTGTACATGTGGTGGGCCCACACGATGAAGCCGACGAAGCCGATGGCGACCATGGCGTAGGCCATGGCCAGGTAGCCGAAGACCGGCTTCTTGGAGAAGGTCGAGACGATGTGGCTGATGATGCCGAACCCCGGCAGGATCAGGATGTACACTTCCGGGTGACCGAAGAACCAGAACAGGTGCTGGAACATCACCGGGTCGCCGCCGGCGGCCGGGTCGAAGAAGTGGGTGCCGAAGTTGCGGTCGGTCAGCAGCATGGTGATGGCGCCGGCCAGGACGGGCAGCGACAGCAGCAGCAGGAAGGCGGTGATCAGCACCGACCAGGCGAACAGCGGCATGCGGTGCAGGGTCATGCCCGGCGCGCGCATGTTGAAGATCGTGGTGATGAAGTTGATCGCGCCGAGGATCGACGAGGCGCCGGCCAGGTGGAGCGACAGGATCGCCAGATCCATGGCCGGACCGGTGTGGCCGGTGGTCGACAGCGGCGGATAGATCGTCCAGCCGCCGCCGAAGCCGTGGCCCGGACCGCCGTCGACGAACATCGAGGTGCACAGCAGCACCCAGGCGGCGACCAGCAGCCAGAACGAGATGTTGTTCATCCGCGGGAAGGCCATGTCCGGCGCGCCGATCATGATCGGGACGAACCAGTTGCCGAAGCCGCCGATCATGGCGGGCATGACCATGAAGAAGATCATGATCAGGGCGTGGGCGGTGACCACGGCGTTGTAGCCGTGCTTGCCCTTGAACACGCCGAGCTGAGCCAGCAGGCCGTTGTCGGTGAAGACCTGGATGCCCGGGTGCATCAGCTCCCAGCGGATCAGGCCCGACAGGGCCCCGCCGACGATGCCCGCCATGATGGCGAACAGGATGTAGAGCGTGCCGATGTCCTTGTGGTTCGTCGAGAAGAACCAGCGGGCGAAGAAGGGCGGCTTTTCGTCGGCGCCATGGCCGTCGTCGTGGTGATCGATGTCAGCGGCGTGAGCCATCGGACTGATATCCTAAAGCGTTCTTAGGCCGCCGGCGCGGCGGCGGGAGCCGC
>NZ_JBYCZS010000047.1:0-14821 GCF_057586355.1 Caulobacter sp. SRI_008
CCTGGCGCTGGCCAGGCCCGCCCGCCGCCTGCTTGGGCGAGGACTACAGAGCACCCCTCTCCTCGTCGCCGTCCAAACGGGAAACCCGGCGGATGGTCCTGGTAAGGCGTTAAGAGCGCCGCCGCCCGGGAAGCCGGCAGCCAAACGACCGCGCGGAGCGCACGGGCTTCGTCGAAACGGTAACAACACAAAGCACCTCCGGGCGTCGCCCGGGCGCTCCGCTCTCCTTCACACTGTCGCGTTTTCACGCGGGAGGTCGAAGCCGCACGTCCGAGCCCTTCCCCCTTGATGGGGGAAGGGTTGGGATGGGGGTGGAGCCGCGCGTCCAACCTGCACGACGGAGGTTGGTTCAACCGCCGCAACCACCCCCAACCCCGGCCCTTCCCCCATCAAGGGGGAAGGGAGAAGTCCCCATCAACCGATCAAATCGGACCCAGGTTCACGCTCACGGCCTTGGTCTTCAAGTACGAGTCGATGCCCTCGCGCCCGAACTCGCGGCCCCAGCCCGACTGGCGGTTGCCGCCGAACGGGGTCTCGGGGCTCAGCGCCGCGTGGATGTTGACCCCCACCTGGCCGCTGTCGATGGCGCGGGCCATGCGGTGGGCGCGGGAGAGGTCCT
Source organism: Caulobacter sp. SRI_008 (assembly GCF_057586355.1). NCBI lineage: Bacteria > Pseudomonadati > Pseudomonadota > Alphaproteobacteria > Caulobacterales > Caulobacteraceae > Caulobacter > Caulobacter sp. SRI_008. Next base: position 620 of record NZ_JBYCZS010000047.1, read on the forward strand.
TGGTCCAGACCGAGCCCGACAGGCCGTAGGTCGTCTGGTTGATCGCCGACAGGAGCGCCTCGTCATCGTCGCCGAACGCCTGCACGCCCAGCACCGGACCGAACACCTCTTCGCGCGCCAGGCGCATGTCGGGGCTGACGTCGGCATAGATGGTCGGGGCGACGTAGTGGCCGGGACCGTCCGGCACGCCGCCGGCATAGGTCAGGCGGGCGCCCTGCGCGGCGGCGGCCTCGACATGCTCCAACACCCGGCCCTTCTGACGGGCCGAGACCAACGGGCCGATCATCGTCGTCGGGTCGAGGCCAGGCCCCACCTTCAGATAGGCCGCCGTCTGGGCGAGGCCCTCCAGCACCGGCTCCAGCACCTTTTCGTGCACGAACAGGCGCGTGCCGGCCATGCAGTTCTGGCCCGACAGGAAGAAGCAGGCCAGGGCCGCCGACGGGATGGCGTCGGCGAGATCCGCGTCCGGGAAGATCACGAACGGCGACTTGCCGCCCAGCTCCAGCGAAACCCGCTTCAGGTCATGGCTGACCGCGCGGACGATCTCCTTGCCCACGGCCGTCGAGCCGGTGAAAGTGATCTTGTCGACGCCCGGGTGCGAGACCAGCGCCGCCCCGATCTCGTGGCCCAGGCCGTGGATCAGGTTGAACACGCCGGGCGGGCCGCCAGCCTCCAGCCACAGCCGCGCCACCAGGATCGAGGTCAGCGGCGTCAGCTCGGCGCTCTTCAAGACGAGCGTGCAGCCCGAGGCCAGGGCCGGCGCCAGCTTCAGGATGATCATCGACACCGGCACGTTCCAGGGCACGATCGCCCCGACCACGCCCACCGGCTCGCGCACCGTATAGACGAGGAGATCCAGCGCCTCGCGGCCGTTGGCCCGGGCCGGGATGGTCGAGCCCTCCAGCTTGGTGGCCAGGCCCGCATAGTAGCGCACATAGTCGGCGCAGAAGCCCTTGATGGTCGCGCCCGACAGGGCGATCGGCATGCCGTTCTCGAGCACCTCGATCTCGGCCAGCTTGTCGGCGTCGCGCTCAAGCAGGTCGGCGAAGCGCAGCATGATCCGGGCGCGGTCGGCCCCGGACGTGCGGCTCCAGCCCTTGAAGGCCTTGCGGGCGGCGGCGACGGCCAGGTCGAGATCCTCGGCCGAGGTCGCGCGCACCTTGGCGATCGTCTGCTCCGTCGCCGGGTTCTCGACCTCGATCAGGGTCTCGCCGCGCCCTTCGACGAAGGCCTCGCCGATCAGCTGGCCATGGGTCTGCGCGAGGAAGGCGAGAGCCTCCTGCGAAGGGCCGAAGATCGCTGCGTCGCTGGCGTCCGCCATGGGAAACTCCGTCGATATGAACTGGGATCTGTTTTGAAGCGCGGGCGGCCTGGCCGCCGCTTTCCCGCGCGCCCTCCCCGCCTGTCGATCAAGCCGCGCGAAGCGATGGCGCGCCGCGCGCGAGCCGTCGGATGCTCCAATGGGGCTATTGGGGGATTTGAGGCGTGAGCGAGGTTCGGGACGAATTCCGCAAGGGCTGGCGCGTGGTGCTGGCCGCCGGGATCGGGGTAGGTTGCGGCATCAGCCTGCAGCAATATGTCGGCTCGCTCTTCGTGAAGGCGCTTCAGACCGATCTGGGCTGGAGCCGGGGCAAGATCGCCCAGGCCCAGGGCGCGGCCCTGGCCGCCCTGTTCGTCGCACCCGTGCTCGGCTGGCTGATCGACAAGGTCGGGGTGCGGCCGGTAGCGATGGTCTCCATCGTCCTGCTGGCCGCCGTCTATCTGGGCCTGGCCGCCATGCCGCCGTCGCTGGGCGCCTTCTACGGCCTCTTCGCCCTCCTGGTGATCCTGGGCTGCGGCACCGGCCCGATCGGCTACACCCGCGCCGTCAACACCTGGTTCGAGAAGGGCCGCGGCCTGTCTCTCGGCCTGACCCTGACCGGCGTCTCGCTGGTCGCGGCGCTGAGCGCGCCGCTGCTCAGCTTCGTCATCGCCCATCACGGCTGGCGCGGCGGCTATGCGACGCTGGCTGGGCTGTCGCTGTTCGTCGCCCTGCCCACCGTCTTCTTCGCCCTGTGGGAGCGCCCGCGCTGGCTGGCCAAACACGGCGCCGCCGCGACCGAGATCGATGCCGCCAAGCGCGTCTCGCAGGTCGGCCTCACCGCCGGCCAGGCCTTGAAGACCGGCCGCTTCTGGATCCTGTCGCTGGCCATCCTGCTGGCCACGGCCGGCCTGACCGGCGTGATCAGCCAACTGCAGCCCATCCTCACCGACCAGGGCCTCGACGCCCGCGTCGCCGGCTGGCTGGTGGCCCTGCTGGCGGTCTCGGTGGCGCTGGGGCGCATCGTCGTCGGCTGGGCGGTGGACCGCTTCTGGGCCCCGATCCCCGCCGCCATCGCCCTCGTCCTGCCGGCCCTGGGCGTGGGCCTGCTGGCCATCGGCCACGGCCAATGGCCGCTGGCCGTGCTGGCCGTGCTGCTGATCGGCGCGGCGCAGGGCGGCGAAGTCGACGTCGCCGCCTTCTTCGTCGCCCGCTATTTCGGCATGCGCTCGTACGGCGCGGTCTACGCCCTGATCGGCATCGCCATCTCGCTGGGCGTGCCGATCGGCGCGATCGGCATCGGCGCCCTCTACGACCACGACGGCGGCTACGGCCGCGCCCTGGCGATCGCGGCCGCCGGCTTTGTGGCCAGCGGCGCGCTGATCCTCCTGATGGGACGCTATCCGCAATGGACCACGCCCGAGAAGACCGCCTGAGGCGTCGCCCCGCGCCATCAGGCGGCGCGGGACAGCGGCTCCGACAGGTCGCGGCTGATGGCGGCCGCGGCCGACTTCAGCTTGTCGCCGTACTGCTTGACGGCGTCCGGCATCTTCATCGACGAGCTGAAGAACACCAGCACCAGCGCCCCGCAGACGCCCTCGCTGTTGAAGATCGGCGCGCCGATCGACGAGGTCTTGCCCGGGGTGGCGGTATAGGGATTGCGCCCCTTGGTCGCCCAGCCGGCCTCGATGATGTCGGAGAACATGCCGCCGGACTCCGCATATTGCAGGGTCAGCGGATCGACCTGGCCTTCGCCGCGCCGATAGGCCTCCAGCACCGCCGCCTGTTCGTCGGGGCTGGCGAAGGCGAGATACGCCTTGCCCGCCGCGCTCTCCAGGATCGGCAGGGTGTAGCCCGGATAATAGTTGTTCAGCGTCAGCGACGTCATCGTGTGGGTCGAGTCGCGGATCATCATCTGCTGGCCGACCCGGGTGGCGATCGACACCGGCCAGGTCACCTTGGCCGTCAGGTCGACGATGTGCGGACGGGCGCAGGCGACCAGGCGATCGCTCTCCTGGAACCCGTGCGACAGCGACTGCACCAGCATGGTCGGTCGATAGCGCTTCCGGGCCGGCTCCCGCTCGATCAGCTTCTCGTGCAGCAGGGTCTGCACGATGCGGCAGGCCGTCGGATAGGGAACGCCCGAGGTCTGGGCGATCTCCATCATCGACAGCGAACCACGGCGGTTGATCGCCTGCAGCACCGAGATGCAGCGGCTGATGGCCCTGATCGGCACACCTTTTTCCATAGAAACGCCTCCTCCAGATTCACGCGAACTCCAGACCGTGGCGGCGAGGGTCTGGCGGAAACCACGTCCCGACTATCCGTTCGCCGGATAGCGCAACGAAGCCCCGCCACGGTCGGAGTCGTCTTTTGTGCGTCGCCTGCTCTTTCGCAGGGCGGATATTTGACCACGCGGTCAACGAAGTGGCAATTCGTGGAATTACGGTCAGACTCACATAACGTCGGAGCCCGAGATGACCGCTGAAATTTCCGTAACGTCAGCCGACGAGGCTTTGTATCTTCAGCGCTTTCAGGCCGCCGCTAATGCTCCGCAGGAGACCTACGACACGCTGGAGCCCGTGCCAGGCGCTGCTGGGCGCACGCTGATTCCAGCCGCCGCGACGGCCACGATCGACGCCGCGGCGCTCGATGCGGCCGAGGCCTACGCCAAGGACAGCAACGCCAAGGCCTTCATGGTCTGGCGCGACGGCGTGCTGGAACGCGAGACCTATTTCGCCGGCGCGGCCCGCCCGTCGCTGCTGGCGTCCAAGTCGCTGGCCAAGCCGCTGACCGCGGTCGCCATCGGCCGCGCCCTGGCGCTGGGCGTCATCGAGTCGCTTGACCAGTCGGTCGCCGACTTCATCACCGAGTGGAAGGGCACGCCCAAGGCCGACATCCTGGTCCGCCACACGCTCGACATGCGCACGGGCCTGCTGCCCCAGGGCTTCAGCACCGATCCGGCCGACGTGCTGAACCGCGCCTATCTGCACCCGCGCCACGACGACGTGCTGATCAACGACTACCCGCTCGTCCATACGCCGGGCAGCCGCTACGACTACGCCAACGCCACTTCGGAACTGGTGGCGCTGGTCATCGAGCGCGCCACCGGCCGCCGCTACGCCGAGTTCATCTCCGAAGAGGTGCTCAAGCCCATCGACGCGCCGGGAGGCCAGATCTGGGTCGATCGTCCGGGCGGCCTGGCCCATTCGGGCTGCTGCATCCTGCTGCCGGCCGAAAGCTGGCTGCGCCTGGCGATCCTGCTGCTCGACGACGGGGTCCACGCCGGCGTGCGCCTGCTGCCGGAAGGCTATGTCGGCGAGATGCGCACCCCGACCGAGCAGAACACGCACTACGGCCTGGGCGTCTATATCGGCGCGCCCTATCTGGAACGCCGCGGCTGGGCCGCGCCGGACCTGCCCTGGCCCAAGATCCTGCACAGCGAGCCCTACGCCGCCGACGACCTCTATCTCTTCTGCGGCAACTCCAACCAGGTGGTCTACATCGTGCCGTCCAAGCGCCTGATCGTGCTGCGGGTCGGCGATAGCCCGCCCAAGACGCCCGAGTGGGACAACAGCGTGCTGCCCAACCTGATCCTCAAGAGTCTCTAGCGCTTCCGGCGGAGGGCGACGCGGGCGATGAGCTTGCGGACCTCGCCCTCCTCCACCCCGTCCCGACGCATCAGCAGACGGACGATCGGCTCCGAAAGGAGTTCATCGAGTGAAGGCGGCGGGTCGTCCAGACCCCGGTCGTCGCGCATCGGGCGCTCCTCTCCGGTCGGGGGCGCCCTCCTCGCATCATTGCGAGTGAATCGCAACTACTATCCTGAAGCGTCACGCATGCCGTGGCGACCGGGCGGCCGACTTGCTATCTGCCTCGTCAAAGCATCGAGAGGCCCCGCATGACCGACTTCCCCGTCACCATCTTCCACAATCCCAAGTGCGGCACCTCGCGCAACACGCTGGCGATCATCGAGGCCGCCGGCTACGCGCCGACCGTGGTCGAATATCTGAAAACCGGCTGGACGCTGGAACAGCTGAAGGATCTGGCCGCCCGCACCGGCCTCGGCGCCCGCGGCCTGCTGCGCGTCAAGGGCACGCCGGCCGAGGAACTGGGCCTGACCGATCCGGCGACGTCCGACGACACGATCCTGGCGGCCATGGTCGAGCACCCCATCCTGGTCGAGCGTCCGATCGTCGTCACGCCCAAGGGCGCGGTGCTGGCCCGTCCCAAGGAGAAGGTGCTCGACATCCTCGACCGCCACCCTCCCGCCGACGCATCCTGATCCGTGGTCGGACGTTTTCCTGGCCGGTGTCGCAAATCTGTCGTCGAACTGTGACAAATAGCCGACCTCGCCGCCGCTAGTCTGCGCGCGGCGAGGTTGAAGGATCGCTCCCCCAGATCCTTCAGCGCGTCCAATGATTCCCGTGGCCCCAAGCCGACCATCAGGATGTCGTCCATGAAAGCCTTCCTCGGAGCCGCCGCCGCGCTCGGCCTGCTGGCCCTGGCGCCCAGCGCCCACGCCGCCCGTGACTACGTCTGGGCCGCCGGCTCTTCGACCGTCTTCCCGTTCAGCACCCGCGTCGCCGAAAACTTCGCCAAGAAGACCGGCAAGAAGTCGCCCAAGGTCGAGAGCCTCGGCACCGGCGGCGGCATCAAGATGTTCTGCGGCGGCATGGGCGAGGGCTTCCCCGACATCGCCAACGCCTCGCGTCCGATGAAGAAGTCCGAGTTCGAGGCCTGCAAGGCCAAGGGCGTCAAGGACATCGTCGAGATCAAGATCGGCTTCGACGGTATCGTCATCGCGATGGACAAGAAGTCGCCCGACTACAACTTCAAGCTCGAGCACCTGTATCTGGGCCTGGCCCAGAACGCCCTGCGCGGCGGGCAGTTCGTGGCCAACCCCTATAAGACCTGGAAGGACGTGGGCGCCGGCCTGCCGGCCAACCGCATCCTGGTCTACGGCCCGCCGCCCACCTCGGGGACCCGCGACGCCTGGGTCGAGCTGGCCATCGAGAACGGCGCCAAGAAGTTCCCGACCGCCAAGTCCCTGCACGACAGCGACGAGAAGGCCTTCAAGGCCAAGATCGACCCGCTGCGCAAGGACGGCGGCTGGATCGACGCCGGCGAAAACGACAACGCCATCGTCGGCACCCTGACCAAGACCCCGGGCGCCCTGGGCGTGTTCGGCTTCTCGTTCCTCGAAGAAAACGCCAACGTCATCAAGGGCGCGGCGGTCAACGGCGTGAAGCCGACCCCGCAGGCGATCGCCAACGGCAGCTACCCGCTGTCGCGCTCGCTCTACATCTACGTCAAGAAGGGCCAGGTCGGCGTGACCCCGGGCCTGAAGGAATACCTGGCCGAGTTCGTCTCCGACGCCGCCACCGGCCGCGGCGGCTACCTGCAGGGCCGCGGCCTGATCCCGCTGCCGCCCGCCCAGCACGAAGCCAACAAGGCCACGGCCAGCAAGCTGCCCAACATGGCTCCGCCCAAGAGCTGATCGCGTTGCGCATCATCTGAACGACGCCCCGTCCGGACCATCCGGGCGGGGCGTTTTCGTTTAACCAAACGCTGCGGCCAAAGCGCCGCAGTGGGGGCTAATTATCCGCCGGCTCTTGCCTTTCGAGGCAGATTGGCGTCTTAACGCGCCTTTCCAAACTTCCTCGGTCGCCCGAGCGCCTCGTTTTGGCGGCCGGAGGAGTTTATTTTCATGACAAGTGACCAATCAGACGGGTCCGGGACATCGGGGTCGTAATTTGGTCGTGGCGCAGGCCGCGGGCGTTTTTGTGTGCCGCCGCCTGCAGAATCGAACTGGACCGACATGCCCTTCCCCGCCTCTCACCCCGCTCTTGAGCGGGCTCTCGCCGCTCAAGGTTACGCTGAGCCCACCCCCGTCCAGGCCGCCGTGCTGGAAGCCGACGCCGAAGGCCGCGACCTGCTGGTCAGCGCCCAGACCGGCTCGGGCAAGACCGTGGCCTTCGGCCTGGCCGCCGCCCCGACCCTGCTGGGCGACGCCGAACGCCTGCCCAAGGCCGGCCTGCCGATGGCCCTGGTCATCGCCCCGACCCGCGAACTGGCCATGCAGGTCAATCGCGAACTGGAGTGGCTCTACGCCCAGGCCGGCGCCACCGTCGTCAACTGCGTCGGCGGCATGGACGCCCGTCGCGAGCAGCGCGCCCTGAACTTCGGCGCCCACATCGTCGTCGGCACCCCGGGCCGCCTGCGCGACCACATCGAGCGCGGCCACCTGGATCTGTCCGAGCTGAAGGTCGCCGTCCTCGACGAGGCCGACGAAATGCTCGACATGGGCTTCCGCGAAGACCTCGAGTTCATTCTCGACGCCGCCCCGGCCGAACGCCGCACCCTTCTGTTCTCGGCCACCCTGGCGCGCGACATCATCGCCCTGGCCAAGAACTACCAGAACGACGCCCTGCGCATCGACACCATCGACCGCAACGAGCCGCACCGCGACATCGAGTACCGCGCCGTGCGCGTGGCTCCGAACGAGACCGAGCACGCCGTCGTCAACCTGCTGCGCTATTTCGAAAGCCCCGGCGCCCTGGTGTTCGCCAACACTCGCGAAAGCGTCCGTTCGCTGCACAGCAAGCTGCGCGAGCGCGGCTTCGACGTCGTCGGCCTGTCGGGCGAACTGAGCCAGCGTGAACGCGCCGACGCCCTGCAGGCCCTGCGCGACGGCCACGCCCGCGTCTGCGTCGCCACCGACGTCGCCGCCCGTGGCCTCGACCTGCCCGACCTCGGCCTCGTCATCCACGCCGAACTGCCGGTCAACAAGGCGACCCTGCTGCACCGCTCGGGCCGCACCGGCCGGGCCGGCAAGAAGGGCGTCTCGGCGCTCGTCGTGCCCTACACCCGCCGTCGCAAGGCCGAACAGCTGCTGTTCGCGGCCGGCGTCGAAGGCGTCTGGGGCGGCGCCCCGAGCGCCGACGAGATCCGCGCCAAGGACACCGAGCGCCTGCTTGACGATCCGATCTTCGCCGAGGCCTCGAACGAGGAAGACCTGGCCCTGGCCGAGGCCATGCTGGCAAAGCGCACCCCGACCGAGATCGCCGCGGCCCTGATCCGCACCCGCCGCGCCAAGCTGCCGGCGCCGGAAGAAATCTACGACGACCCGCGCCACGGCGCCGATCCGGGCCCGCGTTCGCGCGAGCCCCGCGGCGACCGCGACTTCGCCCCGCGTGACTTCGGCGACCGTCCCGAGCGCGAACCGCGCACCAGCATGGACGGCTCGGAGTGGTTCCGCATCAGCGTCGGCCGTCGCGGCAACGCCGATCCCAAGTGGCTGATCCCGCTGATCTGCCGCCAGGGCCACATCACCAAGAAGGACATCGGCTCGATCCGGATCTTCGACTACGACACCAAGTTCGAGATCTCGGCCGAGGCGGCTGTGAAGTTCGGCGCGGCGGTCCAGTCGACCGTTCGCGAAGACGTCTCGATCACCCCGACCGCCGCGCCGGCTCCGCGCGGCCCGCGTCGCGAGTTCGACGGCGACGCTCCGCGCGCGCCGCGTCCGCCGCGCAACTACGATGACGCGCCGCGCGGCCCCCGCGCCAACGCCCCGGGTTCGCGCGACCACACCCCGCGTCCGGGCGGCTATGACCGCGACGGCGCCAGCAGCGCCAAGCCCTATGGCCGTGGCGAAGAGCCCAAGGGCGAGTACAAGCCGCGTCCGCCGCGGGACGACAAGCCCCGCGACTTCAAGCCGCGCGATCGCGACGCCGCACCGCGTCCCTATTCGCCGACCGAAAGCGACGGCGCGCCGAAGCGGGCCTACAAGCCCCGCGCCGAGGGCCGTGACAACGCCGACGGCCCGCGCGAATACAAGCCCCGCGCGCCCAAGGCGTTCGGCGACGCTCCGGCCAAGCCCTACAAGGCCAAGCCGGCCTTCGGCGACAAGCCCGCGTTCAAGGGTCCCAAGCCCTTCAAGGGCAAGAGCGACTTCGCCGGCAAACCCAAGCCGTTCAAGAAGAAGTAGTCCGCCTTCGAAAACCCCTCAGTCGCCCAGCGACTGAGGGGTTTTTCTTAGGCCGCCTGCCCCGCGCACCAGCCCGACGCCCAGGCCCACTGGAAGTTATACCCGCCCAGCCAGCCGGTGACGTCGACGACCTCGCCGATGAAGTAGAGCCCAGGCACGGTCTTGGCCGCCATGCTGCGGGAGTCCAGGCCGTCGGTGTCGACACCGCCCAGCGTAACTTCAGCCGTGCGATAGCCTTCCGAGCCCACCGGCTTGAAGGTCCAGGCGCTCACGACCCCGGCGACGCGGGCCAGCACCTTGTCCGAGCAGTCGGCGATGTTGCCGGTCACGCCCTCGTCCTCGACGATCTTCTGGGCCAGCCTCTTGGGCACGATCTCGCCCAGCACCGTGTGCAGCGCACGCCGACCGTTGACCGAGCGCTCGGCCTTCAGCGTCGCGAAGACGTCGGTCCCCGGCGCCATGTCGACGACGATCTCGCCGCCTTCGCGCCAGTAGGACGAGATCTGCAGGATCGAAGGCCCCGACAGGCCCCGGTGCGTGAACAGCATCCCCTCGCGGAACTTGGTCTTGCCGCTCTTGACCACGGCGTCCACCGAGACGCCTGACAGCGGCGAAAGGCGCTCCAGCGTGCGGGCCTCGAAGGTCAGCGGCACGAGCGCCGGACGGGTCTCGACGATGGCGAGGCCGAACTGACGGGCGATCTCGTAGCCCAGACCCGTCGCGCCCATCTTCGGGATCGACTTGCCGCCGGTGGCGACCACCAGCGAGGCGCAGGCGACGGGTCCGCTCGACAGGGTGACGACAAAGCTCTCGCCGTTCTTGGCCACGCCCTCGACGCTCGTCTCCAGCCGTAGCACGACGCCGGCCTGCTCCATCTCGTCGAGCAGCATGGCGATGATGTCCTTGGCGGAGTCGTCGCAGAACAGCTGGCCCAGGGTCTTTTCGTGGAAGTCGATGCCGTGCTTGCGGACCAGCGCGATGAAGTCGGTCGGTCGGTAGCGGCGCAGGGCCGAGACGCAGAACTTCGGATTGGCCGACAGGAAGTTGGCCGGCGTCGCGCCCATGTTGGTGAAGTTACAGCGGCCGCCGCCGCTGATGCGGATCTTCTCGCCCGGCGCCTTGGCGTGGTCTACGATCAGCACCGAGCGCCCGCGCTTGCCGGCCTCGATGGCGCACATCATGCCGGCCGCGCCGGCCCCCAGCACCACGACGTCGAACTGTTCCAAGATCCGGCCCTTCCAAGTGAGCGCGCCAAGGACGGGCGCGCGGAGGAAAAGTCAATGCGAACGCTGACCCCTACCCCGCCATCCGGTAGCCCCGCGCCTGCCCCACACCCGACACCCGGAAGCGTTCCGTCATCTCGACCAGCCCGGCGATCTCGCTCTTCAGGGCGTGGGCGACGGCGTTGGCTTCCTCTACCATGGCGGCGTTCTGCTGCACGCCCTGGTCCATCTGGTTCACCGCCGCATTGACCTCGTTGAGGCCCGTGGCCTGTTCGCCGGCCGAGGCCGCCAGTTCGCGGACCAGGGCGTCGATCTCGCCGACCTTGCAGACGATGCCCTCCAGCGCCTCGCCGGTCTGGCCGACCAGCTTGACGCCCTCGTCGACCTGGCGGGCCGAGGTCGAGATCAGGGTCTTGATCTCCTTGGCGGCGTCGGCCGAGCGCTGGGCCAGCGCCCGGACCTCCTGGGCGACCACGGCGAAGCCGCGCCCCGCCTCGCCCGCCCGGGCGGCCTCCACGCCGGCGTTGAGAGCCAGCAGGTTGGTCTGGAAGGCGATCTCGTCGATGACGCCGATGATCTGGCCGATCTGGCGCGAGGAGGTCTCGATGCCGGTCATGGCCTCGACGGCGCCGCGCACCACCTGCCCCGAGCGCTCGGCCTCGCCCCGGGCCGAGCCGACCACCCGAGCGGCCTCGCCCGCGCCCTGCGAGGCGCGGCGGACGGTGGCGGTGATCTCGTCGAGGGCGGCGGCGGTCTCTTCCAGGCTGGCGGCCTGCTGCTCGCTGCGGCGGGCGGTGTGGTCGGCGGCGGCGGCGATCTCGTCGGAGCCCCGGCCGATGCCGTCGACGGCCGACAGGATCTGGCCCATGGCCTCGTCGAGATGGCCCATGGCGGCGTTGAAGTCGTCGCGCAGCTGGCGATAGCCGTCGGGGAAGGCCTCGGCGACGCGCACGGTCAGGTCGCCGCGCGACAGGCGCGACAGGCCTTGCGCGATCCGCTCCATGACGAAGGCCTGCTCGCTGGCGGCCGCCTCGCGCGCCGCCTCGTTGCGGCCGCGCTCCTCGTCGCCGGCGGCGCGGGTGCGGGCCTGCTCGGCCTGGGCGGACTTCAGGGCCAGGGCGTTGTCCTTGAACACCTGGACGGTGCGGGCCATCTGCCCGACCTCGTCGCGACGGCCGGCGCCGGCCACGGCGACCTCCAGCCGGCCTTCGGCGAGATCGCTCATCGCCCGCGACAGGCCCGCCACCGGCCGCGAGATCTTCACCGCCCCGATCCACAGGGCGAAGGCGACGCCGCCGAGCGCGGCGGCGACGCCGAACAGCAGGGTCAGCAGGACGCCGCGCTTGGCCTTGGAGCGGGCGGCGGCGACCATGGAGTCGGTCTGCTCGTGATAGCCGTCGCCCCAGGCCTTCACATCCTTGGCCAGGCCCTCGATGGCGGGATCCATGGCCGCCAGATGCGACATGGCACCGGTGTCATCATTGGACAAACCTTTGTCGGCCGCGGCCCGCGCATCCGCGTACAGGGCGTCGATGCGGGCGGCGAAGCCTTCGGTCTTCTCGGCGACGGCGGGGTCGAAGCCAGTCATCTTGGCCAGGCTGTCCTTGCCCTCGCCATAGACCTTGTCGAGTTCCTTGGACGCGGCCTGGGCCTGCTGCGAGCCGCCGTCATAGGTGACGATGCGGTGGGCGGCGTGGCCCATCATGGCCAGGCGCCGGCTGAAGCGCGCAGACTGCACCTCGGCGGGGGCGCGGTGCTCGACCAGGCGGCTGGTGGCCGCGTCCAGGCTCTTCTGCTGCCAGACGCCCAGGCCCGTGCAGGCCAGCACCGCCGCGCCCAGCACGACGGCCGGCAGGGCGACCTTCGAGGCGATCTTGAGATCGTCGAGCTTCATGTCTGTTTCCCCCCGGATGTTGTCTAAGTCCGCGCCGGATTCACGGTTGCCGAACCCAGTTTTTCGACTGCGGCGTAAAAACCCCGTTAAGTCGCTTGACCCCCGCGCTGATGGCTGTAGGACGCACGGCCCCTCCCCGGCCCGAGCTTTCCAATGACGTCCGCCGTCCAGCCGACGATCGGCATCGATTTCGGCACCACCAACACCGTCGTCGCCATCGCCGACGGCGGCGGTCCCGCGCGCCTGGTGCGCTTCCCCGTCGGCGAGAAGGACATCTTCGCCTTCCGCTCAGCGCTCAGCTTCCATTCTGTCGCCGGCCCCGACGGCCGCCCGACCGAGCGCGTCATCGAGGCCGGCCCCTGGGCCATCGAGGCCTATGTCGAGGACCCGCTGGAGACGCGCTTCGTCCAGTCGTTCAAGACCTTCGCGGCCAGCGCCGCCTTCACCGAGACCAAGATCCTCGACCGCCGCTACCTGTTCGAGGACCTGCTGGCCGCGTTCCTGTTCAAGCTGCGTGACCACGCCGGCGGCCAGATGAGCGACCTGCCGCCGCGGGTGATCGTCGGCCGGCCGGTGACCTTCGCCGGCGGCAATCCCGACGAGGCCCTGGCCCTGCGCCGTTACGAGGCGGCGTTCGAGCGGCTCGGTTTCAGCGACATCCGTTACGCCCACGAGCCGGTCGGGGCGGCCTTCTTCTTCGCCCGCCAGCTGAAGGAGGACGCCACGGTGCTGGTGGCCGACTTCGGCGGCGGCACCAGCGACTTCTCGATCGTGCGGTTCGAGCGCCATGAGGGCCAGCTGCGCTCGGTTCCGCTGGCCCGTTCGGGCGTCGGCGTGGCCGGCGACGCCTTCGACTACCGGATCATCGACAACGTCGTCTCGCCGGAGCTCGGCAAGGGCAGCCTCTACAAGGCGATGTCGAGCCGCCTGCCGATCCCGCAGCGCTACTACACCGCCTTCGCCCGCTGGGATCAGCTGGCCATGCTGCGGGCCTCCAAGGACATGCGCGACATCCGCGCCCTGGAGCGCACGGCGGTCGAGCCGGAGAAGATCAGCCGGCTGATCGAGGTGCTGGACGACAACCACGGCTACGCCCTCTACCGCTCGGTCTCGGGCCTGAAGGAGGCGCTATCGAGCCAGGAGCGCGCGCTGTTCTCGTTCAAGGCCGGTTCGGTGGAGATCGAGCGCGAGGTGGCGCGGTCCGAGTTCGAGGCCTGGATCGCCCCGGAGCTGAAGGCCATCGAGACAGCCGTGGACCAAGCGCTGGAGCGCTCGGGCCTGTCGGCCGATGGGGTGGACCGGGTGTTCCTGACCGGCGGCTCGTCGTTCGTGCCGGCGGTGCGCGAGATCTTCCTGCGGCGGTTCGGGGCCGAACGCATCGAGAGCGGCGGCGAGTTCGAGTCGATCGCCTCGGGCCTGGCGCTGATCGGGCATGAGGCGGATCTGGATCTCTGGAGCGAACGCGTCGGCTGATCCTTCTCCCCTTGCGGGAGAAGGTGGCGGCCGAAGGCCGTCGGATGAGGGGTCTCTCGGATGGGAGACGCCTTCGCCCGGCCTGACCGCCGCACGCGGTGTTGAGATCTGAGAGACCCCTCACCCGACCCTGCTCCGCAGGGCCACCCTCTCCCGCAAGGGGAGAGGGCACGCCTTCTTGGCCTCCCGTGAAAACTCACGAAAGTTGATGGGGAGGCGCGGAGCGGCCGGGCGGAGCCCGGAGACCGTGATGTGTTTTAGCGTTTCGGCTTCGTCTGACCGCTCCGCCGCACCGTAGGCTCGAAGGACCGGGGGCGCG
>NZ_JBYCZS010000048.1:0-14720 GCF_057586355.1 Caulobacter sp. SRI_008
TGGCCTCCGTTTTCGGGGGCCATTTGTCGTTTCAGCCTGTCTCTCAAGAAAAGCCCCCGGTTCGTCGCCGGGGGCTTTCTGCGTTTCAGGCCTCTGATAGCGCGTCCAGCGCCGCCGCCATGGCCTGGGCGACGCCGTTCCAGTCGCCGCGCTCGGCCTGGCGGAAGACGCGGACGCTGTCGTACCAGGGGCTGTCGCTGCGATCGGTCAGCCAGCGCCAGTCGCCGACGGCGTTGACGGCGATCCAGGTCGGCCGGCCCAGCGCGCCGGAGAGGTGGCCCACCGAGGTGTCGCAGGTCACCAGCAGGTCGAGATTGGCCAGGATCGCGGCGGTGTCGGCGAACGAGCCGACCTCGTAGTCGAAGCCCAGGCCATGGACGGCCATGCCGGCGGGCAGGGCGTCGAGCTGGTCCAGGCCATGGTCCTTCTGCAGGCTGACCAGGGATACGCCGGGCGCGGCGGCCAGCGGGGCCAGGGCCCGCAGCGGATAGGAGCGGCCGCGCTCGACGTCGGCGCGGGGATTGCCCTGCCAGACGACGCCGACCTTGAGGCCGGGGATCGCCGAGAGCCGCTCGGCCCAGGTCGCTGTCAGCGCCGGATCGGCCGCCAGATAGCCGCCGGCGGCGGGCAGGGTCTCCAGCGTGGTCGCCAGGCCGGTCGGCAGGCTGAACATCGGGCAGTGATAGTCGAAGGCCGGCGGGGCGTCGTGCGGGCCGAAGGCCTCGAACGGCCCGTCGAGCCCCGCCAGCAGCGGCAGCAGCGCCTCCTGCACCTGCAGCAGCACCCGCGCGCCCAGGCGCGCCACCTCGGGCACGAAGCGCAGGCATTGCAGGCTGTCGCCCAGGCCCTGCTCGGAATGGACCAGCAGGGTCTTGCCGGCCAGGGGCTGGCCGCTCCAGCGCGGCTGGGAAAAGTCGCGGGCGATCTTCTTCTTGGCGCGGATCAGCAGGCGGCTCTCGTGCTCGCGAAAGCCGCGCAGATAGTCGCCGCGCTTGAGCAAGGCCAGGCCCAGCATCCAGCGGGCCTCGGGCAGCTCCTTCAGGGCCAGGGCCGTCTCGTAGCCGGCGATGGCCGCGTCGAGATCGCCCATGTGCATGCTGGCGACGGCGACGCCGAACACGGCTTCGGGCGAGTCCGGCTTGATGGCCAGGGCGGCGCGGAACGAGGCCATGGCGTCGGTGAACCGGCTCTGCGACAGGCGCACCCCGCCTAGATTGACGTGCAACTCTGAGAGGTTCGGGTCGACCTTCAGGCCGTCGAGCAGGGGGCGTGTCGCCTCGTCGGAGCGGCCCTCCTCGTGCAGCAGGCCGCCGAGATTGGCGTAGGCCACCGACAGGTCGGGCTTGAGGCGCACGGCCTGGACATAGGCGGCGATGGCCCCGTCGTGGTCGCCGGCGGCGCGCTTGGCCGCGCCCAGCTCCAGCTGCATCTCGCCGCCGGAAGCACCGAGCGCCAGCGCGGCCTCGATGGCGGCCAGGGCGCCGGCCCCGTCGTCCTGCATGCGGCGAGCGCGGGCCAGGATGCGGTTGAGATCGGATGACTTGGGGAAGCGCTGCATGGCCGCGCGGACGCCGGCCTCGGCTTCTTCCAACAGGTTCAGCTCCAGGCGAAGCTCGCCCAGCATGCCGTGCAGCTTCTCGTCCTGCGGCCGGGCCGCGACGGCGGCGGCATAGGCGGCTTCGGCCTCGAGACCGCGACCCAGGCGGCGCAGGACCGCGCCGCGCGCGGCGTGGCCGTCGGCGTGGGCGGGCGCGGCGGCGAGCAGGCGGTCATAGGCGGCCAGGGCTGTGTCGAGGTCGCTGAAGGCGGCTTCGAGATTGGCCAGGTTGAAGAGAGCGGCGGGAAAGCCGGGGCGGGCGGCCAGGGCCTGGTCGAACGCCGCGCGGGCCTCGTCCGGCCGGTCCAGCGCGCCCAGCACGACGCCGAGATTGGACAGCAGGTCGGGGTTGTCGGGACTGAGCGCGAGGGCGCGGGCGTAGGTGGCCTCGGCCTCGTCGTAGCGCTTGGCCGCCTTCTGCACGTTGCCGAGGTTCTGCAGGGCGGGGCCGCAGGTCGGGTCGAGGGCCAGGGCCTGGCGGCAGGCGTGCTCGGCCTCGGCGAGCTGGCCTTGCAGCCACAGGGCGTTGGCCAGGTTCGACCAGGCGGTGGCGGTCGGCTTCCTGGCCAGGGCGGCGCGGATCAGGCGGACGGAGCCGGCCAGATCGCCCTTCTGCTGGGCCACCACGCCCAGATAGTGGGCGGCGTCGTCGAGTTGCGGATCGGCGGCCAGGGCGGCGCGGTAGAGATGCTCTGCCTTGGCCAGGTCGCCGCCGCGATGGGCGGCCAGGCCGTCCTGGAGCAGGGCGGCGGGTTGGGGGCGAGGCATGGGCGCGGTCCGGCTGACGATCTTCCGCCGCTTGTGGCCGGTGAAGTTTGCTCGGCGATTGCGGGCGGGTGGCGGTTTCGGGGCGAGATCAGGCGCATTCCGGCGCTGCCGCTGGGGTCTCCATCGCCACCGATATGGCCCAGAGGGTGGGCTCGGTGTCAGCCTAGGGGGAGGAAGCGGGCGAGGACTCCCGCTCCCCCCATTGCTCAAGCCGTCAAACCCATTCAGGCAGGAAGTGGTCGGCGTAGCGCGAGCCAAAACCGCCGTTGGGCAGGATCTCCGCGATACGATCCTGGTCCTGCTGCGTCAGGACCAGGTCAGCCGCGCCGACGTTCTCGACGAGGCGTTCCTGCCGACGGGTGCCGGGAATGGGAACGATGTCGTCGCCCTGCGCCAACAGCCAAGCCAGGGCCAGCTGGGATACGGTCGCCTGCTTGGCGTCGGCCAACTCGGTGAGCGCTTGAACGGCCTGGATATTCTTCTCGTAGTTCCCCGGCTGCCAGCGCGCATCGTTTCGGCGCATGTCGGTTTCATCGTATTCGGCCGCGGGCTTCACCGCGCCGGTCAGGAAGCCGCGTCCGAGCGGCGAGTAGGCCACGAAGCCGATGCCCAGTTCGCGCGTCACGGGCAGCAATTGTTCCACGTCACGCTCGAACAGCGAGTATTCGGTCTGCAGGACGGTGACCGGCTGGACCGCGTGGGCGCGCCGAATGGTCTGCGGTCCCGCTTCGCTGAGGCCGAGGAATTTCACCTTCCCCTCGGCGATCAGATCCTTGACCGTACCGGCCACGTCCTCGATCGGCACGTTCGGATCCGGCCGGTGCTGATAGAGGATGTCGATGTGATCGACCCCCAGGTAGCGAAGACTGTTCTCGGTCACTTCCCGGATATGCTCGGGCCGGCTGTCCACGCCGTAGCTGCGGGTGAAGCCGAACTTGGTGGCGATGACGATCTCGTCGCGGAAGTCCTTCACCGCGCGGCCGACGACCTTCTCGTTCTCGCCCCAGCCATAGAGTTCGGCGGTGTCGAAGAGCGTCACGCCGAGCTGATGGGCTCGCTGGATCGTCTCGACCCCTTGCTCGGCGTCGCTCGGACCATAGGCCAGGTTGATGCCCATCGCGCCATAACCGATGGCCGACACGGTCGGTCCAAAGGCGCCAAGTTTGCGGTGCTTCATCGACGTTTTCCTTCCACGACAACGAGCCCCTCATATGGAGGGGGCGTCGCGAAAAGACGCGTCCGAAACTCCCGACTATTTGCCTGAAACTGTCGATGTCTTGTCCGGGACGTCTCGAGCGCCCAATGTCGGATCATGGCCGACTTGCTAGACCTTCGCCGCATCGCCGAGCGACACGCCGACAAATCTGAGAACGTCTTTCGGAATTTCGCGATTGGGCGGCTTTCCGCCGCCACGGCCCCTACGTCGATCATGTACGAGCCGATGATTTGCCTGGTTCTGTCGGGAGCCAAGCGGATCCATGTCGGCGGCTCGGTCATGGAATACGGCCAGGGGCAGCACTTCATCTCGGCGATGGACATGCCCATCCTGGCGGAGATCCGTGTCGATCCGGAGGTCGGTTTCTACTACGCCTTCGTGCTGCGTCTCGACCCCGCCCTGATCGCCGGCCTCGCCGCCGACCACGTTCCAGCAACGCCAGCCGCCAACGCGCCGAGCTTCGGAGTCACGGGGGGCGACCCGCTCGTGCTCGATACCTGGCGTCGACTTGCGGAGCTGTTGGATCGGCCGGATGAAATCGGGTTCCTCGCGCCGCTGATCGAGCAGGAGCTGCTGTTTCGATTGATGCGCGGTTCCGAGGGCGCGCTGTTGCGCCAAGTCGTCGCCACGGAGAGGTGGGGCGCTCCCATCCGCTCGATCACGGCGCTGATCAGGCGCCGCTATGCCGAACCGATCAGCGTCGAGCAGTTGATCGAGCAGGCGGGGATGAGCGCTTCGGTGTTCCATCGCCGGTTCAAGGCGGCGACGGGCCTGTCTCCGTTGCAATACCAGAAGGCCGTCCGCCTACATGAGGCGCGCCGGCGCCTGGCGGTCGTCGGCAGGGACGCCGCCGGCGTGGCCTACGCCGTGGGTTATGAGAGCGCCTCCCAGTTCAGTCGCGAGTACAAGCGACTGTTCGGCGTTTCTCCCAGGAGCGATGTTCGACGGTTCGAGGCTCTGAACCCCATCTGATGTCTTGGCCCCGTGGTGAAATCGGTTCGCCACGGTGCGGGAATGACGGGCGTGAGAATGTCGCCCCCTAGGCCGTCCGCCGCTCCGCCGCCAGCAGCTCCCTGAAATAGCCGATCGTCCGCGACAGGCCTTCGTTCAGCGCTGTCGTCGGCTCCCAGTCCAGCACGGCCTTGGCCTGGGTGATGTCGGGCTGGCGCTGGCGGGGGTCGTCGCTGGGCATGGGGCGGTGGACGAGGCGGCTGGGCGAGCCGGTCAGGGCGATGACGCGCTCGGCCAGGTCGCGGATGGTGATCTCGTGCGGATTGCCGACATTGATCGGGCCGGTGACGGCGTCGTCGGTCGCCATAAGCCGGATCATGGCGGCGATCAGGTCGTCGACATAGCAGAAGCTGCGGGTCTGGGCGCCCTCGCCATAGAGGGTGATGTCTTCCCCCCGCAGGGCCTGGAGCACGAAGTTGCTGACCACCCGGCCGTCGTCGACGTCCATGCGCGGGCCGTAGGTGTTGAAGATGCGCATGACCTTGATCGAGAGGCCGTGCTGGCGACGGTAGTCGAAGAACAGGGTCTCGGCGCAGCGCTTGCCCTCGTCGTAGCAGCTGCGCGGGCCGATCGGATTGACCCGGCCCCAGTAGCCCTCGACCTGGGGGTGAACCTCGGGGTCGCCATAGACCTCGCTGGTCGAGGCCTGGAGGATCCTGGCCTTGGTGCGTTTGGCCAGTCCCAGCATGTTGATGGCGCCGATGACGCTGGTCTTGGTCGTCTGGACGGGGTCGTGCTGGTAGTGCCGGGGGCTGGCCGGGCAGGCGAGATTGTAGATCTCGTCGACTTCCACATAGAGCGGGAAGGTCACGTCGTGGCGCAGCAGCTCGAAGCGCGGATGGCCCAGCAGGTGGGCGATGTTGGCGCGCCGGCCGGTGAAGAAGTTGTCGACGCACAGCACCTCCTCGCCCCGCGCCAGCAGGGCCTCGCAGAGGTGCGAGCCGAGGAAGCCGGCCCCGCCGGTGACCAGGACGCGCTTGCTCATGACTGCTGGTCCCAGAGGCGGTTGTCGGCCGGGATCGGGCGGTGGGCGTGGCGGCGGGCCAGGCGCTCGCGCCACCAGCCGCGATGGTCTTCGACGCTGAGCATGTCGAAGGCGTCGTGGGTCTGGGCCGCGCCGATCTCCAGATAGGCGTCGAGGTTGGCGAGATCAGGAACGGGCTGGCGGTCCTGGCGCAGGTCGCGCCACATGCCGGCGTAGAGGTCTTCCAGCCTGGCGACGAGGCCGGGGGTGTCGAACAGCACGCTGTCGTCGCGCAGCTCCAGGATCCGGGCCTTCAGCCGCGCCAGGCGATCGGCGTCGAGGCCGAGCTCGACGGCCGTGTCGACGAAGGCGTCGGGCGTGTCGCAGACCAGTTCGGGCAGGCCCGCCGCCCGCAATATGCTGCCGCAGACGCGGGCGGCGAAGCTGCGGCCGGCCAGGGTGACGATCGGCACGCCCATCCACAGAGCGTCCGACGCCGTGGTGTGGGCGCCGTAGGGCAGGGCGTCGAGGAACACGTCGGCCAGGACGTAGCGGGCCAGGTGCTCGGGATTGGCCATCTTGTCGGCGAAGACCAGCCGCTCGGGCGACAGGCCGCGCTCGGCCGCCTTGGCCCGCAGGCGTTCGTGCGAGTCCTCCGAACCGCTGAGCAGCCAGAGGACGGAGTTCTCCACGCGCTCCAGCACCGTGAACCAGCGGTCCAGGGTGAAGGGGGTGATCTTCTGCATGCCGTTGAAGCTGCAATAGACGACAGCGTCGTCGGGCAAGCCGGCCTCGCGCCGCGTGGGCGGGAAGGGCGAGACGCGGCGCTTGCGGTCGTTGGGCTGGTAGCAGGGTAGCCGCAGGACCTTTTCCGAATAGAACGCCTCGTCGCCGGGCGGGATGATGAAGTCGTCGGCGACGATGTAGTGGTGGTAGGGGCTGCCGGTCGTGCCGGGGAAGCCCAGCCAGTTGACGATCACCGGGGCGGGCCGCATGGCCAGCAGCCGGGTGCGGCCGTCGCGGGTGTAGCCGTTGACGTCGATCAGGATCTGGATGCCGTCCTGGGCGATGCGGCGGGCGGCCGTGGCGTCGTCCATGCGGTTGACGGCCACCCAGTGGTCGACGTCGGCCATGATCCGCTTCTGCAGCGGGTCGGTCAGCTCGGGGCCGCAGTAATAGGCGAAGACCTCGACCTTGGACCGGTCATGCAGGCCGTAGATCTCGGCGGTCAGGTGGCCGATGGCGTGGTGGCGCAGGTCCGACGACAGGTAGCCGATGCGCAGGGGCTGGTCGTCGCCGCGCGAGAGGGCGACCGACAGGCCCATCAGTTCCGCCGGCGCGCCGACGTCGAGGCGGTTGTAGTTCCAGGCCGCCGCCAGCTGGGTCATCGGGTCGTCGGCATAGGCGGCCAGCGACAGCGGCGACATGCCGGTCATCAGGGCCTGGGCGTCCATGCGCTCCCAGGGATCGATGATCGGCCACTCGACCTGGCGCTGGCGCAGGGCCAGCAGGTGCTGGATCGCCTCGCGCTGGCGCGGATCGAGATCCAGGCTTTGGCGCAGCATCGCCTCGGCGGGCTGGTCCTGGTTGGCGCCTTCCAGCACCCGGGCGGTCTGGTTGAGGGCCGTGGTCTTGTGGGCGATCGACTGGCCGTTGACGGGGGCCAGCTTGTCGGTGGCGGCGGTCCATTGCAGCACGGCCAGATTGGCCGCGCCCATCCGCTCGTAGACCCGGCCGAGGTTGATGTAGGTCGGGATGAAGTCGGGATTGACCACCACGGCCCGCTCCAGCTGCGAGCGGGCGCCGGCCAGATCGCCGCTGTCGGTCAGCACGACGGCGAAGTTGAACAGCACCGCATAGAGCAGGGGATTGTCGCCGTTGGCGGCGATCCAGACCTGGTAGATCGCGACAGCGGCGGCGGGGCCGCGCTCGCGGCGCGTGGTCTCGGCGACGTTGATCAGCTCGACGACGCTCAGTGAAGAGATCGGAGGGGAAGCGATCGGGGCGGGGACGGCGGAATCCGGCATCGGGATGGGGGCTCTAGTATTGGGCGGCGGTCACGGCCGCGAGCTGGGCTACGCTGAGGGCGGCCAGCTGGGTGGCGGTCATGTAGGAGATCTGCTCGGCGTTCAGGGCCGCGATCTGGTTGGTCGTCAGGCTGGCCAGGAAGGTCGTGCCGAGGGTCGCGATCTGGGTCGTCGTGAGGCCCGAGATCTGGGTGTAGGTCAGGGCCGACATGTCGGTGGCCGACAGGTTGTCGAGCTGCACCGTCGTCATGGCCGCGACCTGGGTCGAGGTCAGGGCGGCGAACTGAGTGGCGCTGAGCGCCTGGAGTTCGGTCACCGCCAGGTTCGAGATCTGGGTCGTGCTCAGCGAGGCCAGCTGCGTGGTGGTCAGGGCCGCGACCTGGGTGGTGGTCAGGGCGCGCAGCTGCATGCGCACCAGGGCGCCCAGCTGGGTGGTGCTGAGGGCGGCGATGGCCGTGGTGGTCAGCTCGCCGATGTCGGTCACCGTCAGGGCGCCGATCTGGGTGGTGGTCAGGCCCGCCAGCTGGGTGATGGTCAGGGCCGCGATCTGGGTCTCGGTGAAGCCGGTGACCGCCGTCGCCGACAGAGCGCCGATCTGGGTCGAGCTGAGGGCCGAGACCTGGGTGGTGGTCAGGCGCGCCACCTCGTCGGCGGTCAGGCCCGAGATCCCGGCCAGCGACAGGGCGGCGATCTGGCTGGTGGTCAGGGATTCCAGGTGCGCGGCGGTCAGGGCCTGCACCCCGGTGGCCGACAGGCCGCTGAACTGGGTGGTGGTCAGCTCGGCGATCTGCTCGGACGACATGGCGTCGATCTGGCCGGCGCTCAGCGCCCCCATCTGGGTGGCGGTCAGGCCATCGATCTGGGTGGTGCTCAGCGAGGCGACCTGGGTGGCGGTGAGCGCAGCGATGGCGCTGGTCGACAGGGCCGAGACCTGGGTCGAGGACAGGTCGTCGATCTGCGTCACGCTCAGCGACGAGGCCCCCGCGGCGCCGAGGCCCGCCAGCTGGGTGGTGGTTAGGCTGGCCAGCTGGGCGGCGGTCAGCGACGCGACGTCCTCGCCCTCCATGGCCGAGACCTGGGTGGCGGTCAGGCCGGAAAGCTGCGTGGTGGTCAGGGCCGCGACCTGGGCCGTGGTCAGGGCCGCGACCTCGCTGGTGGACAGGGCGTGGACGAGGGTGCTGGTCAGGCCCGACAGCTGGGTGGTCGTCAGGGCGGCGACCTGGTCGCCCGTCAGTCCGGAAATGGCCGTCGTGCTCAGCGACGCCAGCTGGGTCGAGGTCAGGGCGCCGATCTGGGTGGTGGTGAGGGCGGCGACCTCGGTGCTGGTCAGGCCCGCCATCTGGGTGGTGGTCAGCGAGGCTGCCCCGGTGGTCGTCAGCCCGACCAGCGAGTCGGGATTGAGCGCGGCGATCTGGGTCGCCGACAGCCGCCGCAGCTGGGTGGTGGTCAGGGCGCCCAGTTGGCTGGAGGTGAGGCCCGACAGCGCCGTGGTCGTCAACGACGAGACCTGGGTGGTGGTCAGGGCCCCGAGCTGCGCCGCCGAGAAGGCCGCCATCTCGGTCTTGGTCAGGCCCGACAGCTGGGTGGTGGTCAGGGCGGCGACGCCGGTGGTGGTCAGCCCGGCGATCTGGCCGGTGGTCAGGGCCCCGATCTGGGTCGAGGTGAGGCCGCGCATCTGGGTGGTGGTGAGCGCGGCGATCTCGGTGGTGGTCAGGGCGCTGATCAGGGTGGTCGACAGGCCCGAGATCTGGGTCGAGCTCAGCGCCGTCAGCTGGGTGGAGGTCAGGGCGGCCAGCTGGGTCGAGGACAGGCCGCTGAGCCCCGTGGCCGTCAGGGCCGAGACCTGGGCGGCGGTCAGGGCGCCGATCTGGTCGACCGACAGGCTGGCGATCTCGGTCGAGGTCAGGGCCGCGACCTGGGTGGTCGACAGGGCGGCGATGTCGGCGGTGCTGAAGGCCGACAGCTGGGTGGTGGTCAGGGACGCGATCTGGGTCGTCGACAGGCCCGCGATCTGGGTCGTCGTCAGGGCGGCGATCTGTTCGGTCGTCAGGGCCCCGATCTCGGTGGTGGTGAGGCCGGCGATCTGGGTCGAGGTCAGGGCCGCCAGCTGGCTGCTCGACAGCGCGCCCAACTGGTCGTCGCTGAGGCCGGTCAGGGCGCTGGCCGTCAGGGCCGAGATCTGGGTGGTGGTGAAGGCGCCGATCTGGGTGGTCGTGAGCGACGCGATCTCGGTCGCGGTCAGCCCCTTCACCTGGGTGGTGGTCAGCGTCGAAATGTCGGTCGTGCTGAGGCCGGCCAGGGCCTCGGGATCGAGCGCCGCGATCTGGGTCGAGGTCAGGCGGTGCAGCTGGGTGGTCGACAGCGCCTCCACCTGGCCCGACGTCAGGCCCGAGATCGCGGTCGTCGTCAGGGCCGCCACCTGGGTCGAGGTCAGGGCCTCGATCTGGCTGGTGGTCAGGGCCTCGGCCTCGGTGCTGGTCAGGCCCAGCAGCTGGGTGGTGCTCATGGCCGCCAGGCCGGTCGTGGTGATGGCGGCGATCTCGCTGGTGGTCAGGGCCCCGACCTGGGCCGAGGTGAGGCCGCGCAGCTGGGTGGTGGTCAGCGAGGCGATCTCGGTGGTCGTCAGGCCGGCGATCGCCGTGGTCGACAGGGCACCGATCTGGGTCGAGTTGAAGGCCGCCAGCTGGGTGGCGGTCAGGTTCGCGGCCTGGTTCGAGGTCAGCGCGCCCAGCTGGGTGGTGGTCAGCGACCCCATCTGACCGGTGCTCAGCGCCTGTAGCTGGGTGGTGGTCAGCGAGGCGATCTGCGTGGCCGTCAGGGCTTGGAGCTGGGTGGTTGTCAGGGCCGCCATCTCGGTGACCGTCAGGCCGCCGATCTGCGTCGTCGTCAGGGCCGCGACCTGGGTCGCCGTCAGGGTCGTCAGCTGGGTGGTGGTCAGCGAGGCGATCTGGGTGGCGCTAAGGCCGGCGATGCCGGTGGTGGAGAGGGCGCTGAGCTGGGTCGAGTTCAGCGCCGACAGCTGCTCGCCCGACAGCGACTCGATCTCGGTGACGGTCAGGGCGGCCAGCTGGGTGGTGTTCAGCGCCGCGAACTGGGTGGTGCTGAGGGCGGCCAGCTGGGTGGTGGCCAGGTTGGCGATCTCGGTGACGGTCAGGCCCGAAAGCTGCGTCGTGGTCAGCGCGCCGATCTGGCTGGTGGTCAGGCCCGCCAGGGCGTCGGTCGACAGCGCCCCGATCTGGGTCGAGGTGAAGCCGGAAAGCTGGGTCGTGGTCAGGGCCGCGACCTGGTCTTCCGTAAGGCCGGCCAGGGCCGTGGCGGTCAGCACCGACAGCTGGGTCGAGCTCAGGGCCGAGATCTGGGTCCCGGTGTCGAGCGACTCGATCTGGGTGGCGGTCAGGCCCTTGATCTGGGTGGTGGTCAGCGACTGCAGGTCGGTGGCGTCCAGGCCGCCGATCTCGTCGGTGGTCAGGGCCGAGATCTGGGTCGTCGTCAGCCCGGCCAGCTGGGTGGTGGTCAGCGAGGCCATCTGGTCTTCGCTGAGACCGGCGACGGCCGTGGCCGTCAGGGCGCCGATCTGGGTCGAGCTGAGGCTGGCCAGCTGGCCGGTGGTCAGGGCCTCCAGCTGCGTGGCCTTCAGGCCCTTGAGCTGGGTGGTGGTGAGGGCGGCCAGCTCGGTGGTCGTCAGGCCGGCCACGGCGTCGGCGCTGATCGCCCCGATCTGGGTCGAGGTCAGGGTCGCGACCTCGGTGGTCGTCAGCCCCGCCACCTGATCGGCTGTCAGCGCGCCCATCTGGGTGGTGGTGAGGCCCTTGACCTGGGTGGTGGTCAGCGAGGCCAGCTGGGTGACGTCGAACTCGGCGATCTCGGTGGCCGTCAGGGCGCCGATCTGGGTCGAGGTCAGGCCCGCGATCTGGGTCGTGGTCAGGGCGTCGATCTGGGTCTCGGTGAAGCCCGTGATCGCGGTGGTGGTCAGCGCCTTCAGCTGGGTGGAGGTCATGGCCGCCAGCTGGGTCGTCGTCAGGGCGGCGACCTCGGTCTTGGTCAGGCCCGCCACCTGCGTCGTCGCCAGGGCGCCGATCTCGGTCGTGGTCAGGGCCCGGACCTGGTCGGTGGTCAGCGCCCCGATCTGGGTGGTCGTCAGCCCCGCCAGCTGGGTGGTCGAGAGCGCCGCGATCTCGGTGCTGGTCAGCCCCTGGACGGCCGTCGTGGTCAGGGCCGCCAGCTGGGTCGAGGTCAGGGCCTTGACCTGGGTGGTGGTCAGCGCCGCGACCTCGGTCGAGGTCAGGCCCGCGATCGCCGTCGTCGTCAGGGCGACCAGCTGGCTGGTGGTCAGCGAGGCCACCTGCTCGGTCGACAGGTTGGCGATCTGGGTCGCCGTCAGGCCGGCCAGCTGGGTCGCGGTCAGGCTGGAGATGGCCGTGGTCGACAGGCTGTCCAGCTGGGTGGTGGTGAGCCCGCGCAGCTGGGTCGAGGTCATGGCCGACAGCTGCGTGCTGGTCAGGGCCGAGACCTGCTCCTCGGTCAGGCCCGAAATGCCGGTCGAGGACAGGGCCGCGAACTGGGTGGTGCTGAGCGCCGCCAGCTGGGTTCCGCTGAGGGCGGCGATTTCGGTGGTGGTCAGGCCGGCCAGCTGGGTGGTCGTCAGGCTGGCCATCTGGGTGGCGCTCAGCGCCTCGACCTGGGTCGTCGACAGCTTGCTGATGTCGGTCGAGGTCAGGCCGCGCAGCTGGGTGGTGCTGAGGCTGGTGATCTGGGTGGCGGTCAGGCCGGCCAGGGCGGCGGTCGACAGCGCCCCGATCTGGGTCGAGTTCAGCGCGGCCAGCTGGGTTGTGGTCATGGCCGCGACCTGGTCGCTCGTCAGGCCGCCCAGCGCCGTGGCGGTCAGGGCGGCCGTCTGGGTCGAGGTCAGGGCCGCCAGCTGGGTGTCGGCGTCCAGCGCGGCGGCGGCCGTGGCGGTCAGGCCCTTGACCTGGTTGGCGCTCAGCGAGGCCAGCACGGTCGCCGTCAGGGCGCCGACCTCGGTGGTGGTCAGGGCCGCGATCTGGGTCGAGGTGAGGCCCGCCGCCTGGGTCGTGGTGAGGGCGGCGATCTGGTCTTCGGTCAGGCCCGCCGTGGCGGTGGTGCTGAGCGCGGCCAGCTGCTTGGACGACAGGCTCGACACCTGCTCGACGCTCAGGGCCGCGGCCTCGCCCTTGGTCAGGCCCTTGAGCTGGGTGGTGGTGAAGGCTGCGACGACGGTGGTGGTCAGGTCGTCGATCTCGTCGACGCTGATGGCCGAGATCTGGGTGTAGGTGAGGGCGGCCCGCTGCGAGGTGGTCAGGCTGTTGATCTCGGTCGCCGACAGGGCGCCGATCTGGGTGGTGGTCAGCACCGCCACCTGCACCGCCGTCAGGCCCGACAGCTGGGTCTCGCTCAGGGCCGAGATCTCGGTGGTGCTGAGACCCTTGATCTGGGTGACCGTCAGGGCCCCGATCTGGGTCGAACTCAGGGAGGCGAACTGGGTCGCGTTCAGCGCCTGCAGCGAGGTGGTCGTCAGGCCGCGGATCTGGGTGGTGGTCAGCGATTGCAGCTGCTCGACCGTAAGGGCCTCGATCTGGGTGGTCTTCAGCGCCGCCAGCTCGGTCGAGGTGAAGCCGCGCAGCTGGGTGGTGGTCAGGGCCGAGATGAAGTCTTCGGACAGGCCTTTGACCTGGGTGGTGGTCAGGTTGCCCAGCTGGGTGGCCGTCAGGGCCGAGGCCTGCTCGGAGGTCAGGCCCGACAGGGCTGTGGCCGTCAGGCCCTTGATCTGGGTCTTCGACAGCTCGTCGATCTGGGTGACGCTTAGGGCGGCGATCTGCTCGGCGTCGAGGGCGGCGATCTCGGTGACCGTCATCCCGTCCATCTGGGTGACGGTGAGGGCCGCGACCTCGGTCGTGGTCAGGGCGTCGATCTGGGTGGTGGTCAGGGCCCCGACCTGGGTCGAGCTCAGGGCGTTCAGCTGCTCGATGCTGAGGGCGACGATCTCGGTGACCGTCAGGCCGCGGATCTGCTTGGTGCTGAGCACGGCGATCTGGGTGGTGCTGAGCACCGCCAACTGGTCGGTCGATAGGGCGCCCAGTTCGGTCGCGGTCAGGCCCTTGACCTGGGTGGTCGTCAGGCTCGCGATCGCGGTGGTGGTCAGGGCGCTGACCTGGGTGGTGGTCATCGCCCCGAGCTGGGTCGAGGTCAGGCCCGCCAGCTGGGTGGTGGTCAGCGCCGACAGCTGTTCGGTCGTCAGGCCCTTGATCTGGGTGACCGTCAGGGCCGACAGCTGGGTCGGCGACAGCACCGCGAACTGGGCGCTGGTCAGCTCGCCGATCTCGGTGGCGGTGAAGCCCCTGATCTGCTGGGTGGTGAGGGCGGCGATCTCGTCGACGCCGAAGGCCTCGATCTGGTCGTCGATCAGCACCGACAGCTGGGCGGCGCTGAACGACATCTGCCCGACCGTCAGGGCCGAGATCTGGGTCGTTGTGAGCGCCGCGACCTGCTTGGTCGACAGATAGGTGATCTGGGTCGACGAGAGGGCCTGGATCTCTTCGACCGTGAAGGCCTGGATCTGGTCCGTCGACAGCGCCGCGATGTCGGTCTTGGTGAGCGCCGAGACCGCGGTGGTGGTCAGCGCCGAGATCTGGGCGGCGCTCAGGGAGGAGGCGTAGGAGCTCACGGCCGGCGGCCTTGCCCGGCGTCGAACCTCGACCGTGTCGCGGTGGTGGTCTCCAGACCCAAAAGCCCCAGCTTCCAAGAACGACCGCGAGGGCGGCCAGCCTATGTGCTTGCGCACATGCTGGTGATTTCATGGGCGGGGTTTTGCTGGGCGACGTCGGCGGCGACACAAACCGCAACCTCTCGCGATACAAAGGCGCGCGGTGGTGGATAAGCGGGGTGGCTTGGCCTGGCCGGGACCCTCTCCCGTAAAATCCCCGCGAAAGCGGGGACCCAGGTGTTTTATCGTCGAGCGCGGCGGGTTGCAGAAAAAGCCTGGGTCCCCGCTTTCGCGGGGATTTTACGGAGGGGAGGGGGGCTTATTCCCGCCCGTCGATCCAGGTGCGCACGACGTTGCGCTCGCCGTCGAGCAACACGAGGTCGGCGGCCTGGCCCGGCGCGATGGCGCCGCGCGCA
>NZ_JBYCZS010000049.1:0-14001 GCF_057586355.1 Caulobacter sp. SRI_008
GGGGTCCAGCGCGGCGCTGGCCCCCTCAGTCGGCTTCGCCGACAGCTCCCCCAGAGGGGGAGCATCTTCTCGCAGCGCCCCCTACAGCCACCCCGCCTTCTTGAAGCGCCGATAGAGCAGGGTGCAGACGATGGCGATCAGGGCGACCGTCGCCGGATAGCCGAACAGCCACTTCAGCTCGGGCATGTGCTCGAAGTTCATGCCGTAGATGCCGGCCACCGCCGTCGGCACCGCCAGGATGGCGGCCCAGGCGGCCAGCTGGCGGGTGATCACGCCCTGGCGCTGCTGCTCCAGCAGCGAACTGACCTCGAACACCGAATTGAGCACGTCGCCCAGGCTGCCGATCAGAAGGTCGATGCGGGCGATGTGGTCGCGGACGTCGCGGAAGTAGGGCTTCACGTCGGCGTCGATGCACGGCGTGTCGTGGTGCTCCAGATAGCCGGCGACCTGGGCCATGGGCCCCAGCAGCCGCAGGAACTTGGTCAGCTCGCGCCGCAGGGTGAACAGGCGGGTGATCTCGGATCGGCTGAGGAAGGCGTCCAGCGCCCGGTGCTCCATCTGCGCCAGCTCTTCTTCCACCGCGTCGACCACCGGCAGGTAGCCGTCGACGATGAAGTCGAGGATGGCGTGCAGCACGTAGTCGCCGCCCCTGGCCAGCAGGGCGGGCGTGGCCTCCAGGTGGGCGCGCAGTTCCAGGTGCGCGCGGGCCGAGCCGTGGCGCACGCTGATCAGGTGGTGGTCGCCGATGAAGATCTCGGTCTCGCCGAACACGACCCGGCCGGCCTCCAGCTGGGCGGTCTTGGCGACCACGAACAGCTGGTCGCCATAGAGGTCGACCTTGGGCATCTGCCGGGCGTGCAGGGCGTCCTCGACGGCCAGCGGGTGCAGGTCGAAGCGCTCCTGCAGGATCCGCAGTTCGTCCTGCGTGGGCTCAACAAGGCCGATCCAGACGAACTCGCCCTTGCGCGGCGTCAGGCCGTCGGGGTCGCCGAGCCGCAGCTCGCGCACGCGCTTTCCATCGACATAGGCGTAGGCGGCGACGACGCTCATGCGGGCTCCTGCACTGTTGCTGCCGAGATGGCGTGAACGCGGAGCCGGGGCAAGGGCGCCGCTTGACGATCTTTGCAACATATGTAGAGTTTTGATTGACGCCCCGGCCGGCGTCGCAACGGAGCACGTTCATGCCCGCCGCCCCCCGCAAGCTTTCGCCGCAGTCCCTGGCCGTGCTCGAGGTCCTGCACGGACGCGAGTGGCTCTATGGCCTGGAGGTCTCAGCCGCCACGGGCCTGAAGTCCGGCAGCCTCTATCCGATCCTGATCCGGCTGGCCGATCGCGGCCTGCTGGAGAGCCGCTGGCTGGAGCCCGAGCGCCCCGGCCGCCCGGCCCGTCACGCCTATCGCATCACCGGCGCCGGCCGCTCGGCCCTGGCCGCGGCCCGCCGTCCGTCCACCACGCTCGCCCTGGGAGGCATCTGATGACCGAACGCCGAAACGACCTGGCCGCCGCGATCATGGCGCTGGCTGCCCGCAAGGTCCCCGCCGCGCATGAGGAGTGGGCGCACGCCATGAAGGCCGAGTTCGCCGCGCTCGCGACGGGGCGGTTGTCCTGGGCGCTGGGCTGCCTGGCGACGAGCCTGCGCTGGCGGGCCGCCGGCGAGGCGGGCTATGCGGCGGCGCTGGCCGTCGGCGTGTTGATCGTCATCGCCGCGATGCCGCTGGTCATCGCCGCCTCGGCCGCCGTCAGGCCGGGCGAGCCGAAACTGGTGTTCAGGCTTCTGCCCGTGGTCATCTGCTGCGCGCCGCTGCTGGCCGGCCTCGTCGTCGGAACCTGGCGCGCCGACCGCAAGCTGCTTTCGGCCCTGGTGATCGGCATGGGATCGCAGGCGATCGGTCTGGTCATGTTCGCCGTGCGGAGTTCGTCCATCGGGTGGAGCATCCCCGACGCCCTCGTCGCCTATCTGTTCCTGGGGACCGTGATGACGGTGATGAGCTTCGTCGGCCTGCTGACCGCCGCCGGCCTGCGTCGGCTGCGGACGGTGAGGATCGCGCGATGACCGGCCGGCGCGGGGATCTCGCCGGCGCGCTCATGGCCTTGGCGACGCGCTATGCGCCCGCCGAGCGGCGCGACTGGGCCAAGGCCATGCAGGCCGAGTTCGCGGCGCTCGACAAAGGGCGGCTGTCGTGGGCCCTGGGCTGCCTGGCGACGGCGCTGGGCTGGCGGGCGCCGGGTGAGGCGGCCTATGGGGCGGCGCTGGCCGGGAGCGTCTATTTCCTCAGCACGACCATGTACTGGCTGCTCTGGCAGGTCATGGCGTCAGGTCTTGTGTCGTTCGACGTGCTGTTCGGGCGGCAGACGGAGCTCATCGCCGTCGTCCAGTTGGCGCTGTGCGGCCTGCTGGGCTTCCGGCGGCCCGACCGCCGCCTGGTCAGCGCCCTGGCGCTGGGTTTCGGCCCGATCCTGGTCGGACTCGCGCGCATCGACGGTTTCCGGCATCTCGACCAGGTGGATCCGGGCACGGCTTTGCAATGGGTTGGGATGCTGACGACGCTCGGCCTGGGCTATCTCGCGGCGACGTTGGGCGCGGGTCTGCGCCGGCGGCTGGTGGCGGCCTGAGATCCTCCCCCTTTGGGGGGAGGTGGCCCGGAGGGCCGGAGGGGGTAAGCGCGGCGCTGGCCCCCTCAGTCGGCTTCGCCGACAGCTCCCCCAGAGGGGGAGCATCTTCCGGTTCGAGCTACGTCCGTTCCAGGGTCACCAGCACCAGATCGTTCCGACGCATCGCGAAGTCGATCGTCGCCACCCCGTCTTTGCCGACGGTGACGGTCTTTTCGACCTCCGGCTTGTCGGTCGTCAGGGCCTGGAGCTTGTCCACCTGCTCGGCCGAAAGCTTCTGCGGCAGGCCCAGCTCGATATAGGCCGTGTAGGCGTCGTTGGCGCGGAAGCCGGTGCGCTGGGCTTTCAATCGGTAGCGGCCGGGCTTGAGGCCCGCGACGCTGAGCGCGGCGGCCGGGGCGTCGGTCGTCGGCTGGACCTTGGTGTAGAACGAGCGGTTGCTGGTCGGCTGCGCCGGCTGGGTGAAGTCCCAGACCAGGGCCGCGACCTTGCCGCCGTCCACCGAGGCCAGAACCGAATTGTCCGTAGACGGAACTTCCTTGCCGCGCAGGGCCGCCAGGTACTTGTAGGCGAACCACGAGGGCTTGCGGATGCCCTCCGGGTTCATCAGGCCAAAGCCGCCCTGGAACGGCGCGGTCGGCGGGCCGGGCTCTTCGAACAGGTCGCTGTAGGTCCAGTAGCTCATGCCCTGGACCACGCCTTTGACGCCCTTCAGCTTGGCCAGGATGTAGGCGGCGCTGTGATAGCTGTCGTGCACCGGATCGCGCGGCGTGTAGCTGGTGCTCCATTCGGTGAAGTAGAGCGGCAGGCCCGGATAGGCCGAGGCCTCGATCTCGCGGCGCACCTTGCGCACGTCGCCGATGATGGCGTCGGGGGAGGGCGACAGCTTGGTGTCGTCCTTGCCGTTCTCGTCGAGGAAGCCGCCGTCGACGCCGTAGGTGTGGGTGGTGACGAAGTCGACCGCCGCGTTGTTGGTCTTGCAGTAGGCCAGGAACTCCGGAACCCAGGCCGCGCCGGCCGTCGACGGGCCGCCCACACGCAGGGTCGGGTCGATCGCCTTGATGGTCTTGGCGGTCAGGGCGTAGAGGTCGAAATAGACCTTTTGATCCGCCTTCTCCCAGAAGCCGTCGAGATTGGGCTCGTTCCAGACCTCGAAGAACCAGCTGCGCACCTCGGCCTCGCCGTAGCGGCCGCGCAGGTGTTTGACGAAGGCGTCGATCAGGTGCGCCCAGGGCTCGAACTGCGGGTGCGAGGTGTTGCCCTTCCACCAGAAGATCGTCAGGTCCGAGGTCTTCATCGCCTCGGGCGTGAAGCCCAGTTCGATGAAGGGCTTCAGGCCCATGGCCAGCAGGCGGTCGTAGAGCTGGTCGATCTTCGTCCAGTCGTAGGTGATCTTGCCGTCCGCACCCTTCTTCACCGTGCCCAGCACGTCGTGGAAGATGGCGTGGAAGCGGATGTAGCGGAACTTCAGCTCGTCGGACGCCGTCTTCAGCTGAGAGAGGCTGTCGTCGCGCAGCAAGGTGCCGGGATAGTCCGAGCCGATGGAGAGGTCGAAGAACCGGTCGACGGGCGTGGTCGCCTTGGCGAGGTCGAGCGCGATGACGCGCTTTTGCCCGGCGGCGAAGGCGGGCAGGACCGGCAGCGCTGTCAGGCTGGCGGCGGCGGCCATCAGGCGGCGGCGCGAGAACATGGGCGTCTTCCTTCCTTTTCGACCAATTCAGTTCGTCATCCCGGCCGCAGCGAAGCGGAGAGCCGGGACCCAGGGGCGACCGCAGTGCGCCGGCCCCTGGGTCCCGGATAAGCCCTTCGGGCTTTCCGGGATGACGAGCGTTTTTAGTTAGTGATTATGCCTGGGCAGCTTCGCTGCCAGGTCCTGGTACTTCACGGCGAATTCCAGCACCCCGCCGGTGTCGAGCTGGCCGGTGTGGGCGCGGTAGATCTCCTGCCAGGGGGTCATGGTCTCCGGCACGGCCGGGATGCCCTCCTTGCGGCGCTCGGCGATCACGGCCTCGTCCACCAGGGCGTCGCAGCGGCCGGTGTTGATGTCGATGCGGATCACATCGCCCGTTCGCAGCCACGACAGCCCGCCGCCGATGGCGCTTTCGGGCGAGGCGTTGAGGATCGAGGGGCTGTCGGCGGTGCCCGACTGGCGCCCGTCGCCCAGGGTCGGCAGGCTCATGATCCCCTTCTTCAGCAGGTGATCCGGCGGCTGCATGTTGACCACCTCGGCCGAGCCGGGCCAGCCGATCGGACCCGCGCCGCGGATCACCAGGATGCAGCTTTCGTCGATGTTCAGGGCCGGGTCGTTGATGCGGGCGTGGTAGTCGTCCGAGCCGTCGAAGACGATGGCCCGGGCCTCGAACACGCCCTCCTGGCCCGGCTTGGACAGGTAGCGCTCGCGGAAGTCGGCGCCGATGACGCTGGCCTTCATGATCGCGAAGTCGAACAGGTTGCCGCGCAAAACGAGGAAACCCGCTTTTTCGGCCAAGGGCTGCGCGTAGGGGAAGATCACCTCGCGGTCGCCGGTTTCGCGGCCCTGCAGGTTCTCGGCCATGGTCTTGCCGGTGACGGTCAGGACGTCGCCGTGCAGGCGGCCCTGCTGCAGCAGTTCCCACAGAACCGCCGGCGCGCCGCCGGCCCGGTGGAAGCGCTCGCCCAGATATTTGCCGGCCGGCTGCATGTTGACGATCAGCGGTATGTCGTAGGCCGCCCGCCAGTCGTCGGCGGTGATCTCCAGGCCCGCATGCCGCGCCATGGCGGCGATGTGCGGCTGGGCGTTGGTCGAGCCGCCGGCCGCCGCCACCAGGGCGATGGCGTTCTCGAAGGCCTTCTTCGTCAGGATGTCCTTGGGCTTGATGTCCTCATAGGCCAGGTCGACGATCCGCTGGCCGGTCTTGTAGGCCATCTGGCCGCGCTCGCGGTACGGGGCGGGGATGGCCGCGCAGCCGGTCAGCGACAGGCCCAGGGCTTCTGCGACCGCGTTCATGGTCGAGGCCGTGCCCATGGTGTTGCAGTGGCCGGCCGAGGGGGCGGAAGACGCCGCGCGCTCGATGAACTCGGCCTCGTCGATCTCGCCGGCCGCCAGCTTGCGGCGCGAGCGCCAGATCACCGTGCCCGAGCCGACCAATTCGCCCTCGTGCCAGCCGTCCAGCATCGGTCCGCCGGAGAGCACGATGGCCGGGATGTTGACCGTGGTGGCGGCCATGATGCCGGCCGGGGTGGTCTTGTCGCAGCCGGTGGTCAGCACCACGGCGTCGATCGGATAGCCGTGCAGGGTCTCCACGAGGCCCAGGTACGACAGGTTCCGGTCCAGCGCCGCCGTCGGGCGACGGCAGTTCTCGAAGATCGGGTGGACGGGGAATTCCATCGGAATGCCGCCGGCGTCGCGGATGCCGTCGCGGACCCGGGTGACCAGGTCCAGATGGATGCGGTTGCACGGCGAGATGTCGCTGCCGGTCTGGGCGATGCCAATGATCGGCTTGCCGCTGCGCAGCTCTTCCGGGGTGATCCCGTAGTTCATGAACCGCTCCAGATAGAGGGCGGTCATGTCGATGTGGTCGGGATTGTCGAACCAGTCGCGCGAGCGGAACCGGCGGGGCGTTCGGTTAGCGGAGGTCAAGGCGCACCTCGTATTGCGGCTGGCCGGCGACGTCGACGGGCAGGGCGAACAGGCCGCCGCACAGCGGATTCGCAGCGAGCTGCTCGTCGCTCAGGCCCTTGCGAGCGGTGGTGAAATAGAGGGTCTTCAGGTCCGGTCCGCCGAAGCACGGCTTGGTGACGTTGATGGCCGGCAGTTCGATACGCTGGACGATCTGGCCTTCCGGCGACAGGCGGATGGCGCCGCGGCCGCCCCACAGGGCCGTCCAGACGAAGCCCTCGGCGTCGACCACCGAGCCGTCTGGCCAGGCGTCCTCGATCTCCAGGCGGAAGAATTCGCGCTTGTTCGAGAGCGCGCCTTCGGGCGTGACGTCGAAGGCCCAGATCACCTTCGCCAGGGTGTCGGTGTGGTAGAAGGTCCTGCCGTCCGGGCTGACCGCCGGGCCGTTGGTGATGCAGATTCCGGCGTCGTGCCGGGTCAGCGAGCCGTCGGCCTCCAGCCGGTAGAGCGCGCCGCTGTCGGCCTCTTCGCCGTCATGCATGGTGCCAAACCACAGGCGGCCTTCCGCATCGACCGTGGAGTCGTTGGGGCGGTTGTCGAGGCCGGCGTCCTCGATCTCGGAAATGAAGGTGAAGCCCAGCTCGGGCGTGAAATGATGCAGGCCGCTCTTCAGGCCCGCCACGAAGCCGCCGCCGACGCGCGGGGCGACGAAGGTCACCTGGTCGGGGGCGTCCCAGCTGGCGGTCTCGCCCGAGGCGGGGGTGTAGCGGTGGACCCGATGGCCCTTGATGTCGACGAACCAGACGGCGTCGCCATGCCAGATCGGCCCTTCGCCGAGCGTGGCCTTCAGGTCCCAGACGCAGGTGGGGGCAGTCATAGCGCTTCGTCTCCTCCTACGGCGCCGGCCCCCTCAGTCGCTCCGCGACAGCTCCCCCAGAGGGGGAGCATCTAGCGCTTCAAATCCTCCCCTTCTGGGGGAGGTGGCCCGGAGGGCCGGAGGGGGTCCTTCGCCGACCTATCTTATCGCCAGCCGGCGTCGATCCAGTACTCGTGGCCCGTGCACAGGCTGCCGTCGTCCGAGGCCAGGAACAGCACCAGCGAGGCGACGTTGGCCGGCAGGATGCGGCCCTTGACGGCCTGGGCCTTGACGATCTCGGCCTCGCCTTCCGGGGTGTACCACTTCTCCTGGCGCTTGGTCTTGACGTTGCCCGGCACCACGCAGGTGACGCGGATGTCGTCGGGGCCAAGCTCACGGGCGAGCGCGCGGGTCATGCCCTCGATGCCGGCCTTGGCGGTTTCGTAGAGGACGAGGTCCTCCAGGCCGAGATGCCAGCTGATCGAGCCGAAATTGATGATCGCGCCGCCGCCGCGGGCCTTCATGCCCGGAGCCGCGGCCTGGGCGCAGAACAGCATGTGACGCAGGTTCACGTTCATGCGGTTGTCCCAGTAGGCCGGGGTCACGTCGGCCAGGCTGTGACGGTCGTCGTTGCCGGCGTTGTTGACCAGCACGTCGATGGGACCGGTTTCGGCGAAGAAGGCCTTCACGGCTTCCAGGTCGGTCAGGTCGACGGCCTTGAAGGCCGGCTTGATCGGGGCGTCGGCCAGGTCGGCGACCAGGGCTTCGGAATCCTCGACGGCGATGTCGACGAAGATCACTTCGGCGCCCTGCTTGGCGAAGGCGGTGGTGATGCCCGCGCCGATGCCGGAACCGCCGCCGGTGATGACGACGCGCTTGCCCTGGAGGCTGGGATAGATGGCGGAGGACATGCGCTTAAGCCTGGAAAGAGGAAACGAGGGTCACAGCAGGCCGCGGCCGGCCAGGTTGCGGATCAGGGCCGAGATGCCGAAGGTCCAGGGCTTGGCCTGGTCGCAGGTGGTCACCTCGTTCTCGAGCACGCCCAGCTTGGGGGTCGAGACGCGGACGCGGTCGCCGACCTTGTGCGTAAAGCCCTGGCCGGCGGTGTCGCGGTCCTGGATCGGGGCGAACATGGTGCCCAGGAACAAGGCGAAGCCGTCCGGATACTGGTGCTGCCGGCTGTAGGCCTGGCTCGCCAGCACGGCCGGGTCGCGGCTGATCAGGCTCATGTTCGACTTGCCGTCGAGCACGAAGTTGTCGCGGCCGGTGATCTTCAGCTCGACCTCGGCGCTGCGCACGTCGTCCAGCGAGAACGAGGCGTCGAACAGGCGGAAGAACGGGCCGATCGAACAGGAGGCGTTGTTGTCCTTGGCCTTGCTGAGCAGCAGGGCCGAGCGGCCTTCGAAGTCGCGCAGGTTGACGTCGTTGCCCAGCGACGCGCCGCGGATCTCGCCCTGGCCGTCGCACAGCAGCACGACTTCCGGCTCGGGGTTGTTCCAGTGGCTGTCGGAACGGACGCCGACCTGGTCGCCCCAGCCCATCGACGACAGCGTCGGGCCCTTGGTGAAGATCTCGGCGTCGGGGCCGATGGCGACCTCGAGGTACTGCGACCACAGGCCGTCCTTGATCAGGGTCTGCTTCAGGCGCTCGGCGCCCTCCGAGCCCGGGTTCACGCTGCGCAGGTCGCCGCCCATGCTTTGCGACAGCTGTTCGCGGATCTTCAGGGCGGCGGCGGCGTCGCCGCGGGCGCGCTCCTCGATCACCCGCTCCAGGGTCGAGACGGCGAAGGTGACGCCGGCGGCCTTGAGGCATTGCAGGTCGACGGGGGCCAGCAGCTTGGCGGCGGCGTTGCCTTCACGGTCGTCCCAGACCGGGCGCAGGTCGAGCTTTTCCAGCGGACCCTTGTCCTCGCCGCGCGGGATCGAGTCGCCCGGGGCGTAGGCGTTCATCAGGTCGGCGACGGTGGGGGCGATCTTGCTGACGTCCTCGACGTGGCCGCCGCGGATCAGGACGGGGGTCGGGCCCTGGCCGAAGTCGATGCGGCCCAGAAGGGTCGCTTCCCGCCAGTCCTCGGGAAGGTATTGCGTCACGCCCACCGCGTTTTCTCCCTGTCGCGCGAGCGGATCTTTGCGAACGCCCGCTACGCTTCGTAACTCCCCGACTTGTTAGCGCTAACATGTGGAGGGGCGCAAGGGAGTTGTCTGACAACTGGTACGGACACCTCTCCCATGGGGAGAGGGAGGGGCCCGCGCCGAAGGCGTGGGAGGGTGAGGGGGTAAGGCGTCGGAAGGTTTGCGCGTGAGGGGTATGCGGCCGGCCGCGTAACCCCTCACCCTCCCAGGCTATCGCCTGGGCCCCTCCCTCTCCCTCTGGGAGAGGTGTTTCTAGGTCGGCGCAGGCCCCGCCGAGTCCCGCACGATCAGCGTATGCGGATGCATCAGCTGCCTCGGCTCGCCGGTGCCATCCCGATGGCGGCGGATTTCTTCCAGCACCAGGTCGACAGCGGCGCGGGCCATGGCGGCGATGGGCTGGTGGACGGTGGTCAGGGCCGGCCAGATGTTGGCGGCGATCGAGGTGTCGTCGAAGCCGACGATCGAGACGTCGCCCGGCACGTCCAGGCCCAGGCGATGGGCCAGGCCGGCGGTGGCGGCGGCCATGTCGTCGTTGGCGGCGAAGATGGCGGTCGGCCGATCCTTGACGTTCAGCAGCCGCTCGGCCGCCTCCAGGCCCGAGCGATAGGTGAAGTAGCCCTGCTCGATGCGGACGTCCTCTTGAGGAATTCCGGCGGCCTTGAGGGCGGTCATGAAGCCGTCCATCCGCTGCTGGCTGACCGTCTGGTTGGGGTGGCCCTTGATGAAGCCGAAGCGCTTGTGACCCAGGCTCAGCAGGTGCTGGGTCAGCTCGAAGGCGGCGGCTTCGTTGTCGATGCGGATGGTGGCCATGTCGCTGCTGGCCATGCCGGGGGCGACGGCCACGGCGGCCGCGCCGGCGGCCTTCACCTCGGCCAGCACGGTCTGGGATTCGCACAGGGGCGGCGGCAGGATCAAACCATCGACGCCGGTCTTCAGCAGCCGGGCCAGGGTGGCGCCGGCCAGCTCGGGCTCGGCGCACTTCTCGATGACGATCTGCGAGCCGGTGCGGCTGCTCTCGTCCAGCGCCCCGACCAGGAACTCCGACAGATAGCCGGTCGAGGGGTTGTCGTAGAGCAGGCCGATCCGGAACGGCGCGCTGCCGGCCAGGCTGCGAGCGGCGGGGTTGGGGGCGTAGTTGAGCTCGGCGATGGCCGCCTCGACCAGGGCCCGGGTCTCTTCCTTGACGGTGGATTCGCGGTTGATGACCCGCGAGACGGTCATGGGCGACACCCCGGCCCGCGCGGCGACGTCGCGGATCGTGGCGCTCTGGCTGCTGCGGCGCCGCGTGCGCTCGGTGCGTTCGTTCATGACTGAGAAGTCCGTCCCTTTTGGGCGAGTCTAGACCGTTTCTCGCGCCATGGGGAAGCGCGGCCTTGGTAGCGGTCTCCGGGCGGGCGTAAGGAGGGCGTCATGACTGTGTTTGGCGCCATCATTCTCTGCGGCGGCGGCTCGGTCCGGATGGGGCGGGACAAGGCCTTGCTGGACTGGGACGGCCTGCGCGCCGTCGATCGCGCGGCGGCTCTGGCCCGGGCGGCGGGGGCGAGCGTGGTGCTGACCGCCGGGCGCGACTACGGGCTGGACTGGGTTCCCGATCCGGAGGAGGGGGCCGGGCCCGTCGGCGGGGTGCTGGCCGGGGCCGAGGCGCTGCGGGCGCGGGGCTGTTCGCGGGCTCTGGTGCTGGCCGTCGATGCGCCGACCCTGACCGTGGACGACCTGGCGGCGTTGCTGGCGGCGGAGGCGGGCGCGACCTTCGACGTCTCGCCCGTGCCGATGGTGCTGCCGCTCGGGGCCGTGCCGGCAGGGGCGCTGCCGGGCTGGCCGCTGCGGCGGCTGGTGGAGCGGGCGGGGCTCGTGGTTTTGGAATGTCCGGAGGGCGCGCGGGCGCGGATCCTTGGGG
Organism: Caulobacter sp. SRI_008; assembly: GCF_057586355.1. NCBI lineage: Bacteria > Pseudomonadati > Pseudomonadota > Alphaproteobacteria > Caulobacterales > Caulobacteraceae > Caulobacter > Caulobacter sp. SRI_008. The sequence continues at coordinate 11,094 of NZ_JBYCZS010000049.1, forward strand.
CCAATACGCCGGAGGAGCGGGCGCGGCTGAGGCCGTAGCCCCTCAGTACACGTCCCGCCGGTACCGCCCCTGGTCGGCCAGGTCCTCCAGCGCGCCCGCGCCGAGGATCTCGGCCAGGGCCGCATGCACCTCGCGCGACATGCCTTCCAGCGAGCCGCAGACATAGATCGCCGCCCCCCGCGCCACCCAGGCCCGGACTTCGTCGGCGGCCGCCAGCAGCCGATGCTGGACGTAGACCTTCTCGGCCTGGTCGCGGGAGAAGGCCAGATCGAGCCGCGCCAGGACGCCCGAGGCGACCCAGGCCTCGATCTCGTCGCGATGGAAGAAGTCGTGGGTGGCCGAGCGCTCGCCGAACACCAGCCAGTTCCGCTGACGGCCCAGAGCCGCGCGGGCCTTCAGGTGGCTGCGCAGGCCGGCGAGACCCGTGCCGGCGCCGATCAGGATCATCGGCCGGTCGTCGGCCGGCGCATGGAAGCTACGGTTGCTGCGCACGCGGCCGGCGATCTCGGCGCCGACGCCTGCATGCTCGACCAGCCAGCCCGAACCCAGGCCCGTCTTGCCGTCGGCGCGGCGCATCAGGCGCACGACCAGCTCGACCCCGCCGTCGCCCGGCAGCGAGGCGATCGAATATTCGCGGTGGGGCAGGGCGGGCAGGGCGTCGACCAGAGCCTGGGGCGCGGCGCCGACCAGCGCCTTGATCGCCGCCTCCTCGTGCGGCAGCCGTCGCCAGGACAGCACCTCGCCCAGCGTCTGGGCCTCGTCGGCCTTCACGGCTGCGTCAGCGGAAAGCGACAGCCGCGCCAGCAGGTCGGCCACCTCGGCCGGGGCGTTGCGCGGACCGATCTCGACGATGTCGCCGGCCTGCCAGGTCACGTCGCCATCGAGCGGTTCCAGGCGCACATGGAAGGCGCCTTCGCCGGCCGAGCCGGGATTGAGCAGGCGGCGGTCGGCCAGTTTCCAGCGGCCATAGGCCGGGCGGCTCCAGTCGGGGGCGTCGGTCGAGCCGGTCAGCACCGAAAGCTGCGACTGCCAGTGGCGCAGGGCGGCGGCCTCGCCGTCGTCGACCTCGACGGTGTCGAACAGGCGCGCGCCGCCGTTGCGGGCCAGCCAGGCGTCCAGGCTGTGACCGAAGGCGCAGTAGTGGGCGTAGCTGCTGTCGCCCAGGGCCAGCACGGCGTAGGTCAGGCCCGACAGGTCCGGCTCGGTGGCCATGACGTCGCGGATGAAGCGGCGGGCGTTGTCGGGGGCGTCGCCCTCGCCGGTGGTGCTGACGATGAAGAGGGCGCGGCCGGTCAGGTCGGCGGGCTCGACGGCCGCCAGTTCGCGCAGGCGCACCGGCAGGTTCGCGGCTTGCAGGGCTTTCGCCGTCGCCAGGGCCAGTTCCTCGGCGAAGCCGGTCTGGCTGGCGAAGGCCACGAGCACGGGCTCGCCGGCGCCGGCGGCCAGGGCCTTTTCCTCGCGGGCGGCCTTGGCCTTGCGCAGGGCGACCTTCAGGGCGATCCCGGCGCATAGCAGCAGGTAGAGGCCGACGACGATCGCGGCCAGGGCCAGGCGGCGCGAGCCCGGCGGCAGGCTGGAAAGCAGGTCGGTCATTCGTCGAGCATCGCCTGCAGGGCCGGCGACAGACGCTCGGACAGGCCATTGGGGCCGCGCGTGACGATCAGGACCGGCAGCTCACGCGCCGTGGCGAAGGCCAGGGCGGCGTCCGGTCCCATCACGGTCAGGGCGGTGGCCAGGGCGTCGGCGGTCATGCACTCGGGATGCAGCACGGTGACGCTGACCACCCCGGCGTCGCACGGCGCGCCCGAGGCGGGGTCCAGGGTGTGCGCGTAGCGCTTGCCCGCATGGTCGAAGAAGCGGCGGTAGTCGCCCGAGGTCGCCACCGACAGGCCGTGCAGGGCCAGCACCGTGCGCGGGGCGGCCTCGTCGTTGGCCGAAGCGACCGGCGGGCGCTCCAGCTCGACCCACCAGGGCTGGCCGTCGGGCTTGGCGCCCGTGCCGCGCAGCTCGCCGCCGACCTCGACGAGGTAGGAGCGAACGCCCGAGCGTTCGAGCGCCCGGGCGGCCTCGTCGACGCCGAAGCCCTTGGCAATGCCGTTGAGGTCGATGGACAGCCCGCCCGGCTGAAATAGCGCGTCGCCGTCCAGCGTCACGCGGCGCCAGCCCATAGGGGCGCGGGCGGCGTCGAGGGCGTCGGCGCTGGGCGGCTCGCCGGAGAAGGGGCGGGGGCCGAAGCCCCAGAGATCGGTGACCGCGCCCAGGGTCGGGTCGAACGCGCCGTCGCTGCCTTCAGCGACCTCGATGGCGCGGCGGAGCACGGTCGCGAAGCCGGCGGGCAGGGCGGTCCAGGTTCCGGGGGCGGAACGGTTGAAGCGCGAGAGCGCCGACATCGGGTCCCAGGCGCTCATCTGCGCGACCACCTGGTCGAGGGCGCGCTGGACCATGGCGGTCATGGCCGCAAGGTCGGTGGTGGCGGGCAGCACGGCCTTGACCGACCAGGTCGTGCCCATGCTTGCCCCGTCGAACCCGCGCACGACGCCGCCCACCGGCCGGGCCGGCGGTTTGGAGATCAGGGGGACGAGGACGCGGGTCATGGGGGAGGCGGTGTCCAAGCTCCTCCCTCGCGAAGCGGGAGAGGTGGCGCGCTGCGGATACGCAGCGTGACGGAGGGGGCGAGTTCAGGCGCGGTGCGCGCCGCCGCCCCCTCCACCACTTCGTGGTCCCCCTCCCCCGCGAGCGGGGGAGGAGCAGGTCAGGCGCTACGGACGCTGGGCTTCGAACGTCGCGGTGTAGCTGGCGCTGAAGCCGTTGCCGGCCAGCGGGCCGGTCTGGCCGCCGCCGGGGCCGCCCGGACCACCCGGGCCGCCTTGGGGCGCACCGCCGGGAGGACCGCCTTGCGGGCCGCCCT
>NZ_JBYCZS010000050.1:0-6434 GCF_057586355.1 Caulobacter sp. SRI_008
CGGCGATTGAAGCACCAGGGTGGACATGGGCGGCATTCTCGTCGGGAACGGGGAAGAAGGCGCTACTGACCGGCCGTCAGGGTGACGCGGTCAAGGGCCGGCATCGGATCCAGGCTCTTGGCCGTGAAGGTCAGGCAAAGATCGTGCACGCCTTCACGAGCCGGCAGCACGCCGCTCACTGTCCCCAGGCCCGGACCGCGCCCGGCCTTGCCCAGCGGGATGGCCGCGATGCGCTCGCCCTTGCAGCCCAGCCGCACCTCCAGCTCGCCGTCGGGCGTGGCCGGCTTACGGACCACGATCTGGTCCTTGGCCGCGCCGATCTGGAAGTTCCAGGCCGCCTGGCCCACGCGGGCGGTCAGCTTCAGCCCCTTGGAAAGGTCCGCGCCCTTCCAGATCCAGCACGGGTTCATCAGGTCGATGGCGAAGATGGCGCGCGGGCCGTCCTTGCCGTTGATCGGGGCGTCATCCTCGAAGGCCAGCGGGATCGCCGCGCCGCACAACTCCAGCTGCCGGCTCTCGCGGGTGTTGGCCGCCAGTTCCGTCGCCGCCCAGCCGCGCGTGCGGCCCAGCGGCGCCGCGCCCAGGAAGCTGCGCGCCTTCAGCGTCGTCCCCGCCTTCAGCGACAGGGTCTGGTCATAGGCCGGCGAGGCCGCCGAGGGCTCCGAGCCGTCGGTGGTGTACCGCACCTGGCCAAGGGTGAGACCACTGGCCAGGCTGGCCGCGACCGCCCCGCCCTGCCCCGGACGCAAGGTGACCTGCGGCTCGAACGGCGCGGTGTCGGCGACGACGCCCAGCGCCTTCAGCCGCGCCATCTCGGCCGGCAGGCGCTGGGTGAAGCCGTCCCAGTCGCGGCGCTCCTCCTGAGTCCAGGCCGTCTCGGCTAGGGCGACCAGGCGCGGGAAGGCCATCAGTTGCGCCCGCTCGTCGGTGCGCACGTGCTCGGTCCAGAGGTTGGCCTGGACGCCCAGGATGTGCTTGCGCTGGTCGGCCGTCAGGGCGTCGGGCGCGGCGTCGAACTGGTAGACGTCCTTGAGGCTGCTGACCGTGATCCGGCCGGGCGGCTCGTCCAAAGACGTGCTCTGACGGCGGTCGAAATAGAGGGTCGGCTCGGGCGACAGCACCGTGTCGTGGCCCTGGCTGGCGGCGGCGATGGCCCCGTCGATCCCCCGCCACGACATCACCGTGGCGTTGGGGGCAAGACCGCCCTCCAGGATCTCGTCCCAGCCGATCAGCCGGCGGCCGCGGCCGTTGATGTGCTTTTCGACCCGCTGGATGAACCAGCTCTGCAAGCCGTGCTCGTCCTTGACGCCCAGCTCTTGGATCTTGGCCTGGATGACGGGGCTGGCCTTCCACTGGTCCTTGACCGCCTCGTCGCCGCCGACGTGGATGTATTCCGACGGGAATAGGTCCATGACCTCGTCGAGCACGTCGTTGAGGAACTCGAACGTGCCGTCCTCGACATTGTAGAGATAGGGGAAGATCCCCCAGTCGTGACGGGCCAGGGCCGGCGGATTATCGGTCAGGCCCAGCTTCGGATAGGCCACGATCGGCGCCAGGGCGTGACCCGGCATCTCGATCTCGGGAACGATGGTGATGTTGCGGGCCGCCGCATAGGCCACCAGCTCGCGCACCTGATCCTGGGTGTAGAAGCCGCCATAGCGCACCGGCTTGCCGGTCTTGGGATCGAACCCCGCCGCCCCGGCCGGCTGACGCCAGGCCGAGACCTGCGTCAGCTTCGGGTACTTCTTGATCTCCAGCCGCCAGCCCTGGTCGTCGACCAGGTGCCAGTGCAGGGTGTTGAGCTTGTGGGCCGCCATGCCGTCGATGATCGTGTGGATGGTCTCGACCGACTGGAAGTGGCGGGCGCTGTCGAGCATGAAGCCGCGCCAGGCGAAGCGCGGGGCGTCCTCCACATGGGCGGCGGGCACGTCGACCGCGCCTTTGCTGTCATCCTGCACCGCCAGCTGCCACAGGCTGACCGCGCCGTAGAACAGGCCGGCGCGCTTGAGCGCCGTGATCTTCACCCCGCCGGGCGCGACGTCGAGGGCGTAGCCTTCACCGTCCGGTCCGCCGCGCACGAGCGAGATCGCCGTCTCGCCGGCCGTCGGCGCGCCTTCGACCACGGCCGGGCGCAGGCCCCGGGCGCGATGCAGCAGGTCGGCCAGCTGCACCGCCACGCCCCGGGCCTCGACATCGCCCTTGGCGACATGGATGCGGGTGGCGGCGGTCAGGCGGAAGACGCCCTCGGCGCGTTCGGCCTTGGCCGGCGCAGGCGTCAGGGTCAGCGGCTCGGCCAGGGCCGGCGCCACGATAGCCATGGCCGCGGTGGCCAGCAGCAGGACTTTGATCATGCGGGGAAAGCTCTCACCGGCAAGCCAGCGGCAAAAAGGGAGGCGGGCCGGCCGCAAGACCAACCCGCCCCAGCTCGCTGCTTGCAGTCAGGAGGGGGAAAGGCGCGGCTCGGCTCATGAAGGGATCCTGAACCAAGCCGCGTTGAATGCAAATCAGCGGGTTCGGGGACGCGCCGGTCTTTGAAGCGCGCCCCCGGATCGGCTTCCGCTTAGAAGGAGACGTTGATCGTCGCCTGCAGCTTGCGGCCCGTGCGGTAGACGCCGCGGGGCAGCATGGTGGTGTTGGCGTAGGCGTAATACTCGCTGTCGAGCAGGTTCTGCGCCGAGACCGAGAGGTTGACGTTCTCGGTGAAGGCGTAGCCGGCCGTGGCGTCCAGGCCCTTGTAGGCGCGGACGAACATCTGGTCGCCGCGGTCCAGGCCCGTGAAGTACTTCGAGCGCCAGTTGTAGGTCACCCGGGCCGAGAACGGACCGTGCTCGTAGAACGGGCTGATGTTGATCTGGTGCTTGGAGTTGTAGGGCAGCGGCGCGCCGCCGTCGGCTTCCCCGTCGGCGTAGGTGTAGTTGGCCAGCAGGCCGAAGCCGAGGCCGAAGGTCTGCTGGTAGGCGAACGCCGCGCCCTTGACCGTGGCCGAGCCGGCGTTGGTCGGACGGCTGATCTGGTAGGTGGTGACCGCGTTGCGCGCCTGGTTGAAGTGCTGCTCGGCGACGGTCTGCTGCAGGATGTAGTTGCTGATGTCCTTGTGGAACACCTCGGCCGACAGGATGGCCTCCGGCGCGAAGTACCACTCGATCGAGGCGTTGACGTTGCTCGACTTGTAGGGGTTCAGGTCCGGGTTGCCGCCGCCGCCGGTCAGGATCTGGTCGGAGAGCCAGAAGTAGTTCGACATGTCGGCGTAGTTCGGACGCGAGATCACCTGGGCCGCGGCGAAGCGGAACACCAGATCCTCCTTCACGTCGACGATGACGTTCAGGCTGGGCAGGAAGTCCTCGTACTTCTTGGACTTCACCGTCCAGGCCCAGTCGGCGGCCGTGGTGCCGCAGCCGGTGGCGGTCTGGTTGACGCAAGTGTAGCCGCCGCTGTCGGACTCGGTCTTCACGTAGCGCAGGCCGAAGTTGCCGCGCACGTTGTCGGCCTGGAAGTCGGCCTGGCCGTAGAGGGCGTTGATCGTCTCCTCGATGCCCCAGTTCTGGGCCGTGAACTCGGCGTTGCCGAAGATCGTCGGCACCGGCTTGGCCTGCCAGGGACGCAGGTAGCCGCCGCTGGAGATGTAGTTGGCCAGGGCCTCGCCATCGATCTTGAAGCGGCTGCCCATGGCGTCGGTGACGCCGTCGAAGCCCTTCAGATAGTTGCTCGGCACGATCGACGGGTTGAACTGCGAGGCGCTGGCCGGGTTGCCGTAGACCGAGACGGTCACGCCCGACATCGCCTGGGTGGTCTCGTGCTTGCGGTACTTGTAGCCGACCTGCACGCGCTTGATCACGCCTTCGAAGTCCTTGCCCGCGTCGATCTGGGCGTAGCTCTCCTTGTCGGTGGTCGGCTTGGAGACGATGTTGCCGCCCCAGCCGGCGTTGTAGCCGGTCGGGCCGACCGACGGATCGCCGCCGCCCCAGCCGCCGTCGAACGAGAACTTGCTGGCGTCGGCCAGCGGATTACCGTCGGCGGTCGGGTTGGTATAGGTCAGCACGCCCGGCGAGCCCGGGGTTCCGGTGAAGTCGACCGTGTAGTCGGCCCAGTTCAGGAACTCCCCGTACAGCTGGCGCTTGGTGCCGCCGTCGGCCTTCGAGTAGCCGGCCTCGCCCGACACGTCGATACCGTCGCCCGTCCACTTGCCGGTCAGGTGATAGGTGTCGGAGTTCAGCTCGGCTTCGCGGTACTGCACGTCCAGCACGCTCAGCGCGTGCTTGAACGAGGCCTTGCGGATGACGTTGTCCTCGATGGTGATCGCGGTCAGCGCGCCCAGGCTGTTCCAGGTGTTGCCCTGGAAGGCGAACAGCGACTGGTTGGTGTTGTCGTAGGTGGCCTTGATCTTCAGCCAGTCGAAGTTCAGCTCGAGGGCGTCGGTCGGGCGCCACTGGACGGCGGCGGTGTAGCTGTCGCGGACGCGCTCCTGCTCGAAATAGGAGACCGACAGCGAGTTGACGCCGCGGGCGTTCGGATTGGCCGCCAGGGTGGTGGCGCAGGTTCCGGTGCAGTTGCCGTTGGTGATCGAGCTGACCGGGTTCTCCGGGTTGCCGCCGTTATAGTAGCTGGCCGGGATCGTGCCGTAGGACTCGATGCCGTCGCGGCGTAGCTGGTCCTTGGCGTGCTGGGCCGAGACCGCGATCCCGAAGGTCTGGTCGGCGTTCTTCCAGCTGCCCAGCACCGCCACCTGCGGGTCGGACTTCTTGGAGCGATCGTTGTAGAGATAGCTGAGCGAGCCCTGGAGGGTCAGCGACTTCAGGTCCAGCGGCTTGCGGGTGTTGACGATCACCGTGCCGCCGATGCTGCCTTCGTCGAGGCGGGGCTCGGGCGACTTGTAGACTTCCACCTTGCCGACGATCTGCGGGGCCAGCAGGGCGTAGTTGAACGTCCGGCCCGGCTGATCAAGGATGAACCAGTCGGCCGAGGCGACCGTCTGGCCGTTCAGCAGAGTGCGGTTCAGGGCCGGGTCGGTGCCCAGGATAGAGACCTTTTCACCTTGACCGAACTGGCGGTCGACGGTGACGCCCGGAACGATCGTCAGCGCTTCGGCGACGTTCGAACTCGGAAACTTGCCGACGTCCTCGGCGGTGACCACGTCGACGATGGCGTCGGCGTTACGCTTGGATTGGATCGATTGCTGAAGCGACGCACGAATACCGGTGACGACCACCTCATCGACGGAGGTCGGGGTCTCCTGCGCCATGACGGGCGCAGCGACCAATACGGCCAGCAGGCTGGCGGAAGCGGTCAGGACCGCCTTGTGAATGCTCTTCATAACTCGGCTTCTCCCCATTGTGCCGGGTCTTTGGACCCGGAGCCGAACCCCAAGCCCAATCCGATACCAATTTCTCGCGGCAAAGCCGCAAAGAGCGGTACTTCTCAGACCTCGGAGTGTGACTGTGACGAAATTTTTGCTGATGACAATACCTAAAAAGAACCAATTGCAGACCATGAGATAATTGGTATGAAAATGGTCATGAACTGTTGCGTGCGCCGCCGGGGTGCGCAAATCGCGGTAGATGCAAGCCTGACGCTGGTGGGGACCTGATGCTGTTTTCCGAAAAGATCGGGGGCCTGGACGGCAACGGGCAGGACCACGCGCCGCTGTACAAGCAGCTGCAGCGGGCCCTGCGCGAAGCCATCCAGAAGAAGGTGCTGGCGCCCGACGACGCCCTGCCGGCCGAGCGCGACCTTGCCGAAGAATTCAGCATCTCGCGGATCACCGTTCGCAAGGCGCTCGACGGCCTGGTCAGCGAGGGGCTGCTCACCCGCCGTCAGGGCGCGGGCACCTTCGTGGCCTCGCGGGTGGAAAAGAGCTTCTCGGCGCTGTCGTCCTTCACCGAGGACATGATCTCGCGCGGCCGGGTGCCGCACAGCGAATGGATCAGCCGCAGCGAGGGCCAGGTGACGCCCGAGGAGTCGCTGACGCTTGGCCTGTCGCCCGGCACGCCGGTCTATCGCTTCGCCCGGATCCGCTACGCCGACGGCTCGCCGATGGCCGTGGAATACACCACCATCGCCGCCTTCGCCCTGCCCTCCACCGACATCGTCGGGACCTCGCTGTACGAGGCGCTGGAAAAGACCGGCCACCGGCCGGTGCGCGCCCTTCAGCGGCTGCGGGCCATCCTGTTCGCCGCCGAGCAGGCCGACCTGCTGGACGTGCCGACCAAGGACGCGGGCCTGCTGATCGAGCGGCGCGGCTTCCTCAAGGACGGCCGGGCGGTGGAAGTAACCCAGTCCTACTACCGCGGCGACGCCTACGACTTCGTGGCCGAACTGAACGCCCTGTCCTGATCTCGCGCCCGCCCTCGTGAAGGAAGCCGTCTTGACCCGCCCCGAAGCCCTGACGTCCGAAGCGACCCGCATGTTCCAGGAGGCCGGCGAGGCCTCGGTGGTGA
>NZ_JBYCZS010000051.1:0-5478 GCF_057586355.1 Caulobacter sp. SRI_008
GGTCTTTGACATTGTTGATTTGGAAAGAGAAACGCAGGCGGCGGCGCTCTGGCGGTCACCCTTCGGGGTGACGCAATAGACGCTGACGAATGCGGTCTCTTGAAGACACCATTTATACGGTGGCTGGTTCTTAGGAGCTGGTCATTGTGTGATGGGAACTCGTCAAGAAACTATGCAAACCAGATACGCGACTGAGGTTTTCCCCTCGGTCAAATAGCTGGAGTCAATGTCAACTCAACCTGAGAGTTTGATCCTGGCTCAGAGCGAACGCTGGCGGCAGGCCTAACACATGCAAGTCGAACGGATCCTTCGGGATTAGTGGCGGACGGGTGAGTAACACGTGGGAACGTGCCCTTTGGTTCGGAACAACTCAGGGAAACTTGAGCTAATACCGGATGTGCCCTTCGGGGGAAAGATTTATCGCCATTGGAGCGGCCCGCGTCTGATTAGCTAGTTGGTGAGGTAAAGGCTCACCAAGGCTACGATCAGTAGCTGGTCTGAGAGGATGATCAGCCACATTGGGACTGAGACACGGCCCAAACTCCTACGGGAGGCAGCAGTGGGGAATCTTGCGCAATGGGCGAAAGCCTGACGCAGCCATGCCGCGTGAATGATGAAGGTCTTAGGATTGTAAAATTCTTTCACCGGGGACGATAATGACGGTACCCGGAGAAGAAGCCCCGGCTAACTTCGTGCCAGCAGCCGCGGTAATACGAAGGGGGCTAGCGTTGCTCGGAATTACTGGGCGTAAAGGGAGCGTAGGCGGACTGTTTAGTCAGAGGTGAAAGCCCAGGGCTCAACCTTGGAATTGCCTTTGATACTGGCAGTCTTGAGTACGGAAGAGGTATGTGGAACTCCGAGTGTAGAGGTGAAATTCGTAGATATTCGGAAGAACACCAGTGGCGAAGGCGACATACTGGTCCGTTACTGACGCTGAGGCTCGAAAGCGTGGGGAGCAAACAGGATTAGATACCCTGGTAGTCCACGCTGTAAACGATGAGTGCTAGTTGTCGGCAGGCATGCCTGTCGGTGACGCAGCTAACGCATTAAGCACTCCGCCTGGGGAGTACGGTCGCAAGATTAAAACTCAAAGGAATTGACGGGGGCCCGCACAAGCGGTGGAGCATGTGGTTTAATTCGAAGCAACGCGCAGAACCTTACCACCTTTTGACATGCCTGGACATCCGGAGAGATCCGGCCTTCCCTTCGGGGACTGGGACACAGGTGCTGCATGGCTGTCGTCAGCTCGTGTCGTGAGATGTTGGGTTAAGTCCCGCAACGAGCGCAACCCTCGCTGTTAGTTGCCATCATTAAGTTGGGCACTCTAACAGGACTGCCGGAGTTAATCCGGAGGAAGGCGGGGATGACGTCAAGTCCTCATGGCCCTTACAAGGTGGGCTACACACGTGCTACAATGGCGACTACAGAGGGCTGCAATCCCGCGAGGGGGAGCCAATCCCTAAAAGTCGTCTCAGTTCGGATTGTTCTCTGCAACTCGAGAGCATGAAGTTGGAATCGCTAGTAATCGCGGATCAGCATGCCGCGGTGAATACGTTCCCGGGCCTTGTACACACCGCCCGTCACACCATGGGAGTTGGCTTTACCCGAAGGCGCTGCGCTAACTCGCAAGAGAGGCAGGCGACCACGGTAGGGTCAGCGACTGGGGTGAAGTCGTAACAAGGTAGCCGTAGGGGAACCTGCGGCTGGATCACCTCCTTTCTAAGGATGCCTCTCCAGCTTCGGCTATTGAGGCTCCGATTAGTGCGCTAGACGCACACAAATGAGCGGATCGCCGCCGTCTTCGTTTCTCTTTCCACTTGTTCTGGGCCGTCGAGGTTCAGAGCACGATCGCGAGCCCTGGAGCGGGTCCATCTGGACCTGATCTGAGCGGCCTATGGGCCCGTAGCTCAGTTGGTTAGAGCGCACGCTTGATAAGCGTGAGGTCATAAGTTCAAGTCTTATCGGGCCTACCACTCTTTCCAAACATACGGACCGCAACCGACCGCTCTCCTGGCTACACCCTTTCGGGGCCATAGCTCAGTTGGTAGAGCGCCTGCTTTGCAAGCAGGATGTCGTCGGTTCGAATCCGTCTGGCTCCACCATCCTTGTTGGCTGTTCTCGCTAACGCTTCGCTTCTTGAGCGAGGCCAGCTGGAGAACACGCAAGGACATCGCGATCGAGGATATCAAGTTTGCAACTGGCTTTGGCCAGCCTGCGAAGTGACATCGTGAAGGCAGGGTTCAGCCGTTTAGGTTGGACTTAAGAAGACATCATTGTCTGACAAATTGTAAAGCGCATGCGAACCGTCCCTAGACGGTAAGCGCATGGGTTTTGCTGAGAACGATCAAGCGCATAAGGGCTTCTGACGGATGCCTTGGCATTGAGAGGCGATGAAGGACGTGGCACGCTGCGATAAGAGCCGGGGAGGCGCGAGCACCCTTTGATCCGGCTATCTCCGAATGGGGAAACCCACCTTTACGGTCACCCGACTTAGTTCATCCTCGGATGGACGAAGATCGGTTGGTCGGAAGAGGTATAATGATCTGAATACATAGGGTCATTAAGCAAACCCGGGGAACTGAAACATCTCAGTACCCGGAGGAAAGGACATCAACCGAGACTCCCGTAGTAGTGGCGAGCGAACCGGGACCAGGCCAGTGCTGTCGTGACATAAAGCTGAACGAGCTGGGAAGCTCGGCCATAGTGGGTGATAGCCCCGTAAGCGTCAAATAGCGACAGACTCGAGTAGGGCGGGACACGTGAAATCCTGTCTGAACATGGGGGGACCACCCTCCAAGCCTAAGTACTCCTCAATGACCGATAGCGAACAAGTACCGTGAGGGAAAGGTGAAAAGCACCCCGACAAGGGGAGTGAAACAGATCCTGAAATCGGAAGCCTACAAGCAGTCGGAGCCACCGCGCGTGGTGACGGCGTACCTTTTGTATAATGGGTCAGCGACTTCATGTGCCGTGCAAGCTTAAGCCGTTAGGTGTAGGCGCAGCGAAAGCGAGTCTGAATAGGGCGAATAAGTACGTCGCATGACGACCCGAAACCAGGTGATCTATCCATGAGCAGGTTGAAGGTTGGGTAACACCAACTGGAGGACCGAACCGGTGAATGTTGAAAAATTCTCGGATGACTTGTGGATAGGGGTGAAAGGCCAATCAAACCTGGACATAGCTGGTTCTCCGCGAAAACTATTTAGGTAGTGCCTCAGACGGACTCCTCGGGGGGTAGAGCACTGAATGGATGCGGGCGGCGCGAGCTGTACCAATTCTAATCAAACTCCGAATACCCGAGAGAGATATCTGGGAGACACACGGCGGGTGCTAACGTCCGTCGTGAAAAGGGAAACAACCCTAACCATCATCTAAGGCCCCCAAGTACTGGCTAAGTGGGAAACGATGTGGGTTTGCTTTGACAACCAGGATGTTGGCTTAGAAGCAGCCATCATTTAAAGAAAGCGTAACAGCTCACTGGTCAAGCGAACCTGCGCGGAAAATGTAACGGGGCTAAAGCCAGTCGCCGAAGGTATGGGTTTGCACTTTGTGCAAGCGGTAGCGGAGCGTTCCGTAAGCCGATGAAGGTGAGGCGTGAGCCTTGCTGGAGGTATCGGAAGTGAGAATGCTGACATGAGTAGCGATAAAGAGGGTGAGAGACCCTCTCGCCGAAAACCCAAGGGTTCCTGCGTAAAGCTAATCTGCGCAGGGTTAGCCGGCCCCTAAGGCGAGGCGGAAACGCGTAGTCGATGGGAACCAGGTAAATATTCCTGGGCCAGTTGGAAGTGACGGATCTGGTAAATTGTCAGTCCTTATTGGATTGGTTCTGGCAGTGAACAGGTCCCTGGAAATAACTCCAACGGAGACCGTACCCGAAACCGACACAGGTGGGTAGGTAGAGTATACCAAGGCGCTTGAGAGAACTGTGCTGAAGGAACTCGGCAAATTGCACGCGTAACTTCGGGATAAGCGTGACTCTTCTTTGGGCAACCAGAAAAGAGTGGCACAAGCCAGGGGGTAGCGACTGTTTATCAAAAACACAGGGCTCTGCGAAGCCGCAAGGCGACGTATAGGGTCTGACGCCTGCCCGGTGCCTGAAGGTTAAAAGGAGGGGTGCAAGCTCTGAATTGAAGCCCAGGTAAACGGCGGCCGTAACTATAACGGTCCTAAGGTAGCGAAATTCCTTGTCGGGTAAGTTCCGACCTGCACGAATGGCGTAACGACTTCCCCACTGTCTCCAGCACAGGCTCAGCGAAATTGAATTCCCCGTGAAGATGCGGGGTTCCCGCGGTCAGACGGAAAGACCCTATGAACCTTTACTGCAGCTTCGCCTTGGCGTTAGCAATAACATGTGTAGGATAGGTGGGAGGCTATGAAACTTGGGCGCCAGTCCGAGTGGAGCCATCCTTGAAATACCACCCTTATTGTTGTTGACGTCTAACCGCGGCCCGTTATCCGGGTCCGGGACATGGCGTGGCGGGCAGTTTGACTGGGGCGGTCGCCTCCCAAAGTGTAACGGAGGCGCGCGATGGTGGGCTCAGACCGGTCGGAAATCGGTCGTCGAGTGCAATGGCATAAGCCCGCCTGACTGCGAGACTGACAAGTCGAGCAGAGACGAAAGTCGGCCATAGTGATCCGGTGGTCCTGCGTGGAAGGGCCATCGCTCAACGAATAAAAGGTACTCTAGGGATAACAGGCTGATTTTGCCCAAGAGTCCATATCGACGGCAAAGTTTGGCACCTCGATGTCGGCTCATCACATCCTGGGGCTGGAGCAGGTCCCAAGGGTTCGGCTGTTCGCCGATTAAAGTGGTACGTGAGCTGGGTTCAGAACGTCGTGAGACAGTTTGGTCCCTATCTGCCGTGGGTGTACGAGACTTGAGAGGATCTGTCCCTAGTACGAGAGGACCGGGATGGACACACCTCTGGTGGACCTGTCATGGCGCCAGCTGTGCAGCAGGGTAGCTAAGTGTGGAATAGATAACCGCTGAAAGCATCTAAGCGGGAAACTAACCTCAAAACAAGGTCTCGCTGAGAGCCGTGGAAGACCACCACGTTGATAGGCCGGGTGTGGAAGTGCGGCGACGCATGGAGCTTACCGGTACTAATAGCTCGATAGGCTTGATCGTTCTTCAGTCAAACCCATGAAGCTCTACAAAGCCTCATACAATGATGTCTTCTTCAATCTCTGCCTGAAATCAAACTCAGGCAGACAGCATCCTTTTCGCTGACCTGGTGGCTATGCCGGGGGTTCCCCACCCGATCCCATTCCGAACTCGGTCGTTAAGTCCCCCAGGGCCAATGGTACTTCGTCTCAAGGCGCGGGAGAGTAGGTCGCCGCCAGGTCCGCTAAAAGGATGCACACCCAAAAGTCCAGAACCCTGCACACGATATTCCCCTGCCGCGGGGTGGAGCAGCCCGGTAGCTCGTCAGGCTCATAACCTGAAGGTCACAGGTTCAAATCCTGTCCCCGCACCCA
>NZ_JBYCZS010000052.1:0-4478 GCF_057586355.1 Caulobacter sp. SRI_008
CACCGCCGCCCACCAGGGCTTCTCGGCCAATCTCTACACCCTGCCCTCCGACGTCTTCCCGCGCGGCGCCGTCGGCTCGGTCGTCGGCATCGGCGGCATGCTCGGGGCTCTCGGCGGCATGGTGTTCTCCAAGTACATCGGTCAGGTCCTCGAGACGATCGGGACCTACACCCCGATCTTCATCGTCGCCGGCAGCGCCTATCTGGTGGCCCTGCTGGTCGTGCACCTGCTCGCGCCCAAGATGGAGCCGGTGAAGATCTGATCTTCGCGACCTGAATGAAATCGAGCCCCCGGACGCAGCCGCGCCGGGGGCTTTTTTCATGGGGATTTCCGGGCGCTTTTTACCGGCGGCGCCGTGACCTCGCCGCGATCAAGGCCTAAGCTTGAAGCCATGACAACGTTGTCTCAAGCCACCGCCCCGCTCAACGTCGCCCTCGTCGGCTACGGCTATGTCGGCAAGACCTTCCACGCCCCGCTGATTTCCACGACGCCGGGCCTGGTCTTGCACACCGTGGTCTCCAGCGACCCGGCCAAGGTCGCCGCCGACCATCCCGAGGCCAAGGTGGTCGCCAGCCTCGACGAGGCCCTGGCCGACGCCGAGATCGACCTGGTCGTCATCGCCACGCCCAACGAACTGCACGCCCCTCAGGGGCAGGCCGTGCTCGCCGCCGGCAAGCACCTGGTGGTCGACAAGCCGTTCACCGTCACCCTCGACGAGGCCCGCGCCCTGGTCGCCTCAGCCGAGACCGCCGATCGTCTGCTGTCGGTGTTCCACAACCGTCGCTGGGACGCCGACTTTCTGACCTTGAAAGCCCTGATCGCCGACGGCGCCCTGGGAGAGGTCACGCAGTACGAAAGCCATTTCGATCGCTTCCGCCCGACCGTGCGCGACCGCTGGCGCGAGCGGGCCGGCCCGGGGGCCGGGGCCTGGTTCGACCTGGGTCCGCACCTGCTGGACCAGACGCTGCAGCTGTTTGGCCAGCCCCTGGCGGTTTCCGCCGACATCGGCGTGCAGCGCGAAGGCGCCGGGGCCGACGACTATTTCCACGTCGTGCTGCGCTACGACGCCCTGCGCGTCATCCTGCACGGTAGCCTGCTGACGGCGGCCGCCGACCTGCGCCTGGCGGTGCACGGCACGAAGGGCAGCTTCGTCAAGCAGGGCCTCGACGCCCAGGAGGACGCCCTCAAGCGCGGCCTGACCCCGGCCGACGAGGGCTTCGGCCTCGATCCCCGCCCCGGAACCCTGACCCGCGCCGACGGCGACGTCCTGACGACCGAGGTCGTGGCCGGCGCGCGCGGCGACTACGCGGCCTATTACGCCGGGGTGCGCGACGCGATCCTGACCGGCGCGGCCAATCCTGTGCCGGCCCGCGAGGCCTTGCAGGTGATGGAGCTCTTGGACCTGGCCGCCCGCTCGGCCGCCGAGCGCCGCGAACTGAGCGTCGAGACCGCCTGATGAGCCACCAGGACGACATCGCCCGCATCGCCGCCCAGGAAGCGGCGCTGGTGTTCGAACGCTTCGATCTCGACACCGCCTGGGCCCTGGGCGCGGGCCTGCGCGACGCGGCCCTGGCCCGCAAGGCGCCGCTGGCCATCGACGTGTCGCTGCGGGACCGGGCGCTGTTCCACGCCGCCCTGCCCGGCTCGACCGGCGAGAACGCCGACTGGCTGCGCCGCAAGCGCAACACGGTGCTGCACTTCTCCAAGAGCTCCTACGGCGTCGGCCTGGCCCTGGCCGCCAAGGGCGAGACGCTGGAGGCCAAGCACGGCCTGCCGACCCGCGACTACGCCACGCATGGCGGCGGCTTCCCGCTGCTGGTGCGGGGCCTCGGCTGCATCGGCGCGGTGACGGTCTCGGGCCTGCCCCAGCGGCAGGACCACGTACTGGTGGTCGAGGCCCTGGCGCTGATGCTGGGCAAGGAGCTGGACGAGCTGGCGCTGGGGTAGACCCCCTCCGGCCCTCCGGGCCACCTCCCCCAGAGGGGGAGAATCTCCTAAGCGCAGCACCACGAAGATGCTCCCCCTCTGGGGGAGCTGTCGGCGAAGCCGACTGAGGGGGTGTTTCTCCCGCACCCACCCACTTTTCGCGCAACGCCTAGCCTCCCCTCCCAGCCGCCCCTAGAAACGGAGTCGCCGTTTTCGTGGGGACTTCGCCATGCGCCGCCGCACCTTCTTCGCCGCCCTGCCGGCCGCCGCCTTCGCCGGCCAGGCCTATGCCCAGTCGCAGATCATCACCGGCCCCAATCCCAACCGGAAGCGACCCGACGTGCACGGCGGCGACCGGGTGGACGGCGCCAGCTTCGCCTCGCGCTCGGCGGCCTGGGGGATCCACGGCGCGGCGGCGACGGCCCATCCGCTGGCCACCCAGGCGGCGATCAGCGTGCTCAAGAAGGGCGGCTCGGCGGCCGACGCGGCGATCGCCGCCAACGCCATGCTGGGGCTTTGCGAGCCGATCTCCTGCGGGATCGGCGGCGACTGCTACGTGCTGCTGTGGGATCCCAAGACCCGCAAGGTCGTGGGGCTGAACGGCTCGGGCCGATCGCCCAAGGGGCTGTCGCTGGAGACGGTGCGCAGCCGCGCCAAGGACGGCAAGATCCCCAGCTGGGGCGCGGTCAGCGTCAGCGTGCCGGGCGCCGTCGATGCCTGGCGGGCGCTGCACGAGCGCTACGGCAAGCTGAAGTGGGCCGAGCTGTTCGAACCGGCCATCGCCACCGCCGAGGAAGGCCACCCGGTCACCCAGAACGTCGCCTATTACCTGGCCGGCAGCCATCGCCGCTTCACCAATCCGGCCTCCAACATCGAGGAGGTCGAGAACTTCAAGAAGGTCTGGGCTCCCACGGGCAAGACCCCCGTCGAAGGCGAGATCTTCAAGAACCCGGCCCTGGCCCGCACCTACCGCCTGATCGCCCAGGGCGGCGGCCGCGCCTTCTACGAGGGCGAGATCGCCACCACCATCGAGGCCTATTTCAAGCGCATCGGCGGCTGGATGACCAAGGCCGACCTCGCCGCCAACCGCGCCGTCTGGACCAGCGTCCACACCACCGGCTATCGCGGCGTCGACGTCCACGCCCTGGCCGACAACACGCAAGGGCTGGCCACCCTGCAGATGCTCAACATCCTCGAGCAGTTCGACGTGGCCGGCATGGGCTTCCAGTCGGCCCAGGCCATCCACCACGCCGTCGAGGCCAAGCGCCTGGCCTATGAGGACCGCGCGCGGTTCTATGCCGACCAGGACTTCTACAAGTCGCCGATCGACTGGCTGATCTCCAAGGACTACGCCAAGGAGCGCGCCAAGCTGATCTCGCCCGACAAGATCTGGACGCCGTCGTTTCCGGGCGCGGCGCCCAGCAAGGGCGACACGACCTATTTCACCACCGCCGACAAGGACGGGATGATGGTGTCGATCATCCAGTCGAACTATCGCGGCATGGGGTCTGGCCTGTCGCCCGACGGCCTGGGCTTCATGTTCCAGGACCGCGGCGAGCTCTTCGCCCTGACCGACGGCCATCCCAACGTCTACGCGCCCGGCAAGCGGCCCTTCCAAACGATCATCCCAGGCTTCGCGACCCGCAAGGGCGAGCCGTGGCTGAGCTTCGGCGTCATGGGCGGCGACATGCAGCCCCAGGGCCAGACCCAGATCATCAGCAACATGGTCGACTTCGGCCTGGGCGTGCAGGAAGCCGGCGACGCCCCGCGCTGGCACCACGGCGGTTCGCCCGAACCGACCGGGATCGCGGCCGAGGACGTCGCGGCGCTCGACCTGGAAAGCGGCGTGCCGACAGAAACCCGCAAGGCGCTGGAGGCCATCGGCTGGAAACTGAAGACCGACGCCGGCGGCTATGGCGGCTACCAGGCCATCGAGCGCTGGCCGGGGCGGTATGCGGCCGCGACCGAGATGCGCAAGGACGGGGTGGCGCTGGGGTACTAGAGCTCCCTTCTCCCCCTTGCGGGAGAAGGTGTCATCCGAAGGATGACGGATGAGGGGTCGCGCGGACGGTTCTGAGAGACCCCTCACCCGACCTCCCTCCGGGAGGCCACCCTCTCCCGCAAGGGGAGAGGGACGAACGAAGCGCCACAAGAATTAAGACCCAAATCCGGCAGAAACGGAACCATTCCGCGACCGACGGAACCCCACTGGAAACCTCCCGTTACTTATCCCGACAAGGATAGCTGAGGAGGATCCAAATGCCTGCCTTGAATCTCGATGGTCCTGAACCCGCGATCGCCACGACTGGCGATGGTTCTGCCCTGTTTCCGCAAGCGCCCGTCTATGCGCGCACCTCGACCCGTTCGAAGAAGTCTTCCGGCAACCTGCCGCTGCTGGTCGGCGTGCCGGTTCTGGCCCTGGCCGTCGGCGGCCTGGCCTGGGGCCTGATGAGCCAGCCGGCCCAGACGCCGGAAAGCAGCGGCGAAAGCCTGAAGGTGGCCGAGGCCGCACCGGTCACGACGCCCGCCCCGGCGCCGACCCCGGCCGTCAT
>NZ_JBYCZS010000053.1:0-3305 GCF_057586355.1 Caulobacter sp. SRI_008
AGTCCAGAAGTACGAGAGCGGCGCGAACCGCATCAGCGCCTCGAAGCTCTACGCGGCGGCGGTGGCGCTTCAGACCTCGCCCGCGTTCTTCTTCGAGGGCTTTAGTGATCCGCGCGGCGAGACGCGGCCCGACGATCCCGGCCGGGAGAGTCGCCTCGTGCAGGCGTTCCTCGCGATGCCCGAGGGCATCGAGACCGCCGAGGCGTTCGCGCGCCTGGGCTCAGGCCAGGTGCGCAGGCATCTCGTTGCCCTCTTGCATCACATCGTAGACGAGCAGTGACGGGCAGGGCGCGGATGATCGTGGACGCGTGGGGCCCGGAGCCCATTGGGGATGAACTCCGGGCAGGCACTGGAAGGGCTGGCGCCTATTCTCACGATCGGCGTCGGCACGCCCACTACCGAGCGGGAGAATGCGCTCGCGCGCCGGAGGCCGCAATGCCCCAGAAATAGGGGGTGTTGACAATAATCGATGTCGCTCGATTAAATCGGTATTCCCGCCAAGTCCCGAAATTGTAGTTGAGAAATCGAGGCGATGCAGTCCATGCTCTTTGCAATGGACAAGGAGCATTAGCGGTGGAAGACAAGAACTCGGGCCTCATCATCCTGGCGACCGACATCGTTGCCGCGTACGTGGGCAACAACGCCATTTCCATTGCGGAGCTGCCGGCGCTGATCCGCCGCGTCCATGACGCCCTGGCGGACATCGG
The DNA here is from genome assembly GCF_057586355.1 of Caulobacter sp. SRI_008. Lineage (NCBI taxonomy): Bacteria > Pseudomonadati > Pseudomonadota > Alphaproteobacteria > Caulobacterales > Caulobacteraceae > Caulobacter > Caulobacter sp. SRI_008. The sequence continues at coordinate 708 of NZ_JBYCZS010000053.1, forward strand.
CCGACCGGATGAGGCCGCCCCCGCCGCGCAGGTCTTCAAGGTCACGCCGGGCCAGATCCGCAAATCGATCACGCCTGACGCGCTCATCAGCTTCGAGGATGGGCGGCCGTACAAGACGCTGAAGCGTCACCTCACCACGCGGGGTCTGACCGCAGAGGCGTACAAGGCCAAGTGGGGCCTGCCCTCCGACTACCCGACCACGGCCCCGGCCTACAGCGAGGCTCGCTCGGCTATGGCGAAGGCCCTGGGTCTTGGCCAGGGCGGTCGCAAGGCTAAGGGGCGGGCGAAGAAGGCGTAGCGAGGCGGCGCCTCAGCGCGCCGGGCGACGTTGGCACCGGTCACGGATCCAGGTGCAGGAACAGGAATGCGGCGACGCACGCGACGGCGAACACTCCAGCCACGAGCATCGGATAGGCTAGGTGGGGGGCGCGCCGCTCGTTTCGATGCGGCGCGAAAACGGCGTTGCAGCGCCTTCAGCCGGCGTTTGCTGCCCGGTCCCTCCAGGGAGTGTTTGAGCGGTTGTTCCATCCCCAGTCCTCAGATCCAGCAGGTCCTTTACGCCGAACACTGGCTGGAACTCGCGGTTGAGCGTTGCGGTGTTCAGGCTAGCGCTTCGGAGGCGGCTTGGTCGATATTGGAGGCTTCGGCCTAAGCGCTTCGCAGTTGATCTCAAGATCGATCCCTAGGCGTGGCGCGCGGGTCATGATGCACTGTTCGACTGGGATCGACGCGGTGGCGGTTCTCAGGCTCAAGGTAGTGAGCATGGATGGCTGGAGACGCAGGGTCCTGTTGGTGTCGTAGCCCAATGGTGATCCGCGCATCAGAATCTCAGCGCCTGGGGGAGCGGAGGAAATTGCTACAGTCCACCAATGGGCCGTTTCCCAAGGCTCAAGCGCCCGCCGCTTGGTGATGCTCCCGATCCCTAAGCTCGTGCCCATGAATGCTCGGGAGGCTATGCTCGACCAGTTGCGCACTTGCCCGCCGTTGATTTGTAAGTCCTCGATAGTGGTTGGCATCGGATCGGGTAGTGCCTGCGCTAACACCCTGTCGCTGAGATAAAGCGTGGTGTCCAGTGACCCTGCCTCTAGGTCAGACTCCAAGGGCAGACAGAATTGGCGAACCACGATCCGGTCGTCGCCCTCCGCGGAAACTACCAGGGCAGTGACGTTTTGCTTTTCGCCGGACTCGTGGCTGATGGCCACGGCTTCAACGGTAATCCCGCGTCGAAGAGTGCCCCCGACCAGAAATTGGCCGAGGACGACGTCCTGGAGGCATTGAACATCGGTGGATGACTTATGCGACGGAGCGAGAATGATTCCCTCGTAGCGGCAAGCAGACTTACATTCCGGGAAATCTGTTTGCTGGAAAGGGATCTGCTTTGCTTTCAACTGCGTGGCCCACGGCGAAGGCCCGGTCTTTCGTCCTTTGAACGGTCCCGTTGTCTGCTGCCCGGCCGCAGGTATGGCCATCGCGCCCAACAGGCACGCAACGATGAGCGTCGTGAATCTAGGCACCTTTCGGCCTCGGCTTTTTCCGGGTCCTGGTAGGTGACGCCGGTTTCGGAGTTGAACGCGGTGAAGGGGCAGGCGCTGGCTGGGCCTTTTCGATGAGAACGAAGCTGTCGACGGTCATGGCGACGAGTGCGCCTGCGCTGAAGAGCGCGGACATGGCCTGGTATTCGAGGCGGTCCTGGATGCGCGCCATATCCAGCCTGTAGAGGCTGATCTGCTCGGCTAGGGCCAGTTGGAAACGGAAGCCAGCAAAGACCGCCAGGAGGCAGCTTCCAAGAACGGTCACGGTCAGGACGATCGCGAGGGTCCTTGATGAGCTTGGTGCACGCTCCTTCAGGATCAACGTTGCTCCGATCACGCAGGCAATAGCGATCGAACTAAGAGACAATGAAAGGTTGCCGAGAACCTCGGAAACCGCAGTGGCATCACCGGCCGGTTCAAATACGTCTGGTAGGGCGTTTGTCCAACTGACCCAGTAAGGAAAGCTGCAGACGAAAAGAACAGGCACCAAGCCAGAGGCCAGCACCGCAGCAGTCCGTCTGAACCTCGCGACTGAGATCACTGCTCCCTCCCGAAGGCGGCACAGCTTGTGCGATAGCTTTGCCTTGATCAAGCGCAGAGGGTGATTTTGATCAGTTGGCACGGCTTAGATTGTGATGGGCCGCGCCGTAGGTGATCTTCGACGTTGCAATTGTGGGTGGCGGCTGTGCCGTCTATCGATTCAGCGTCTCCCCGCTGAACGGCCGGCTCGGCGTGCCGTCTATCATCAGCCGCACGTAGAAGTGCCGGTGCGGCAGGTTCAGCAGGTCCTCCACGCCGAACACCGGCTGGAACTCGCGGGCGAGGAGCCCGGCGTCCTCGGGTCCCACGCGGAAGCTGACGAGCGTGCCCACGTTCCCGAGGACGGCTTTGCGCACTTCCGCCGGCACGGCGTCGAGATACTGCGAGGCGAGCACCAGGCCCGCGCCGTGCTTCCGCAACTCCGACATCATGTTCACGAACGCGAGCGTCGTGAAGGTCTGGAACTCGTCCACGTAGAGGAAGAACGGGCGGCGATCGGCCGGGGCTTGGTCCGCGCGGCTGAAGG
>NZ_JBYCZS010000054.1:0-2747 GCF_057586355.1 Caulobacter sp. SRI_008
GGTCCAGAAGTACGAGAGCGGCGTGAACCGCATCAGCGCCTCGAAGCTCTATGCGGCGGCGGTGGCGCTCCAGACGCCTCCCGCGTTCTTCTTCGAGGGCTTCAGCGATCCGCGCGGCGAGACGTGCCCCGACGATCCCGGCCGGAAGAGCCGTCTCGCGCAGGCGTTCCTCGCGATGCCCGAGGGCATCGAGGCCGCCGAGGCGTTCGCGCGGCTTGGCCCTGGCCGGGCGCGCCGGCACATCCTCTCTCTGCTGCATGTGATCGTAGACGAGCAGTGACCGGCGGCACGCGGATGATGCGGAGGAGCCCGGAGCCCATTGGGGGGTGAACTCCGGGCAGGCACTGGAAGGACTGGCGCCTATTCTCACGATCGGCGCCGGCACGCCCACTACCGAGCGGGAGACTGCGCCTGCGCGCCGGGGGCCGCAATACCCTAGAAATAGGGGGTGTGGACAATACTCGATATCGATCGATTCAATCGGCAATCGCGCCAAAATTCAAAATTGTAGTTGAGTGACCGGGGCGATGCAGCCCATGCTCTTTGCAACGGACAAGGAGCATTAGCGGTGGAAGACAAGAACTCGGGCCTCATCACTCTCGCGACCGACATTGTCGCCGCGTACGTGGGCAACAACGCCATTTCCATTGCGGAGCTGCCGGCGCTGATCCGCCGCGTCCATGACGCCCTGGCGGACATCGGCCGGCCGGCGGAGGCCGCCCCCGACGCGCTGGTCTTCAAGGCCACCCCGGGCCAGATCCGCAAGTCGATCACGCCCGACGCGCTCATCAGCTTTGAGGATGGCCGGCCGTACAAGACGCTGAAGCGCCACCTCACCACCCATGGCCTGACCGTAGAGGCGTACAAGGCAAAGTGGGGCCTGCCCTCCGACTACCCGACCACGGCCCCGGCCTATAGCGAGGCCCGTTCGGCCATGGCGAAGGCCCTGGGTCTCGGCCAGGGCGGCCGCAAAGCTAAGGCCCGCACGAAGAAGGCGTAGCTCGGGCGAAGCGATCACGGAGAGCCGCTCCCTCCCGCCTCCTAGGCCGCCTGGGCTCAACGCCGAGACGACGTCAGGCGGCTCATGAACCGAGGCGCAGCACCAGGAGCGTGGCGAGGCCGGCGGCGGCGAACACCCCTGCCACGAGCAGCGGGAAGGGCCATCGGCCGCGCTTGCTCGCGCGCTCCGAGACGGCGCGAAAGCGCCGCTGAAGCGCCTTCAATCGCCGTTCGCTGCCGGGGCCTTCAAGAGGGCGTTCTAGGTGTTGCATCGCGGCGCTCCCTAGACGTCCATCCTGCCGCACAGCCCCTAACTTCGGGTTTCCATGTAAGACGCCAGCTAACCGGACGGTCAGCGCTGCGCAGGCCGGTCAGTCCGCGCCAGGCTATTGGGCACGTCGAACGTCCACTTCCAGAGCGGCCGCTATTTCCCGCTTCTAGCTACTCTTGGCCGCCAAGGGTGGCCAAGAATCTTATAGTGCACACGGAGAGGAAAAAGGGCGGCGACCCTCACGCATCAACCGCCCAATGTGGATTGCTTCAATAGCTCGCGGTCCATTTGATGAAGGCCGTAGCGCAGATCTGGTGGCCGTTCACGCCATTGGCGGTGGCCTCAATAACGGCATGGTCGTTGTGCTCCTCGACGACGCGAGCATCCAGGCGGTCCTTGGGGTCGGTGACGGTCGTCTGAATCTCGACAGACGGCACCTTGGGCAGCACTTTTCGGAACGAGATGATGTACTTCGTCCCTTCGATGTAGGCGCACTGGCCGTTTCCGCTGACCCGATGCTCCCCGTCCAGAACCCTAACCTCGGAGGGATCGGCGCTGGCGGAGATCGGGAGCACGCTGAGGGCGCTGGTGAACAACAGGGCGGGGATGACGAAGCGCTTCATGACACTCTCTCGTTTTTGTTTTCCACGCGCTGATCGCGAAGATGAAAGTGATCTTATGGTCGAGCTTCTGAACCCACGCTGAGCCGGGTGTTATCTGCTGTTCACGTGGCCAGGCTGGCGACGATTTGTCGTGAAGAGACCAGAGCCACATGTCGCCGCTCCACCCTTCTCGGAAGTTGGCGGTGCCCGCTTCCAGGGGGGCAGCGCCACGTCATTGGTCGTCCAGATTCGCGGCGCTGGCCGTCCGGTTGGCTTGCGCCCTGTAGTTTCCATGCCGCCCTTTGGTCTCCATTGCCCGCTAGCCCGACATGCGTCGTTGGCCCGGTCGCGCAGGAGTCCTGCACGTGCCGCGCAACGGAAGGGCGCAGGGCGTGCAAGAATCTTGCGGATTCCGTGCAAGGATTCTGCGCGCTCGTACCGGATTCTTGCACGCGTCCGGACGGACCAAGAACGCCTAGCGAACGCAGGCTGAACGGCGCGTTAGCGGTCTAGCGTCTCCCCGCTGAACGGCCGGCTCGGCGTCCCGTCTATCATCAGCCGCACGTAGAAATGCCGATGTGGCAGGTTCAGCAGATCCTCCACGCCGAACACCGGCTGGAACTCGCGGGCGAGGAGCCCGGCGTCCTCGGGTCCCACGCGGAAGCTGACGAGCGTGCCCACGTTCCCAAGGACGGCTTTGCGCACTTCTGCCGGCACGGCATCGAGGTACTGCGAGGCGAGCACCAGGCCCGCGCCGTGCTTCCGTAGCTCCGACATCATGTTCACGAACGCCAGCGTCGTGAAGGTCTGGAACTCGTCCACGTAGAGGAAGAACGGGCGGCGATCGGCCGGGGCTTGGTCCGCGCGGCTGAAGT
>NZ_JBYCZS010000055.1:0-2613 GCF_057586355.1 Caulobacter sp. SRI_008
AACTCGATCGGCTCGGTCACCCCGGTCAGGAACGAGGTCAGGGCCAGGGAGACGAGCATGCCGGCCACGGCCTTGCGGCGCTCGGGGCGTGCGGTGTGCAGCATGGCGAGGCACGCGGCCGGCAGGCCAAACATCATCACCGGGAAGAAGCCGCTCATGAAGCCGCCGGCGGTCGGATCGTCGGCGAAGAAGCGGCGAAGGTCGCCGGTGGCCCCATGGAAGTCGCCGATCACGAACCAGGCGATGTTGTTGAGGATGTGGTGCAGGCCGGTGACGATCAGGATGCGGTTGAGGAAGCCGTAGACCAGAAGCCCCCACTGCCCCGAGCCGACGATGGCCCGGCTGGCGGCGTCCACCCCGCCGTTGATGGCGTCGTAGCCCAGGCCCACCAGCCCGGCCATCACCAGGCCCGCAAGGCCGGCCACGATCGGCACGAACCGCCGGCCGCTGAAGAAGGCCAGGTACTCGGGCAGCTTGAAGCCCGAGAAGCGGTTGTAGAACAGCCCGCCGATCACCCCTGAGAGAATGCCGATCGGCACGCTGAGCTTGGAGAGGGCTTTTGCCTTATAGGCCGCCCCGGCGAGAGCCGCGTGGGCTTCGGCCAGGCCCGACGTCGCATCGGCGGGCACGTGCAGCAGGGCCTTGCCGCCTTCGGTGGCGATCAGGAAGCAGACGACGCCCGCAAGCCCCGCCGCGCCATTGTTCTCGCGGGCGAGACCCACGGCGACGCCGATGGCGAAGAGCAGGCCCAGATTGGCGAAGATCGCATCGCCGGCGGCGGCGATGAAGGGGATGTTGAGCAGATCCGGCTGGCCCAGGCGTAGCAAGAGCCCCGCCACCGGCAGCACCGCGATCGGCAGCATCAGGGCCCGGCCGAGCGGCTGGAGGATTTCGAGCGGCGATTTCATCGGCGTCAGGCTCCGAAGCGCTTGGTCAGGTCACGGACCGCCTCGGGCGAGGTCAGGTCCAGGGCTTGGGCGGCAAGGTCGCGGCAGGCGGCAAGGTCGAGGGTGCGCACCAGGGCCTTCACCTCCGGCACGATGGCGGCGGTGGCGGAGAGTTCCGTGACGCCAAGGCCCAGGAGCACGGGCACGGCGGCCAGATCCGAGGCCAGCCCGCCGCAGACGCCCACCCAGCGGCCGTGTTTGCTCGCGCCCTGGCAAGTCTGGTCGATCATCCGCAGCACCGCCGGGTGCAGGGCGTCGATGCGGGCGGCCAGCTCCGGGTTACCCCGGTCCATGGCCAGGACGTATTGGGTCAGATCGTTGGTGCCGATGGAGAGGAAGTCGGCCTCGGCGGCGATCAGGTCGGCGGTGACGGCGGCGGCCGGGGTCTCGATCATCACCCCCAGCTCGACGGGCTGCGTGATCCCCAGCTCCTTCTTGGCCTCTTCGAGCACGGCGCGGACAGCGCGCAGTTCGGAGAGACTGCCGACCATCGGGACCATGATCTTGCATTGGCCCAGGGGCGCCACGCGCAGGATGGCCCGCAGCTGGGTCTTCAGCAGGTGCGGCCGCCACAGGCTGACGCGTACGCCGCGCAGGCCCAGGGCCGGGTTCTCCTCGGCCGGGATCGGCAGGTAGGGCGCGGCCTTGTCGCCGCCGACGTCGAGCGTGCGCACGATCAGCGGCTTGCCTTCGAGCGCGGCAGCCACGGCCTGGTACTGGGCCGCCTGCTCGTCCTCGCTGGGCGGGGTCTCGCGGTCGAGGAACAGGAACTCGGTGCGCAGCAGGCCGCAGCCCTCCGCGCCGTTCGCCGTCGCGGCCTTGGCGTCCTTCTCCGAGCCGACATTGGCGAACACCTCGATCCGCGTTCCGCAAGCGGTGGTGCTCTCTTCATGGGCGGCGGCCTTGGCGGCGGCGCGGCGTTCGTGGCGGGCGGCGATGGCGCTCTGGGCTTGAGCCAGGGCGTCGGCCCCGGGGGCCACCCGCAGGCGTCCGCCCTCGGCGTCGAGGATCAGGGCCGTCCCGTCGGCGATCTCCAGCGCGCCGGGGCCGACGGCGACCAGGGCCGGCAGGCCCATGGCCGCGGCCAGGATGGCCACGTGCGAGGTGGGGCCGCCGCGAGCGGTGGCGAAGCCGGCCACGCGGCTGGGGTCCACGCCCATCAGTTGCGAGGGCAGAAGCTCGTCGGCCAGCAGGATCGCCCCGGCCGGCAGGGCGCGCACGCCCTCCTCTTCCAGCCCCAGCAGCACCCGCAGAACCTGGCGCTCCAGGTCGATCAGGTCATCGACCCGCTCGGCCAGCCGCCGGTCGCCCAGGCCCTTCAGCGCCTCGACATAGCCGCCGACGGCGCGCCGCCAGCCGAAGCCGGCGCTCTTGCCCTCGCCGATCAGCTTGCGGGCGGCGGCGGTGAGTTCGGGGTCTTCCAGGAAGGCCAGGTGCGCGGCCAGGATCGCCTTGCGGGCGGCCTCGCCGGTCTCGGCGGCCAGGGCGATGCGGCTGCGGACCGTGTCGAGGGCCGCATCCAGCGCGGCCAGCTCGGCGGCGACGCCGGCGCCGGTCTCGGCCACCGCGATCGCCTCGACCGCCAGCCGCACGGCCTGGCCGATCGCCAGTCCCGGCGCGGCCATCACCCCGCGCAGCACGCCGGGCTCAGCGGGCTCGGACGGCG
>NZ_JBYCZS010000056.1:0-1165 GCF_057586355.1 Caulobacter sp. SRI_008
CCACGCCCGAGGCCTCCCCGGCCTCCTGGAACATGCGGGTCGCTTCGGGCGTCAGGGCTTGGAAATGGGAAAGGGGCTGCGCGGTCACGGGCCGTACTCCAGGACACAAAAACAAAGAGGGAGGGGTCAGGCGGGGTCGTTGAGTTCGGCCACGAAGTCGTAGGTGTCGCCGCGGTAGTAGGATTGGGTGATCTCGACGGCCCGGCCGTCCTTGAGGAAGCCGCGCCGCTCGACCAACAGGCCGGCGTCCTTGGCCTTCACGCCCAGCAGGGTGGCGTGCTGCGGGGTGATCAGCACCGCGCGCAGGCGCTGCAACGCCCGCACCGGCCGGTAGCCGGCGTCGGCCATGGCTTCGTACAGCGAGTGCTCGACCACCTCGACCGAGGGCAGGGCGAAGGCGGCGATGGTCGAATATTCGACGGCCATCGGCGCGCCGTCGGCATAGCGGATGCGGTGGAAGCGGTAGACCGGCGTGCTGGGCGACAGGCCCAGGGTCAGCGACTCCTCGGGCGTCACCGAGCCTTCCATCTTGGCCAGCCACTCGCTGTGTGGGCTGCGGCCGCGCGAGATCATGTCCTCGGTGAAGCAGGTCAGCTTGGAGAAGTTCTTCTCGACCCGCGAGGCGACGAAGGTGCCCGCGCCCTGGCGGCGGGTGAGCAGGCCCTCGCTGACCAGGCCCTCAAGCGCCTTGCGCACGGTGATGCGCGAGACGTTGAAGTCCTCGGCCATGTCGCGCTCCGGCGGCAGGGCGTCTTCCGGCGTCAGGATCTTGTGCTGGATCGCCTCGCGCAGGGCGCGCTGGAGCTGCAGATAGAGCGGCGCGGAGGCGGTGGTCTCGATCGGGCCGATGCGTTCGGAGAGCAGCATGGGTTAGATTTCCATCTCCAGTGGAGCCAGGCGCCGCGTTTCGGGGCATCTCACTGCGCACATACCAATCTAAGTCCTTTTTGTCCGCCGCTTCGATCCGATAAATCGCACCAGGGCGATAAATCGCTTTTGTGTCAAACGATTTTCGGCTTCCGGTGTCGGTGTTCGTTTTTTGAGTGGTATTAAAATGGCATCTATGCTCAGCCTTCGATCAAGAGAGGCAAGCGCGCCGGGACAGGCCGCGCTGCGACAGGTTTCGGGGGAGTCATCGATGTCGGGTCTGGTGCTTCAATCGCCT
>NZ_JBYCZS010000057.1:0-1036 GCF_057586355.1 Caulobacter sp. SRI_008
CCTTTCCCCCCAACATGGGAAAGCCGCTAAGGCCTCCTCCAGGAGTCATGCGGCCACCCGCCACATTCCCCCGTTCCGGTAAGAACCGTACAGTACGCGTGCCTGCTTGATTTGGCGTTCGGATCGATCGGCCAGTGCCCATGGTCGGTTGATCCGATCCGTGCCGAGCAGCCCCCTGCGCCCGCCAGAATCCCTCGCTGTTGACGAAGTTGCGCTGCGCTTTCCGCCGACCATAGGCGGAGACACACGCGCCTCTAGACGATGACGCTGCCCCCTTTCGGCTTACCCTAGGAAGCATTGGAGCGGCGCTCGTCCCTAGGCAGGCAGCGGCCCCGCACCCTATAAGGGACAATCGTGGAGCCGAAAGCGCCTCCCGATTTCCCCGCGATCTCACAGTACGAGGCGTTCAATGTCCATCGAGCAGGATCTCCGGGACCTGAGGGACGATTTCCGCATGCTCCGCACGCGCGTGCAAAGCCATGAGCTCGTGCTGTCCATCATCCTGGCGCATCTCCTCAATGTCGCGAAGAAGGCCGGCGTAACGATCGACATGAATGAGGTCATCGGCCAGGCGATCAGTGAGGTGGAAGGCAGCGCGACGAAGATCGAGAAATCGGATCCGATGGGCGCGGCGGGCATTCGGGCCATCGGCGCGGACGTCCTACACCTCCTGAAGCCGGCGGCGGCATCTCAAGGAGAACTCGTTCCGGCCAACGAAACCTAGGCTGGTCCAGAGGATCAGCGCGCCAGTTGCGCTAGCGCTTAGCCGCCGTGCCGGCTGACCGGCGAGCCCGCACACTCCGGGCATGCCCTCGCCCGACGTTTCGTATTTCGGCAGCACCACACATCACTCCCGCCATCAGCGCTTCGGCATCCGCCAGGCCGACCGCCTCTCGCACATGCTGGCCCTCGGGAAGACCGGCACCGGCAAGTCCTCGATGCTCGAGACGCTGGCGCGGCAGGACATGGCGGCCGGCCGCGGCTTCGCCCTCATCGACCCCCATGGAGACCTCGCGGACCGGCTCTATGCTGGCGC
>NZ_JBYCZS010000058.1:0-938 GCF_057586355.1 Caulobacter sp. SRI_008
TCCCGACAGCCCGCCCCACCTCAACAAGGTGACCCAGACCGTCTGATGGCCCCCGTCGCTCCAGTCACCGCGCTCGTAAACGCCGAGATCCTGACCCCTGCCGGTATCGTCGCCGGCCGGGCTCTGCTGATCGATGCGGCCGGCAAGATCACCGGCCTGGTCGCGCCCGAGGCCGTGCCGGCCGACGCCCAGGTCGAGGATCTGGCCGGCGGCCTGCTGGTTCCCGGCTTCATCGACACCCAGGTCAATGGCGGCGGCGGGGTGCTGTTCAACGACGCCCCCACCGTGGAGACCATCGCCGCCATCGGCGCGGCCCATCGGCCCTACGGCACGACCGGCTTCCTGCCGACCCTGATCAGCGACGACCTCGAGGTCGTCGACGCGGCGATGCGGGCGACGGAAGACGCTATCGAACAGGGCGTGCCCGGGGTGCTGGGCGTGCACATCGAGGGCCCGTTCCTCAACGCACAGCGCAAGGGCATCCATGACGCGGGCAAGTTCCGCGTCCTCGACGACGAGGCCATCGCCCTGCTGTCGTCGCTGAAGCGCGGCAAGACCTTGGTGACCCTCGCCCCCGAGACCACCACCCCGGACATGGTCGCCCGGCTGGCCGACGCCGGCGTGGTCGTCGCCGCCGGCCATACCAACGCCCGCTATGAGACCGTCCGCGCCGCGCTCGATGCTGGCCTCACCGGCTTCACCCACCTCTTCAACGCCATGTCGCCGCTGACCAGCCGCGCCCCCGGCGCGGTCGGCGCGGCGCTGGAGAGCCAGTCGGCCTGGTGCGGCATCATCGTCGACGGCCGCCACGTCGATCCGGCGACGCTACGCATCGCGCTTCGCACCCGGCCGATGGACCGCTTCATGCTGGTCACCGACGCCATGCCCACCGTCGGCATGAGCGACAAGCGCTTCGTCCTGCAAGGCCAGCCGATCAC
>NZ_JBYCZS010000059.1:0-935 GCF_057586355.1 Caulobacter sp. SRI_008
CCCCGACAGCCCGCCCCACCTCAACAAGGTGACCCAGACCGTCTGATGGCCCCCGTCGCTCCAGTCACCGCGCTCGTAAACGCCGAGATCCTGACCCCGGCCGGCGTCGTCGCCGGCCGGGCCCTGCTGGTGCGCGACGGCGTCATCGTCGGCCTGGTCGACCGCGCCGACGTCCCGGCCGACGCCGTCGTGGAGGACCTTTCCGGCGGCCTGCTGGTTCCCGGCTTCATCGACACCCAGGTCAATGGCGGCGGCGGGGTGCTGTTCAACGACGCCCCCACCGTCGAGACCATCGCCGCCATCGGCGCGGCCCACCGGCCCTATGGCACGACGGGTTTCCTCCCGACCCTGATCAGCGACGACCTGCACGTGGTCGACGCTGCCATGCGGGCGACCGAGCAGGCCATCGAACAGGGCGTGCCCGGCGTGCTGGGCGTGCACATCGAGGGCCCGTTCCTCAACGCACAGCGCAAGGGCATCCATGACGCGGGCAAGTTCCGCGTCCTCGACGAGGACGCCATCGCCCTGCTGTCGTCGCTGAAACGCGGCCGCACCCTGGTGACCCTGGCCCCCGAGACCACCACCCCGGACATGGTCGCCCGCCTGGCCGACGCCGGCGTGGTCGTCGCCGCCGGCCACACCAACGCCCGCTACGAGACCGTCCGCGCCGCCCTGGACGCCGGCCTCACCGGCTTCACCCACCTCTTCAACGCCATGTCGCCCCTTACCAGCCGCGCCCCCGGCGCGGTCGGCGCGGCGCTGGAGAGCCAGTCGGCCTGGTGCGGGATCATCGTCGACGGCCGCCACGTCGATCCGGCCACGCTGAGGATCGCGCTGCGCACCCGGCCGCTGGACCGCTTCATGCTGGTCACCGACGCCATGCCCACCGTCGGCATGAGCGACAAGCGCTTCGTCCTGCAAGGCCAGGAGATCGT
>NZ_JBYCZS010000060.1:0-892 GCF_057586355.1 Caulobacter sp. SRI_008
GCCACCCCGATGATCAGCACCGCGACCCAGACCGAGCTGGCGAAGGAGGCGAACATCACCGGCACGGCCAGCAGGGCGCAGATCAGCATGGTCAGCTTGCGGGCGTGGTTGATCGACCAGCCGCGCTTCATCAGGTTGGACGACAGCCAGCCGCCGGCCACCGACCCGACGTCGGAGAGCAGATAGATGGCGATCAGCGGCGGGCCGAAGGTCTTCAGGTCCAGGCCATAGCGCTTGCCCAGGAAGTCGGGCAGCCAGAACAGGAACATCCACCAGATCGGATCGATCAGGAACTTGCCCAGGGCGTAGGCCCAGGTCTCGCGCTTGGTCAGCAGCTTGCCCCAGCCGATCTTCTCGACCGGATCGGCGGGGTCCTGCTCGATGTGGGCCAGCTCGGCCGCGCCCAGCTTCTTGTGCTCGCGCGGACGGCGATAAACCAGCAGCCAGATCGGCAGCCAGATCAGGCCGGCGACGCCGGTGACGATGAAGGCCATCTGCCAGCCGAAGGCCAGCACGATGCCGGGCACGACCAAGGGGGTGACGATGGCGCCGATGTTGGTGCCGGCGTTGAAGATGCCGGTGGCGAAGGCGCGTTCCTTCTTGGGGAACCACTCGGCCACGGCCTTGATGCCGCCCGGGAAGCCGCCGGCCTCGCCGATGCCAAGGCCCATGCGGGCGAAGACGAAGCCGCCGAAGCCCTTGGCCGCGGCGTGGGCGATGTGGGCGATCTGCCAGATGGCGAAGGCCACGCCGAAGCCCCAGCGGGCCCCGATCTTGTCCATGATCTTGCCCCAGGCGAGGTAAGCCACGGCGTAGGCCAGCTGGAAGTAGAAGACGAGGTCGGCGTAGTGCTTCTCGTTCCAGCCGAACTCATGGGAGAGATCGGCCTTCA
>NZ_JBYCZS010000061.1:0-762 GCF_057586355.1 Caulobacter sp. SRI_008
GGCGGCGCTGTCGGTGTCGTCGGTCTACGCCGCCCCGCAGGACCTGGAGGGGGTGCTCTATCTGGCCATCTCGCAGTCGGGGAAGAGCCCGGACCTGCTGGCGGCCGTCGAGGCGGCCAAGGCCGGCGGGGCCTTCGTTGTGGCGCTGGTCAATGACGAGAGCTCGCCGCTGGCGGCGCTGGCCGACGCGGTGCTGCCGCTGCACGCCGGACCGGAACTGAGCGTCGCGGCGACGAAATCCTACATCGCCGCCCTCGTGGCCATCGCCCAGCTGGTGGCGGCCTGGACGGGCGATGAGGACCTGACCACCGCCCTGAGCGCTCTGCCGCAAGGCCTGGCGGCCGCCTGGGAGCGGGACTGGAGCGCCGGGATCGCGGCGCTGTCGGGCGCGACCAACCTCTATGTCCTGGGGCGCGGCGTCGGTTTCGGGATCGCCCAGGAGGCGGCCCTGAAGTTCAAGGAGACCTGCGGCCTGCACGCCGAGGCCTTCAGCGCCGCCGAGGTGCTGCACGGCCCGATGGCCCTGGTGAAGGACGGCTTCCCGGCTCTCGTTTTGGCCCAGCAGGACGAGACCTACGCCTCGACGCTGAAGATGGCGCAAGGCCTGGCCGAGCGCGGCGCCACCGTGCTGCTGGCCGGCGGCGAGGTTTCGGGCGCGACGACGCTGCCCTCCGCGTCCGGCCATCCGCTGCTGGAGCCGATCCTGCTGGTGCAGAGCTTCTACCGCATGGCCGCCGGCCTGTCGGTGGCGCGCGGCTACGA
>NZ_JBYCZS010000062.1:0-718 GCF_057586355.1 Caulobacter sp. SRI_008
TTCCTGATGCCGGTGGAAGACGTGTTCTCGATCTCGGGCCGCGGCACCGTGGTGACCGGTCGCGTCGAGCGCGGCATCGTGAAGGTCGGTGAAGAAGTCGAAATCGTCGGCATCCGTCCGGTCCAGAAGACGACCTGCACGGGCGTCGAAATGTTCCGCAAGCTGCTCGACCAAGGTCAGGCCGGCGACAACGTGGGCGTGCTGCTGCGCGGCACCAAGCGCGAAGACGTCGAGCGCGGCCAAGTGCTGTGCAAGCCGGGTTCGATCACCCCGCACACCAAGTTCGTGGCCGAGGCCTACATCCTCACCAAGGAAGAAGGCGGTCGTCACACCCCGTTCTTCACCAACTACCGCCCGCAGTTCTACTTCCGCACCACGGACGTGACCGGGATCATCAAGCTGCGCGAAGGCGTGGAAATGATCATGCCGGGCGACAACGCCGAGCTGGACGTCGAGCTGATCACCCCGATCGCCATGGAAGAGAAGCTCCGCTTCGCCATCCGTGAAGGCGGCCGCACCGTCGGCGCCGGCGTCGTCGCCAAGATCGTCGAGTAATCCTCGACTGTCTTAGCTTCGGCTGACAAAGCGAAGGCCCCGGAGGAAACTCCGGGGCCTTTTCTTTTGCCTGATCCCTGAAGGGGGAGCCGTGCCGCCTGATCCCTCTCCCCTTGCGGGAGAGGGTGGCCTGCGAAGCAGGTCGGGTGAGGGGTCTCTCAGA
>NZ_JBYCZS010000063.1:0-551 GCF_057586355.1 Caulobacter sp. SRI_008
CGAGGTCCAGGTCGCCGAGGGCCAGGCGGTGAGCACTGGTCAGGCGCTGATCGGGTTCGACCTCGATCTGCTCGCCCGCAAGGCCAAGAGCCTGATCACGCCGGTGGTCATTACCAATCCCGAGGCGTTCTCGATCGTCCGGCGGACGCAGGACGCCGAGACGCTAGCCGGTGGGTTCCTGATGGAGCTGGTCGCGGTGGCAGGGGCCGCTGTGATCGAAACAGTCGCCGATACCGAAGTCTCCCGCGCGATCGTCGTGCCGCTGGCGCATGGCATCCACGCCCGTCCGGCGGCGCGGATCGCCGAGACGGCGCGGGGCTTCGCTGCCGAGATCGCCATCGTGGCCGGCGGACGCCGTGCAGGCGCGCGCAGTCCGGTCGGGGTGATGGCCCTGGCGGTGAAGCTGGGCGACCACGTCTCCATCGTTGCTTCCGGCGCGGATGCTGCTGCCGCCGTGGACGCCGTCGCCGCCCTGATCGAGAGCGGCATGGGCGAGAAGGCCGGCGAGGTCGCGCCGAAGATCGTCGAAGAGGTTCCTGTCACCACCGTCG
>NZ_JBYCZS010000064.1:0-545 GCF_057586355.1 Caulobacter sp. SRI_008
TCAGAACGACGGGCGGCTCTTCGATCTTCGGCGCAACCTCGCCGGCCTTCTCGCCCATGCCGCTCTCGATCAGGGCGGCGACGGCGTCCACGGCGGCAGCGGCGTCAGCGCCGGAGGCGACGATGGAAATGTGGTCGCCCAGCTTGACGGCCAGGGCCATCACCCCGACCGGGCTGCGGGCGCTCGCACGGCGGCCACCGGCCACGATCGAAATCTCGGCCGCGAAGCCCCGCGCAGTCTCGGCGATCCGCGCCGCCGGACGGGCGTGGATGCCATGCGCCAGCGGCACGACGATCTGGCGGCTGATCTCGATTTCGGCGACTGTTTCGACCACCGCAGCGCCCGCCACCGGGACCAGCTCCATCAGGAACCCACCGGCCTGCGTCTCGGCATCCTGCGCCCGCCGGACGATCGAGAACGCCTCGGGATTGGTAATGACCACCGGCGTGATCAGGCTCTTGGCCTTGCGGGCGAGCAGATCCAGATCAAAGCCGATCAGCGCCTCGCCGGCCGAAACCGCCTGGCCCTCGGCGACCTGGACCTCA
>NZ_JBYCZS010000065.1:0-532 GCF_057586355.1 Caulobacter sp. SRI_008
TGGCGAGGCCCAATGTTGAGACCAGGATGCTTCCCAGAAGCGTGGCGGCGTCCTCGCCGATGTGCCCTTTCGACAGGTTCACAATGAGCCCCCGGCCCTCGTCCATGAGGCTTCTGAGGCGCAGGTCATGCTTCGGCGTCACGAGGACGCGGTAGATCAAGGGATCGACGAGGAGCGCGCCGAGCTTGTTCGCTATCGGCCCCACGAGCTCGGCCTGGGCGCGGTCGGTGTAGCGGTCGAACTCGTCGCGCCAGAACGCCCGCACCACATCGTTGCGGATCCCGGCAACGACGCTCCGCCGGAACGCCGCGTCTCGATACAGGCGAAGGATGTCCGGGAGCGTCGAGCCGTCGCGCTCTAGGAGCGTGTAGAGGCTGTTGCGCAGCACGTGCTCCATGCGCACGCCCCAGGCGGCGGGCCAGAGCTTGCGGAGGGTCTCTAGGAGGCCGGAGGCCGCGAGCGGGATCTTGTCGTCCCGGACGCGGCGCAGCGGATTGTACCCGTATGGCTGGAGAGGGTCGGTGGCGTCGAG
>NZ_JBYCZS010000066.1:0-394 GCF_057586355.1 Caulobacter sp. SRI_008
GGGTGAGCAACCATGTTGATCAGGCTTGGCGCACCCAGGGCTGCTGTCGTGCGAGGACGAGGTTTGCGGCCTCGATGAGCTTTCGCATGACGGCGACGATGGCGAGCTTGGGTGGTTTGCCGACCGCGAGCAGGCGGTCGGCGAAGGCCTTGAAGCCGGGATCGAAGCGCTTTGCGGCGATGGCGGCGAGGTAGAGCATGCGGCGAGGCCGGCTTCGTCCGCCGCCGATGAAGCTCTGGCCACGCCACTGGCCCGACTGGCGGTCGAAGGGAGCCACGCCGATCAGGCTGGCGGGCTGGCCACGCTGGAGGGCGCCCAGCTCGGGCATGCGAATGACCAGGCTGGCGGCCACGATCGGCCCCACGCCCGGCAGCGACTGCAGCAGCCGCCAGCG
>NZ_JBYCZS010000067.1:0-334 GCF_057586355.1 Caulobacter sp. SRI_008
GCTTCGGTTCTTCGGAAGATGATGAAAAGAGTTGGTTGACTGGGCAGGATTGCTTCACTAGAAGCGCCCACCCAGTCGCAGAGATGGAAGAGTTCGCAAGAATTCGGAAGTTGAAGCGAAGAAGTCGGGCAAGACTTTCTTGGAAAGAATTGCTTGACAGGGTTTGGTGGTTTCTTTAGAAGCTGCCAACTCGCCGGTCCGGGGTTCTTCCCTGGTTCGGCACTGGGTCAGAAAGTTTTGAAAAAACGATTTGACACGGAATTCGAGGTTGGATAGATAGCCGCCTCCGCCGACATCGGGCGCTAAACGATGGGCTCACCGGAAGGTGTGTTCG
>NZ_JBYCZS010000068.1:0-329 GCF_057586355.1 Caulobacter sp. SRI_008
CAGCCGCTGGAGGTGCGGCTGTTTGCAAGGCTCAAGCGGCTGCGCGCCAAGACCGATCGGATCGACGCGGCGCTGATCGCAGCGGCGACGGCCCAGGTGGACACGGTGCGGGCGGCGCAGGATCTCCGCCTGATCGAGCTGGCCGAACGGATGACGGCCTACGAGCAGATCAGCGACCTGACCGCCCAGCTCAAGACCTCCATGGAGCACGTGACGCTGCCCGATCTTGCCGCCAGTCTCGACGAGCAGATCGAAAGCCTGAAGCAGTTGAAAGCACGGTTGGCGCGCGAGATCTTCACCAGGATCAAGGCCTTCGAAGACCTGGTCGC
>NZ_JBYCZS010000069.1:0-315 GCF_057586355.1 Caulobacter sp. SRI_008
GCGGGTTTCAGCGCGTCTGATCCAGAGCGCTGAGAAAGTTGCAAGGGGTTGGATTGGTTGGGGTTCGTGCTGAGATCGGCGGGGATGAAGGGCGCTCTGTCCCCGTCCGCAGGCCCCCAACCGTAAAATCCCCGCGAAAGCGGGGACCCAGGTGTTTTATCGTCGAGCGCCTGGGGCTTCAGAAAAAGCCTGGGTCCCCGCTTTCGCGGGGATTTTACGGGAGGAGAGCAGTCAGGCACGGAGCCCAGTCTCGCCCCCTCCACCACTTCGTGGTCCCCCTCCCCCGTTTCACGGGGGAGGAATGGCACCGAAAGG
>NZ_JBYCZS010000070.1:0-277 GCF_057586355.1 Caulobacter sp. SRI_008
TTTGATTATGGGGCGGGTTGAGTGGGGGAGGATAAGTTGGGGTTATAAAGTTGTAGGGCGTTGAGTTGGTTGGACTCTTTTACGAGTACGCCATGTGAGCAGCGTGCGTAAGGCCGCCCCAACTCCGTAAAATCCCCGCGAAAGCGGGGACCCAGGCTTTTTCTGAAACCCACGGCGCTCGACGATAGAACACCTGGGTCCCCGCTTTCGCGGGGATTTTACGGGGGAGAGGGATCAGGCCCCGAGCCCGGCCTGACCACTGTACGCGGTGTTGAGA
>NZ_JBYCZS010000071.1:0-240 GCF_057586355.1 Caulobacter sp. SRI_008
CCAAACGACCGCGCGGAGCGCACGGCTTCGTCGAAACGGTAACAACACAAAGCACCTCCGGGCGTCGCCCGGGCGCTCCGCTCTCCTTCATCCACTCGCAGCGAAAGCGCGGGGACGCCCACCCGTTCCCTCTCCCCTTGCGGGAGAGGGTGGCCTGCGAAGCAGGTCGGGTGAGGGGTCTCTCAAAACTCAACACCGCGTGCGGCGGTCAGGTCGGGCGAGGCGTCTCCCATCTGAGAA
>NZ_JBYCZS010000072.1:0-233 GCF_057586355.1 Caulobacter sp. SRI_008
TTGGCGGGCTGGGCGGGGCCGTTGGAGGAGGTTCCGGACGCGGTGTTCGCGGAGCGGATGCTGGGGGACGGGGTGGCGATCGATCCGGTGGGGGCGGTGCTGGTTTCGCCTTGCGACGGAACGGTGTTGAGCGTGCACCGGTCGGGTCATGCGGTGACGATCCGGGCTGAGAACGGCGCGGAAATCCTGATGCATGTCGGCCTGGAGACGGTGGCGCTGGGCGGCGAGGGCTT
>NZ_JBYCZS010000073.1:0-204 GCF_057586355.1 Caulobacter sp. SRI_008
GATGGCCAAGGAAAAGTTCGAACGTAATAAGCCGCACTGCAACATCGGCACCATCGGTCACGTTGACCATGGCAAGACGACGCTGACGGCCGCGATCACGATCACGCTGGCGAAGTCGGGCGGCGCGACCGCCAAGAACTACGCCGACATCGACGCCGCGCCGGAAGAAAAGGCCCGCGGCATCACGATCAACACGGCTCACGT